>JBJFFT010000215.1:0-12576 GCA_051891975.1 Candidatus Spyradenecus sp. | reverse complement strand
AGGCCCGTGAGGTCGAGCAAGACCCACCCTTCAGCATCCGTAGCTGTAGACGCGATGGTGGCAGAGAGGATCTGCGGGGTGACCTTGGCGATGTCAAGTTCCGCCTCGCCAGTCTTAGAATCGAGCAGACGCAAGGAGATGGACTCAATCTTGTGGAAGGGGAAAGGCGTGTAGGTCAGCCCCACCTTCGGCGTAGCCGCGGGGATGGACCAGGTGACAGGGGTATTACGCCCGCCGCGGCGACTCTCGGAGACAAGGGCGGCATTGTCGGCACTGTAAACGTCGAGCGCGTGAGTGCCGTAGGGGACGCCTTCCAGGCTGGAGACCACCGAGCTCTGCGAAAGCTCGCGATATTTCACGAGGAACTGGTCAGGATTGATCTGACGCGGGGTGACCTGCGTATAGGGCGGGAGCGCGCCGGAGGCAACGCCGCCGGAGGTCGGCTCGCTGACGCGCGGGACTTCCGTGGGGTTCTGCCCGGCCGGCCAGGTGCCGTAGCAGAGGGAGGTGAGGTCGAGCGGGCCATTAGCCTCGGTGGTCTCGATGGCGTTCTTGCGCGCCACCCAGATGCCGCCCATATCGACCGTGGCGATGGAGGTTGCGTAGGCGGTGGCGCCGCGATCAGCGACGGGGGCGAAGGTGGAGGCGGTCTGGCTGAAGCGGGTGTCAGCAGTGAGGTTGGCCGGGAAGAAGTTGGCCTTGGTCAGGCGGCGGCCGTGGGCCTGAGGCAGCGTCAGGTTCGGCTCAAGCAACGCCATCGAGCCGAAGGGATCGGTGACGGTGGTGCCATAGGCGCTCCAATCGCCATCGAGGAAGGTCTGATACCAGTCGCCCACGAAGCCGTTGGAGACCATCGAGGCGCGGAACTTCTCGTAGAGCTCGTCGACATTCTTGGAGGCGGAGTCCGCGAGGTTGGCCGAAGAGAGGTCGGAGAAGCAGATAATGTGCTCGGCACCGCCGGTCGGGCGGAAGAGCATCAGGCTGGCCGCATATCCATTCGCCTGACCAAGCGGCGCGAGCTCAAGGTCACGGGAGAAGACGCCGCCGTTCGTGGTATCGGCGACGTTGCCGTCCGCGAAGTTCTCCTTCGCGTCGCCCGTGCCACCTTCGCGGTAGAAGAAGTCACTATTCGAGAGTGCTGCGGTGTAGAACGCACGGACCGCGTTGGTGTCGGTCTTGCGCTGCATCGGCACTGCGCCGACGTCGGGAACCTTGAGTGTTGTGCCTTCTGGGACCGTGAAGAAGCCATAGGTGTCCGCGAAGGAGAGTGCGTTGCGGGCAGTACCGCGCACCTGCCAAGCACCAATGTCGAGGCCGGCCGGGGCACAGAGTTCGACAAAGCGGCTCTCGCGCGTGCCGGTAAAGTCGAGTAGGTTAAACTCGTTGATGAAGACTTCGCCGGGAGCGCAGGAGTAGACCCAGTAGTATGGCGAGAACATCGTGGTGGTGAGGCCGGCCTCATCCGCCAACGCCTGAATCTCGGCATTGAGGCTACGCGGGAAGTACCAGGGGAAGTCGGTGTAGGTCCCAGGCTCAATCTGGGTGGCGAACCAGTCGTCGCTTTCGGCGCTCTGGTAGACGGCCCAAGCGGTGTAGCGAACCAGGGAGTTGGGCTTGAGAATGTTGAGGTTCAGCGAGGTAAGGTCGCCAAAGAAGTTATAGGTGCCGGGTGCGCGCTCCAGCTCGATGGTGTTCTGCAAGCCCAAAGCCTGGAGCTCCGCCAGGGAGAGGACCTTGGCCGGGGCCGTAGGACGCTGCTCCTTGACGGCATTTAGGCTGGTCTCCAGGTTGAACCAGGCCGAGAGCGGCCAATCGGCCAGGTGGTCGCGATCCCAGGCAACGATGGGGTGCGAATCATCGGAGGTAAAGAAGGAAGCCTCGCCAAGCACAGTGGTGTAAGTGTAGTTATCGTTGCGATAGGTCTTGACAAACGAGGTATTGGAGGCGATGTCCTGCGGATTAAGCGTGATGAAGACGCGGATGGTCTCGTCCTTAAGGAGCTGGGCGTGGCTGAGATTGACCATCGTCCGCAAGGCCGGCGCGCCGCTAATCGGCTGGGAAAGGGGCGAATTGCGGTTGAACTCCGCGGGATTGTTGGTGCCGCTCACGTTCGAGAAAGCCACCGAATCCACGCTCAACGAGGGGCGGATGGGGTCGACCACCGAGAGGTGGTCCACCAGGATGCGCCCATAGGTGGGCTGACGCGATTCGCCTGGGGCACCAAAGCCGTCTGACCCAACACCGTCACCCTCCACATAGGCCTGCAGCCGGAGGCGCCGGACTTGACTGGACGAGAAGGGATCTGCGCCAGAAGCCGGGTCGCCGGGAGAGAGGTCCGCAGTGGGCTTGGTCCTGTAGAAGGAAAACTTCGAGAGGTCCACATCGTAGACATTATAGACGGTGTTGGTGACCTCCACATAGGTGACGGGCGTGAACCGGGCCGAGTCAGCCTCATCCGTGGAGGTGGTGGCACAGAGATAGAGGCGCACAGGCTGGGGCTTGGGGTCAACCAGCCGGGCCGCGAAGGTGACGCGCCCAACGCCATTTTCCAGGAGCGGGGAGTTGAGGAGGGTGGTGTCAAAGGTGCCGTCGACATCGCTACCGCTCTGCCGGTCGTTAAACTGGACGGCCTGGGTGAGCTGGCTCTTCTCGGCGAAGAGCACCTCGGCGGGGTCGGCCGCTTCAAGAGGCTGGCGGTCCTTCCAGTAGAGTTGGCTGACTGGCGCGGAGGTGAGTTTGATATTCTTACCGGCCCAAGAAGCAACCGAGCCGGAGGCATTGTCGTTCACGCGCAGATTGTCGATGTAGACGTAGGGGTCGTCATCGGCTTCCAGGCCTGTCGTCACCATCACCAACCGCAGCGTACCGTGCTGCCTGTTTCCGCCAACAATCTCGGCCCCATCGAGCTTGGGCATAATGCTCGTCATCGCCCAAGCGCCACCGGTGTTCTTGAGCTCCACGGGAGACGAGACATTCCGCCAAGGCGAATAGGTGCTCGAGAGGAAGTCGGTGTGCGAAGCGGAACTATCGAGATACTGCAACATCACATAAGCCGAGGGGAGCTCTCGGTTGCCGCCAAACTCGTCGTACTCGGGAATGCGATACTTAAAGCTGACCGCGCCGTAACCCGTCTCGGAATAAGGTAGATAGATGGCCAGGCTATTGCCCGTGTGCGTGATGCCATCGGTCGTCGTTTCGCCGCCCAAGGAGTTGGTTGTGTTCTTGCGCGAACGCTGCAACAGCACGCACTGGCGGCCATTATAGTCCCCGGGAAGGACGTTCAGTTGCGCGCTATCCTCGGGGCGGACCCAAACGCCCACAGCCGAGAAACCATTATTAGAGAAGAAACCATCATTGGTGTAGAGCGGCACACGGCTGTCCCCGTTGCGGTTTCGGTCATTGCCACACCAAGAGGAAACATAGATGTTATCGAGGAAGAGGTTGCATTCCGCGCCGTCCGGGGCAAGAACGAGGTCGGCATTCGTCTTGCCCACCACCACCGTGTAGCTAGCGGAAGTAACATCGGTCGAGACAGTCTTCGTGAAGACATCCACGCCATTCTGCTTGGCCTTGATACTAAGCTTGCCTGCCAACTCGGCAGTCGGCGTCCGGCGACTAATCTGGATGTGCGCAGAGCTACCGGTATCGGAGGCCAACGTCCACGAGCCGACGCTCCCGGACCACTCCGGCAGGCTCGGCTCATCTAGCGACACCGCACTTGAGGCAATCGCTGTGGCTGCATAGGTGGTCCCCGCTGCCACCTGGCGCGTAACCTGACGGAAGACCGGGCGGCACTCGGCCGAACCCAAGGCCAAGATATAAGGCGAGGTGGCCGAAGCCACGGCATCGCGCGAGACGAACTGCACCTGCGGCGAGGCGGCTGTCAAAGACGTGGTCATCCCCACCGCCAACTTGCCATCGCTCCGAACCCAGAGAGCGAAGGAATTACCAGTCATCGGGGCCGTCGTCTTGAAGTAGCCGCCATCAATCACCGCTCCGCCTGTGTACGCAATCGGCAAGCGCGAGACGGTCCCATTGCCTTCCCACTTATAGAGCTCAAGGATGAGGGTGTTCGTGGGCATCACCGAGGCCTCCGTGTCGTGGAAGCCCGCGATTTGCGTGACGCGCAGTTCGAAGCGCGTAGTGGAGCGGAAGTTCTCCAGATAGTAGGAGACCGAGTAGCCAGAGGGCGCGCACGTTTCGGTGGCGCGGTTAAACTGCACCCCGGCCGCGATACCATAGCCTTGGAGACTCAGCAAGGTGTCATCGCTCGTGCCGAGCAACCGAACGCGGTGGTCGATGTCGTAGGGGATCGACATTCCGAGCGTGAAGCTCACCGAGCCCACGCCGCTGAGGACCACTTCGGCATTATTCCCGCTCTGCGGAGTGATATTCTCACTCTTAGCGCTCAGGCGGACGAGCGAATCCGGGTAATACTTGCCATTGTCGCGCGTCGGAGTCCGGCTCAAAACCACCTCGACCCCCTCGGTGAAGGTCATATAACGGGAATTGAAGTTCGTGGCGTTGCCGTCTTCGCGCAAATCCTTGGGCGCGGCATCCTTGTGGCTGGCACCCCACTGGGAGAAGCCGGTCGCGGCGATAGACGTATTGTCGGGCATATAGAAGGCCAAGCCGCGGTTGTCGCCGCGCCCGGTCTCGAAGCGCTCGGTAAAGGCGGTCAGGTCGGCGAGCGGACCCTCGTCGGGGATCCAGCCGTCAGCCACATAGTATTCACCCTCGGTGGTTTCGCCAACACGGCAATCGAAGTCGGCCGTCACGCTCTGGCAGTTGTCGCGGAAGTCCGTTTCGGTGAAGTTCTCCGAAGGGGCATACCAAGCGTTGAAGTCCTGCC
Source organism: Candidatus Spyradenecus sp. (assembly GCA_051891975.1). Lineage (GTDB taxonomy): Bacteria > Verrucomicrobiota > Kiritimatiellia > RFP12 > DVOR01 > Spyradenecus. The sequence continues at coordinate 7,724 of JBJFFT010000215.1, read as the reverse complement.
AGAAGGAGCCGCAGAGGCGCACCTGCATATCATTGCCACTGGTGGGCTGCTCGGGGAAGGTCACCTCCACCATCAGATGGGAGTTGGGCAGGGCGCTCAAGGCCACCGGTAGCGGCACGGCAGCGCTTTCATTGGCCTGCGCATAGCCGAGCGTTTCGGTGACGGCCGGCACGGGCGTCACCGCGTTAGGCATCACGCCGGCGGCCGCGGTGCTCTTCTGTCCAAACCAATAGGTATTCGTGTTCGCAGCGGTGGTGAAGCCCACCTTGAAGGAGAAGTAGCCCAGTTGGAAGACAGGCGGTAGCGTGGGGTCGGGATCCTGATAACCCCAAGCATACGTGGCCGTGACATCGTCGGCCACGCTCAAGGCCTTGGCCACATCCACGCGCCACTGGTTCGGGGCGGTGGGCGAGGGCAACATCGGGATATCGAGCGTCTTGAGCTTGTAAGGCAGGGCCGTGGTGCCGGTGCCCGAACGGTAGGTGACGCGCAAGAACGCGGTCGCCTCAGCCGTTTGCTGTTCGCGGAAGTCCAAAACTGCGGGCCGTTGCTCAATGGTCGGCACGCCATTGTCGCCCACGACTTCCACGCCATACGTGGTGGAGAAGCCGGCTTCGGCCTCGCGCGCATCAATGACTTCACGCCCGGCGAGGAAGGAGCCCAGCACCTGATAGTCAAGCCCCAGGTCATAGACCCCGGGGAGGACACCCAAGAGCGTGCCGTCGGGCTTCAGGAAGAAAGCATCTTCGGCGGTGTTGTTCGTGCCGTCGGCATTGGTCAGCAACGTGCCGCGCGCCAGCGAGGAGGTCAACGTGGCGGCCCCCGTGACTTCGTTGTAGCCACTCACAGTCACCGGAACCTGATGCCACTGGTGGGTCAGATCGCCCTCGGCACGGCGGCGAAGCTTGAGTGTGGCCTCATACCCACGCGGGCGCGTCTCGGCCGATCCGGCGGAGGTGGCGTTATAGATGATGGAGAGGGGCGTAGTGGTGTCGAGCGAGCCATCGGCCTGATAGCGCCGATAGGCCGGATAGGTCGGCGAGAAGGTCGGCTTGCCAAAGTCTGCCACCGGCTTAGCCGAGCGGACACGCACCTTGCGCACGGCCACCGTGGCCATATTCGCCGCGCTTGTAGCGGTGAACTGCGTAATGCGCACAATGCGGAACCGCGCGGCAACGCTCGCTTCGGCCGGAAAGTCCACCGTGAAGGACTGATAGGCGGCGGTCAGCCCAAAGGTGCCCAGCGATTGCCACGCCGAGACGCCATCCAACGGCTGCCACTGCACCACCACCTGCTGAACCGAATCCGTCTCCGTAACGGCCGACATCGCCTCGAAGGTGACCGAGCCGATGCCATCGGGATAGACCGGCGATTCAATCCGCGGCCAGTCATCGTAGCTATTCAGCGTGGTGCCCTGCACATTCAGCAACTGCGCACCGGCGCTCCCGTTGAAGGTCGAGCCAATCGAGCCGCGGTAGATGCCCCAGCCATGGGTGCCCAATCCCGTCACCCCGGGCATCGAGCGCAAGTGCCACTCAAAGTCATCGCCCAGGGTCACCTTGGAGGCTGCGTCCACCCGCCCACTATCCTCCGGCGTGGAGACGCTCACCCAGAGCCGCCGGTCGGTGAAATCCATCTTGCGCCCGTGGTCCTGGATATCGGAAATGCGCACGAACGAGCCCAAACCATAGCTGGCCGCGGCGTACCACTCATACGTGGCCTCGCCCTTGAGCAACGAGGCAATCATCGGATTGGCCGTCTCGAAGTCTCCTGCCTGCAAATCGTAGACTGCCGTGCTCAGATAGATGCTCTCCCAGCGGGCCGGGTCGTACCCCTGCCCCAAGGCCACATACGAGCTCCACGCCACACCGGCGCGGTTGGTGGCCGAGCGCGCAGCCACGCCAGTGTAGTTCGTGGCACCCGTCTGCGGCATCGGGTAGAAGTCGGTGGTCGACGGTGTCGAGCCGCCTGCGGTGGTATACGGCGCATCGCGCTTGAGGACGATGCTACCGGTAAAGGCCGTCTCGGGCCCCTTATGCTTGCGGTACATCAGGCGCGCGGGCGAAGCTACCACGCTCACACCGGTGTGGTTGCCCGAGCGCGGCACCGACACGGCCACCTTTACGCGCACATAGCGCGTGGCATTGCTCACCGCCGTTGCGGCAGCGGCATTGGCCGGATTGGCCGGGTCATTGCCCGCATCAACCAACGAAAGCGCATACGACACGCTGTCCTGCTGGGTCACCCCTTGCGCACGTGCGGCGGAGCTCCAAAAGAGCCCCGCCACCATGGCCGACAGCACCAAAAGCTTCAGTTTTCCGCCCATACGCTCAATCCAACTTTTCTCCGGAAGCATTTACACCGCCCGAACCATACCACTTTGACAGTTTCTGGCGCTTGGAAGTATCGGGCGAAGTGATGTCACGCGAGGGGTCCCGAATGGCCTCCACGTGCCCGTCAGCAAAACAGATATGCGCATACATCATCCCATTGTCTTCGTGCACAAAGCCCATACACTCGTCGCCCTGGTCCCAGTCCCACACCTGGTCGCCCTCCAGCGAATTGGCCGACTTGACGGCCTCGTTATCCAAATCCAGCTCCACGAAGAGCGCCACCTTGCTCGGCAACGCCTCCGCGCGCGTGCTCCCATCCACATACGGCTTGAGGGTCGACTGCCCGTAGCAAACGCCGCGGGTTCCACTTCTTCCGCCACCAGCATAGCCACTGCGCCCCGTATCATAGAGGCTCTTGTCCGTGCCGGTGATGACATTCATCGCGTAGGCCCGCACCACGCTATTCTTCGAGATCCCCAGCTTCTCGGCGGCCAGACGCTGGAAGGTCGGGTTCACATAGATCGAGAGGTCGTTGCCCAGATAACTGAAGAGGCAGCCATTCATCACCGCCACCTGCGCCTGCGTCCACGTATCCCCGCCGCCGCGCGCATACCACGCCGCCGGCTTAGGCCCAATCCCGCCCTCGGAGCTCTTGGAATCGAAACAGATGCAGCAACCATCCTCGTTCACATAGCTATCCTTAGCCGACTCGCCATCCTCCTGATTCTGTGACAAGCCGCCCAAGTCGTAGCCATCGCCATTCCCGTCGCCAATCTTGTCCGCCGCCTCGATATCCCCCTTGCTGCGCGGGCAACTGTGTTCAAAGTAGACCCAGCCATTGGCCCGGCCGTAGCGCTTTTCGCGCGCGGTGTTCTCGGCATTGCGCCACGGGAAGGTGGAAAAGTAGCCGCCGGCCGCCGGATAGCAGCCATCGTGCTCGCTCTTGTAGGCAATCGCGGCCTTCCCCAGGCGCATCAAGTTGTTGCGGCTGACGGTGTCGTCGCCCGCACGCAAAAAGCGCCCCACCGCCGGTGCCAACGCCGCCGCCAACACGCCGATAATCACGATGACCACCAGGAGCTCAATCATCGTGAAGCCGAGCAAATGCTTCGTCTGTTTCATCTGTAAACCTCTCGCATTACTGAGTAGTATAGGCAATTCGGCCGCTCGTTGCAAGCAGTTTTTGCCGCGCACCCGGCAAGTAGCCTAGGAAATACCGCGTGGGACCCGCCGCAAGCCTACACCCATCCGGCACCGCCGCGCGGGAATGGCGCGTTAGCGTGCGAGCATCGCTTGGGCGTGGGCGTGGGCGGCGGGGCCGCCGCCGAGCATTCGGGCGAGTTCGGCGAGGCGGCCTTCGGAGTCGAGCGGGAGGATTTGGGTGAGGGTGCGGCCGTCCTCGACATGCTTGGCCACTCGGTGGTGGACGTCGGCGAAGAGGGCGCACTGGGCCTGATGGGTGATGCAGAGCACCTGGACGTTGGCGGCGAGGGCGTGGAGCTTTTCGCCGACCTTGCGGGCGGTCTCGCCGCCGATATTGGCATCAATCTCGTCGAAGACCAGGGTGGGCACGCGGTCGTGGTGGGCGAGGAGGAGCTTGACGGCGAGCATCACGCGGGCGATTTCGCCGCTGGAGGCGATGGCCGCGAGGGGGCGCGGGGCCTCGCCGGGGTTGGGGGCAAAGCAGAAGCAGACGCGGTCGGCGCCGGTGGGGCCGAGCTGCGGGAGGCGGTCGAGGGCGATGGGGAAGTCGCTCTGGGCAAAACCGAGGGCGCGCAGTTCGGCGGTGATGGCCTGGGAGAGGCGGTCGGCGGCAGCGCGGCGCTTAGCGGTGAGGGCTTCGGCGGCGCGGCGGGCGGCCTCGCGCTCGGCCTCGCACGCGGACTGGGCCTGGGCGATGGCCCCCTCGGCACCCTGGAGCTCGGCCAGACGCTCCTCAGCTTGCGCGCGGTAAGCCAGGACCTCGGCCAGGGTGGGTCCGTAGCGGCGGCGCAGTCGCTGAATCTGCCCGAGGCGCGCTTCCAGCTGCGCGAGAGCGTCGGGATCGGCATCGACGCGTGAGAGGCGCTCGGCCATCGTGCGCGAGAGCTCCTGAACCTGCGCTTGGATGCCGGCGAGTTCGTTGGCCCAGTCGCCGGCCTCGGGGAGGAGGCGGGCGAGGTTGCGCAGTTCGCGCTGGATGGCCTGGAGCTGCTCGGCGGCCGGAGCCTCGCCATCGGTGAGCGCATCGGTGAGGGCGTTGCCGAGGGCGAGGATCTCGCCGGCATTGGCGGCCTGGGCGTGGCGCTCGGTGAGCTCCTCGCCGTCGGCCTCGGTGGGGTTGATGGCACGGAAGTCGGCGAGGGCTTCGGCCAGACGCTCGGCCTCGACCTCGCGCTCGGCGGGGTCGCCTTGGAGCGCGGCCAGGCGGGCCTCGGCGGCAGTGAGGCGCTGCCATGCCTGGGCGTAGGCGGCGACCTCGGCCGGGGCATCGGCGAAGGCGGTCAGGAGGTGGAGCTGGAAGGCCTCGTCGAGCAGGGAGAGGTTGTCGTTGGGGCCGTGGATGTCGGCCAGGAGGGGGGCGAGCTGGCGGAGGAGGCCTGCGGTGGCCGGGCAGTTATTCACGCGGATGCGCCCGGTGCCGGCGGCCGAGAGGGTGCGCTGGAGGAGGAGAAGCCCGCCCTCGCACGGGTCGATGTCCGCCTCGGCCAGGAGCGCGTCGATGGCTTGCTGCGCCTCGGGCGTGAGCGACCACTCGGCGCTCACCCGCGCCTCCTCGGCCCCGGTGCGCACAAGGGTTCGGTCGGCCCGCGAGCCCAAGAGCAGGTGGAGCGCCCCCATCAGGACCGACTTGCCGGCACCGGTCTCACCGCTGATGACATTCAATCCGGGCCCGAAGGCGACCTCTGCCGCCTCGACCACCGCCAAGTTCCGCACGACCAGCCGCGTCAACATCGCCTAGCACCCTCGCTCGGCGCGCCAAATCGCCTGCAACCGGCAGATGGCGGCGTATGGGTCGGCCGCCTGGCAGACCGCGCGGACCACCGAGAAGTTGATGGCCCCGGCACGGAGGACCTCTGGCAGGCGCGCTTCGTCAATGCCGCCAATGGCCACGGTCGGCCACGGGGAGGCGCGGACGATGCGCCCGGCCTCGGCGGGGCCGAGGGTCGGGTCGGGGATCTCCTTGGTGGGGGTGGCGTAGACTGGGCCTACGCCAGCGTAGTCAGGCAGGACCGCCTTGGCCGCCTCCATCTGCGCGTAGGAGTGGGTGGAGAGGCCAAAGAGCTTGAGCTCGGGAAAACGCGCGCGCGCCTCGGGCAGCGGCATATCGCCTTGGCCCAGGTGCACGCCATCGGCGCCGACCTCGACGGCGAGCGCCGGGTCATCATTGACGATGAAGCGCGTCTCGGTGCCGGCGGTGATGGCGCGCAGGTTGCGCCCGGTGGCCACGATGACCTCGCGCGCGGCGTGCTTCATCCGCAGCTGGATGTAGCGCAAACCGGCCTTCACCGCCGCCTCGGCCACCGCCTCGTAGGAGGTGACCGGGTTGGTGATGACCAGGTAGAGGCCGAAAGCGTCCATTGCGCCTTAGGCCCGCAGGTCGGCGGCGATGAGCTCGGCCACCTTCTTGCCGGACTTGAGCATCCCGCCGAAGATGGGCCCCATGCGGAAGCCGCCCTGGACATTGTTGGCTGCCATCCCCGAGGCGTAGAGCCCGGGATAGAGGCGCTTGGTGTTGATGACGGTGGTGCGCTCGCCATCCTCCATCCACATCGGCTTCTCGCCCATAATCCCGCCGGTGGGCGAATCGACCTTGATGCCCGCCTTGTCAACGGCCTTGTGGACAATCTCCGAGGGGTGGCCGGTGCCATCGAGCACCGCGCGCGCCGTCACGACCACCGGGTCGACGTGCATCTCCAGCCGCCGCACCGGGTTCCAATTCACCACCAGGCCGCAGACCTTCCCCTCGCGCACGCAGATATCCTCCACGCACATCGTGTTGAAGATGGTGGCACCCGCCTTGCGCGCGCCGAAGATGAGGCCCGAAGCCATCTCCACCGAGTCGAGGGTGTGATAGCCATTACCCAGGTCCACGGTGGTGATGCCGAAGTCGTGGAGGATCGGCGCGGCATCATCCTGCACCACCACCTCGTTGAAGAGCATTCCGCCGCCCCAAGTGCCACCGCCAGGCGCGAGCTTGCTCTCGAACATCGCCACCTTCAGCCCCATATCGGCCAGATACTTCGCCGCCACCAACCCCGAGGGCCCCGCCCCCACGATGCCCACGTCCACGGCCAGGTGGCTCTCGAACTTCTTGAAAAACGAGCGCACAATCGCGCCGGAAATCGTCTCTTCCATCACTGTACTCACTGCTTGTCCTTTCTGAATGGAAACTCAGTGCGCGCAAGTATAGCACAAAGCCCATCCGCAAGCCACGCAGCACGCAACATCCTCTGGTCGCGGCATCACCCCGTGAACGCGCAGACAGAACCTATTAAGTGCACCTCTTAATTATGCGAGTCGCCCCGGACGCCGATGACCCCGGGTTGAGGTTGCTTTTGGGCTCGGGCGAGTGTGGAAGGTGGAGAAGATGCCAAATCCGCCCCGCTATCAGCTGGGAAGCTCGTTCCGTTCGCCAAGATAATCACCCCAAGCACGCAAGGTTGGCAAAAGAAAACGGCGAGCGCAAACGCACCCGCCGCCCCCTCATTGGCAACTCACTGCGTCTCTATGCCCGCCGCCGAAGCGCCACCCCGGCCACCCCCAACGCCAACAACGCTAACGCCGTCGGCTCAGGCAGCACCGTCGCATCCATCGTGCGAACGATCTCCGCGCGCTGCGCCTCCGTCAACGCCGCATCGTAGACCGCCATCGAGTTCAGCGTCACATTACTGCTCGCATACCAGATCTTCATCCCAGTGCTAATCTCGGAAGTCAGCGTGACCACCTTCGTGGCGCTATTGCTCGCATTGTCCGCCAGGTAAAGCGTCGCCGAGGTCCCCTCGACCACCACCTGAAAGGCAATCTGCTGCCCCGCCGAAGCCGCAAAAGCCTCCGTAAAGGACTTGCTTACCCAAAAGCCAACCTTGCTCCCCTGCACGCGAAAGCCATTATTCGCCGAATAAGTCCCCGTCGGCGCAGTGAACTCGAAAGGCGTAAACTGCGTGACCGACCCCAACGTAGCCACCACCGAAAGCGTAAACGTGCTCGGCAGCGCGTCCGAAACGATAATCGTCGTCGTCGCCCCCGCCGTCGGAAGCGCCGTATCGCGCGAAGTCCAAAGCGCCGTAACCGCCTGGGCCGAAGCCGCCGCCAACAGCGTCACAGCAAAGAAAAGTGCCTTATGCATCACAATATCCTCCTTCTATCAAGTTGCCAACGGTCTCTCCTCTATTAGAAAGACACCCCTAT
>JBJFFT010000214.1:0-3132 GCA_051891975.1 Candidatus Spyradenecus sp. | reverse complement strand
AACCCGGGGATGAATTGGGGCTATGCGCGGACCTGGGAGGGCTTTAAGCACGCGGTCTCGCGCGGACAATACGAGGCAATTTCGCCGGCGAGTATCTGCTCGATGGCCTATCTGCGGCAGCTGTGGGTCTATTTGGGCGACCTGCGGCTGCAGTTTATGGGGTTGGGAATGGCCTTGGGGGCGGCCGGGTTGGCCGGTGCGTTGGGGCTAGCGGGGCGGCGGGCGCAGCCGGAGCGGGGGATGCGCCTGTGGCCGTGGGTGACGGTGGGGCTCTTTGTGATGATGTCGGCGGTGCTGGTGGCGTTGGCGAACCCGACGGGGGACATCCAGGATGGCTTCATCCAAAAGGTCAAGTTCATCACATCGCACCAACTCTTCGCGGTGTGGATTGGCTACGGTCTGGCTTTGGCGGCGGTGGGGCTGGCCAAGTGGCGCGGCGCGCGCGCGGCGGCCATCGGCTCGGGCGTGCTGGCCGCGGCCGTGGCGTTGGGGCCGATGGTAGAGAACTTCCGCGACCGCGAGTTGGTCCGGCGCGTCGGGGCAGCCGAACAGACGGGCCACGACTTCGGTTGGCAGTTCGGGGCCTATATGATGGGCGGTGCCGGGCAGATCCTCGCCGAAGTCGGGGCCGACGAAGAGCCGCTCCCGGATCCCTTCTGGCCGCCGCCGATGAGCCCGGGCGCGGTCTACTTTGGCGGGACGGATGCCGGGCGCTTTGTGCCCACTTACCTGGCTTACGCCGTCGGCTTCCGGCCGGATATCTGCGTGCTCACGCAGAATGCCTTGGCCGACCCCACCTATATGAATGTGGAGCGCGACCTCTATGGCGAGCAGCTCTGGCTCCCGACCGCCGACGAGGTCCGCACGGCCTTTACCGATTACACCGACGCGGTCCTGGCCGGGCAGCGCACCTCGCGCGGGAAAATCACCGAGGTCAATGGGCGCGTGCAGATTAGCGGTTCGGCGGCCGTGATGGAGATTTGCGAGGAGTTGGCGCGGCAGATTTGGGAGCGGAACCCCGAGCGGGACTTCTACCTGGAGGAGAGCTATCGAATGCCGTGGATGGATGCGGTGCTCGAGCCGGCGGGGTTGGCGATGCGGCTGCGGCGCGAGGCGGAGGGACGCGACCTGGCGATCGACCGCGCCCGGAACGACGACTTCTGGGATTGGATGGTGCGCCGGCTTATCACGCGCGCGGGGTATGGGCGGGACTTCGCCGCGCAGAAGAGCTTCTCGAAGTTGCGCTCCTCGCAGGCCGGGATTTATGCGCGCAACGGTCAGGCCGAGGCGGCCGAGCGGGCCTTCGGTGAGGCGATGGCCCTCTTCCCGATTTCGCCCGACGCCCTCTTCCGCTACCTGCAAGAGTCGCTCCTGCCCCAGGCGCGCTTCGCAGTGGCCGGGCGGATGTTGCGGCAGTATCTGCGCGTGGATAGCGGCAATACGCGCGCCTATGCGGCCCTGACGCGCGTGGAAGAACTGGGGAAGGCCGATGCCACCTTCCGCGCCCTGACCCAAAAGGTGCGCGACAAAGCGGCCACCACCGCCGACATCTGCAACCTGGCTCGCACCGCCGAGGCGCTCGACCGCCACGAGATTGCCGCCGCCTACTGGGAGCAGGTGGTCGCAGCCGCCGATTTGACCGCCGGAGACGCGCGCGATGGATGTATCGCCCTGCAGCGTCTGCGCAAGAGCGAGCCGGCGATGGAGCTCCTGCGGCGCGTGCCCGAGGCCGTCTGGCCGACCCTCTCGGGGGCGGAGCTGGTGGCGTCGTCGGGCCTCGCGCAGACCTTCGGCGAGCGGCAGTTGGCCCTGGGGCTGCTGCAGTGCGCCGTCAAGGCCGAGCCGCAGTCTGGCCGCGTGTGGCTGGGGATTGCCCTTTTCTATTATGGCACCGGGGAGGAAGCCCGGGCCTACGAGTGTATGCGCACGGCAGTGCGCTTTGGAGCCTCCTCGCTCATTGAGGCAGATGAGGCCGTAGCAAACGTCTTCTTGCACCTGGTGCGTCGCTACGGTCCACAGAAAGGAGCCGCGCAATGATACGCGTTGTCTTTATGGGATCGGCGGACCTCTCCGCGACGATGCTTGAACGTCTGGCCCAGGAGCAAGAGCACCTGCAGGTGGTCGGCTGCGTGACGCAGCCCGATAAGCCCGCCGGGCGGAGCAAGCACCTGACGCCCTGCGCCTGCAAGGCCTTCGTCACCAAGGCGGGGATTCCCTGCCTCACGCCCGAGCGGGTCAACACCCCCGAGAGTCTGGCGCAGATTGCCGCCTGGCTGCCGGATGTCATCGTGGTGGTGGCTTATGGGCAGTTCCTCAGCAAGCGACTCTTGGACATCCCGACGATGGGCTGCATCAACATCCACCTCTCGCTCCTGCCGCGCTACCGCGGAGCCTCGCCCATCCACGCCGCCCTTCTGGCCGGCGACCGCGAGACCGGCGCCACGGCGATGTTGATGGATGAGGGGATGGACTCCGGCCCCATCCTGATGACGGCCAAGACCCCTATCCGCGACGACGATACCCTCGAGACCCTCCACGACCGTCTGGCCGACCTGGGGGCCGACCTCCTGATCCGCGTCTTGCCCCTCTGGGCCTTCTTCAAGGTCAAGCCCACGCCCCAGGACCCCAAACTCGTCACCACCGCCTACAAAATCCGCAAGAGCGATGGGTTGCTCCACTGGACCGACCCGACCGACTTCAACCTCCGCAAGCTGCGCGCCTACACCCCGTGGCCCTCCTGCTTCACCTATATGCCCGCCGGCAACAAGGAGCACGGCAAGATGCTCAAGATCCTCACCGCGCACGCCGAGCCCATCGACCTTGACCGCGAGAAGGCCGCCCCGGGCACCATCTTGGAGGTCGGCAAGCCCGGCATCTTGGTGCGCACGGCCGATGGCGCGCTGCGCCTGACACGGGTCCAATCCGAGGGCGGCAAACCAATGGAGGCGGCTGCTTGGCTCTGCGGCCATCCGCTGACCATAGGCGAAGCCTTTGTCACGCCGCCCGCCCCCGGAGCCAAGCAAATCGTCGCCTTCGACCGCAATTAGAGAACCCAAGGAACGCTATGACAGACTGCCAGCGCCCCACCATCGTCATCGGCCACCGCAACCCGGACACCGATTCCATCGTCTC
>JBJFFT010000213.1:0-12613 GCA_051891975.1 Candidatus Spyradenecus sp. | reverse complement strand
GGGTGGCGGCGAAGATGTCTTCGGGGACCCAGTGCGCGGCGGCGGGGCGCGAGCAGGGGTTGACGGCGAGGGTGACCAGACCGCAGCCGGCGCGGTAGGCCGCCAGGGCCGAGAGGATGGGCGCGTGCGGGTAGCGTTCGCAGCCGCCGACGACGCAGGCGTGGCCGTAGGAGCGCTTGTGCGAATCGAGCCGGCGATCGGGGCGGAGAATGGTGCGGATTTCGGGGGCAGCGAGGAGCTCGACGCCGTCGCTCGCGTCCTGACAATGGGCATCGAGGAGGTCGCCGGGGATACCGATATCGGCGACGGTCAGATCGCCAATATAGGGCCGCGCGGCGGGGTTGGAGAAACCGAGCTTGGGGCGCGAGAAGGTGATGGTGGCGTCGGCGCGCACCGCTTCGCCGGGGGCGGTGCCGGCATCGGCATCAAGGCCGCTGGGGACATCGACCGAGAGGACCGGGCAATCGGCGCTGGTGCCGTTGACCCAGTGGATGGCGGCGGCGACCGGGCCCACGGGCACGCCGCGCGAGCCAATCCCCAAGAGCGCGTCGATGAGCAACGCGCGGCGGGGGGCGACGGCGGGGTCGAGCCAGGGCGAGGCTTGCCAGGCATCGGCCGAGGGGAGGATACGGGCGGGCACGCCGGCGGCCTGGAGGTCGTGCCACGCGCGGGCGGCATCGCCCTTGAGCCGGGCGGGCACGCAGGTGAGGCAGACCTCCACCTGGTAGCCATCCTCGGCCAGGCAGCGCGCAGCCACGAAGCCATCGCCGCCATTATTCCCCGGGCCGGCGAGGACGACGATGGTGCGCAGGTTGGCCAGGGCGACGATGCGCTGCGCGCGGCGGGCGACGGCGGCTCCGGCGCGGCACATGGCGGTGTAGGAGGGGAGGTTGCGCTGGGCGAAGGCGATGGCCTCGGCCTCGCGGATACCGGAGACGGAAATCCATTTCATCGGTGCTGTTCCTTGCGTTCGCGGAGGGCGGCCAGGCGTTTGGCGATGGTCTCTTCGTAGCCGGCGGCCTTCGGGCGGTAGTAGGTTTTGGGGATGGTGAGGTAATCCTGCGCCACGGCGGTGCCCTCGTAATCGTGCGGGTACTTGTAGGCGGGCGCGGCGGCCTTGCCCTCGGCCTTCACGTGGACATTCTTGAGGTGCTCGGGCACCGGCTGGACGCGCCCGGAGCGCACATCGGAGAGGGCTTCATCCACCGCCAGGTAGGCGGCATTGGACTTGGGCGCACTGGCAAGGTAGGTGGTGGCCTGTGCCAGGTTAATCCGCGCCTCGGGCATCCCGACGAACTCGACAGCCTGCATCGCCGCCACCGCCACGGTCAGCCCGCGCGGGTCGGCATTGCCGATGTCCTCGCTCGCGGAGATGACCAGCCGGCGGGCGATGAAGCGCGGGTCCTCGCCGCCCTCGAGCATCTTCGCGAGCCAGTAGATGGCCGCGTCGGGGTCCGATCCGCGAATAGACTTGATGAAGGCGGAGATGGTGTCGTAGTGCTGGTCCTCGTCCTTATCGTAGGCGATAATTCGGCGCTGGACGCACTCGGCCATCACCTCGGCGGTAATCCGGCGCGCGCCGCCCTCCTCGGGGGTCGAGCGCACGGCAATCTCCAGGGCGGTCAGGGCGCGGCGGCCATCGCCCTCGCAGACTTGCGCGAGGAAGTCGGCCGCCTCGGGCTCGAGGATGGCTCCGCTCTCGCCCAAGCCGCGCTCTTGATCGGCCATCGCCCGGGTCAGGAGCGTCTTGATGGCCTCGGGGCCCAGGGCGTGGAGCTCGAAGACGAGCGAGCGCGAGACGAGCGGGGTGTTGATAAAGATGCCCGGATGGTGGGTGGTCGCGCCAATGAGCGTGACGGTGCCATCTTCCACGTAGGGCAGCAGCACGTCCTGCTGGGACTTGTTGAAGCGGTGGATTTCGTCGACAAAGAGGACCGTGCCGATGGTGCCGCGCAGGGTGCGGGCCTTTTCGCAGAGGGCGCGCAGCTGGGCCACATTGCTCATCACCCCGCTGGTGCGCTCGAAGCGGCGGTGGGTGGTCTTGGCGATAACCTCGGCCAGGGTGGTCTTGCCTGTCCCCGGCGGCCCATAGAAGATGAGATTGGTAAAGCGGTCGCTCTCAATCACGCGCCGCAACAGCCGCCCGGGCGCGAGCAGGTGCTCCTGCCCGACGATCTCTTCCAGGTTTCGCGGCCGCATCCGCGCCGCCAACGGCCCCAACCGCGCCGCCGACACCGGCTCGGCCTCCGCCTCTTCACGCTCAAACAAGTCGTCCATAGGCCCTAGTATAGCACAGCCCCGCGCCGTTCGGCGCAGGGCTGTGCTATCGCCGCGTGCGCAGCGCGAGGCGGAGTGTGATAGACTAGGGGTGTGAAAGCGCAGCAAAAGCCGGCACGCAAGTGGTCTCTCCTCGCCTGGGTGGGGGTGGCCGGGGGGCTCCATCTCCTGGCGTTGGCGCTGGCTTTCTGGCCGGTCTTGGGGGCCGACACCGTCTTTGTGGCGCCCGATGCGCCGATCTTGCCGCCATCTGGTCCGTGGGCCGCGTGGCGGACTTTTTTTGCCCTGCCGACCCTCCCCGCGCTCCTCGACGCGCTCTTCCCCTATGCCTTTACCTACGAGGGGAGCTTCTGGGTAGATAGCGCGGTGATGGCCGTGGCGGGCGGCTGGCTGTTGCGCGCGCGGGGGCATAGCGTGGCGGCCGCGTGCGTGGGCGGGCTCTGCGCGGCGTGGTGCGGCTACTTCGCCACCCTCTTCTGCGCCGGACACCGGGGGGTGGTCGATGCCCTAGCCGTCACGGCGCTGGCCTTCGGCGCGCTCGAGCGCTTGGCGGCCACGGGGCGACTGCGCTGGGGGGCGGCGCTGGGGACGATTTTGGCCTTCGGACTGGGCTCTCAGGCCGACATTTGGTTGCTGATGGTCTGCGCGCTGAGCGCCTACGGCCTTTGGCGCTTGGGGTGGCGGGTGAAGCGCTGGCCGTGGTTGGCGCTGTTGGCAGCGGTGGTTGCCTTTGGGCTAATCGGCTTTCCGGCCCTGCGCCACACCTTCGGGGCGGCCCGGGAGACGCGCGCGGCCCAACTCGCTGCCGCCACCGCAGATTGCGAAACCCCTCCCCCGCACGACCCCGATTCGAGCCCGCGCGATACCCTAAAAAAGGTAGGCCCTACCTCGGGTCGACCTAGGGCCTACCTCGAGGCGAGACAGGGCCTACCTCGAGGTGACCTAGGCCCTACCTCCAATAGCCCCCGGCCCGACCCCGCCGCGCGCAGGGCCCAATTCGAGGCAAAATGGTGCTTTATTACCGGGTGGTCCCTTCCTCCCGAGGATTTGCTCGAGTGGCTCTGGCCGGGCATCCACGGGCGAACCTCCTACCCCTTCGACCCAAAGCCCTACACCGGGCGGCTGGGCGACCCCGAGCGCGGGGTGAGGCTGCGCCAACACTCGGTCTTTGTGGGGTGGGTGCTTCTGGCGCTCGTGCTCGCGGCTTGGACGATGCGCGCGGAGGGGCCGGCGCGGCAGGCGCGGCGCTTCTGGTCGGTCCTCGCCGCCGTCACGCTCCTCCTGGCCTTGGGCCGCTACACGCCGCTCTACCGCGCGGTCTTTCTGGTGCCCGGCCTCAACCAAATCCGCGCGCCCATCAAGTGGCTGCACCTGACCGGCTTCGCGCTGGCGATGGTCGCCGGCGTGGGGGCCGAGGGGGTCATTCGCCGCTGGGGCCGTTGGGCTGCCGTGGCGTTGATGGCGGCGACCTGCCTCTGCGGGGCCTGGGTGGTGCGCGGCTACGTCTTCCCGCGCAGCCTGGCGCACAACGCCCTCACGCGCGCCATCCCCCTCGGCCGCACCCTCTGCAATCCCCTCGGCTGGCAAGCGCTCGATGACATCTGCCGTTGGCAGGGTATTCCCTTAACCTCGGAGCTCTCGCAGGCCGACTACGTGGTCGCCCCCCTCCCGCAACCTTCCCTCCCGCCGCCGGTGGCGGTGATGGCCGTGCAGGGCGTGAAGCTGGGGTTATTTAGGCTGAGAAGTCGACAGTTGACAGTCGACAGTCGACAGGACGCTGACGCGACGGGCCGACCGGCGGCAGAAGCGAAGACTTTAATGGCTCAGATGGGCTTTTCACATCGAGCGCCAGCACTGACAACTGTCGACTGACGACTGTCGACTAACCGACGCAAGGAGGCATAATGAACAACACCCTTCGTGATTTACTAGAGGCGGCGGTGATGGCCGTGCAGGGCGTGAAGTTGGGGTTATTTAGGCTGAGAAGTCGACAGTTGACAGTCGACAGTCGACAGGACGCTGACGCGACGGGCCGACCGGTGGCAGAAGCGAAGACGTTAACGACTCGGACGGGCTTTTCACGTCGAGCGCCAGCACTGACAACTGTCGACTGATGACTGTCGACTAACCGACGCAAGGAGAGGCATAATGAACAACACCCTTCGTGATTTACTAGAGGCGGCGGTGGCGGCGGAGGCGCCAGAACACACCTTTCTGCGCTTCTATGCGCAGGGCCGCTGGCAGGCGCTCTCCTACACCGCCGCGCTCGAGCGCGTCCGCACGTTGGGCGAATGGTTCGGCGCGCAGGGGGTGGTGCCGCGGCAGACGCGCGTGGCGCTGATGCTCCCCAACGGCCCGGCGTGGGTGCTCACCCACCTGGCGATCTGCGGCCTCGGGGCCATTGTGGTGCATATCGACCCTCACCTCACTGCCCCCGAGCTCCACTTCATCCTCGAAGATGCCGGGGCCGCAATCTTGGTGACCGACCGCGCCCACCTGCCGCTCGTGCGCGAAGTCTCGCCGACCCTCCCGGACCTGCGCCAGCTCCTGCTCGTCGATGGTCCCGCCCCGGAGCCAGGTCTCCCCGCCGCCGCGCTCGACGAGGTCCTCAAAGCCCAACGCGAGGATGCGCCCCTGCGCTTTTGGAACGACCCCGCCTACCGCCCCGCGCCCGACGACCTCTGCGCCCTCCTCTACACCAGCGGCACCACCGGCCGCCCCAAGGGCGCGATGCTCACCCACCGCAACTTTGTTGCCGACGCGCGCGGCACCTTGGGTCTCCTCCAGGGTTTTGTGACACCGCAGGATGATTGCCTGGTGGTCCTCCCGCTCTTCCACGCCTTCGCCTTCACCACCAACCTGGTCCTGGCCCTGGAGACCCACGCCTCGCTCTCCTTCATCCGCTCGCTGCGCACGGTGGCCGACGACCTGCGCGAGCTGCACAGCACGCTCTTGATGACCGTTCCGCTGATGGCCGAAAAGCTCCACGACCGGCTGATGAAGAGCCTGCGCGCCACGCTCCTGGGGCGTGTGCTCTACGCCGTGGCCCCGAAGGTCGTGGGCCGGCGCGTGCAAGCGGCCTTGGGCGGCAAGCTCCGGCTGATGATTGTGGGCGGGGCGAAGGCCGACCCCAAGGTCCTCGGCAGCTTTAATCGGCTGGGTCTGTGCGCCTGCGAAGGGTATGGGCTCACGGAGTGCGCGCCGGTGGTGGCGGTCAATCCGCCCAACCGCATTCGCCTGGGCACCATCGGGCCGGCGGTGTGCGGCATCGAGGTGCGCTTGGCCAACCCCGATGCTGCGGGCGTGGGTGAACTGCAGGTCCGCGGCCCCATCAACTTCCGCGGCTACTGGAATAACTCCGAGGCCACTGAGGAGACCTTCGCGGGCGACTGGCTGCGCACCGGCGACCTCGCCTCCCTCGACGCCGAGGGCTACCTCACCATCCGCGGCCGCGCCAAGGCCCTTATCGTCAACCGCGAGGGCAAGAACATCTATCCCGAGGAGGTCGAGCAAGCCCTCGCCCGCGATCCGCTCATCGCCCAGGTGTTGGTGCTGGCCTACCGCACGCGCGGCGAGAATGGCGAGAAGGTCGGCGCCCTCATCGCCCCCAACCTCGACCTCCTCGCCAAACTTCATCCGGGCATCGGCCCCGAGCGCACCGAGCACCTCGTGCGCGAAGCGGTCAAGCGCCAGTGTGCCGCCCTCGCCGCCTACAAGCACCCGCGCAAGATCGTCGTCTCCCCCGAGCCCCTCAAGCTCACCTCCACCCAAAAGGTCCGCCGCGGTCTCTACGCCGGCTCGCTGGATGAATAAGTCGACAGAGAACAGTCGACAGTCGACTCAGCACGCCGGCATCAGCCGGCGCAGGAGCAGCAGCGGATGAGCTGGGCCAGTGCGTGACGGGTTTCGGGGACGATGGTGGCGCGGAGCCAGGGGGTGCCCTGGAAGAACTCGGCCAGGTAGGGGCGCGGCCGCTGGCCGAGCTTGATGCCCATAATGGCGCTATCGACGTGGGCCGGCCAGATGGCGCACCCACAGTCGAGTGGCTCGAAGCCGTCGCGCGGCCAGAGGTGTTTGCTGCGCTGGCCGTTCTCGCCGCCCTCGCGCTCGGTGAGGCCCTTGAGCTGCAGGTGCGCCCAGGGGGCCAGGCGGTCGCTTGGATGGCGGTCGGCCGGGGTGAGGTAGCGTAGGGGTTCGAGGTCGAAGGTGTTGAGGCGGAAGCGATCGATGTATTTGCGCTCCGGGAAGAGGGTGCCATTGAGGGCGGCGAGGAGTTCGTGGCAGGGGGCGGACTCCGGGGCGGCGAGGTAGATTTGGCCGTAGGTGCCGTCGATGACAAAGAGCACGGCATTGCGCGGAATGTAGGTGATGGCCGAGGGGTGGTCGAGCTCGTAGGTGTTTGCGCGGTGGTGGCGGGGCGCGCCGTGGAAGAAGGCGCAGAGCCAGAAGTGGCGCTCGAGTTGCGCGATGTGCGGCGTGAGGTGGCGCCCGCCAAGAATGTCGCGGATGTGCTCGGTGAGGGCTGCATTGGCCTCCGGGGTGTCCGGCTCCTGGAAGGCGACCGTCTCCGGCCACTTGACGCACAGATACCGGCGCGGAAGCCGGAAAGGCGAACCGGCGCACCCGGCGCCAGCCGTCAGGGGAGTTGTTGTCATTGGAGTATCTCCGTTGTTTGGTGTTTCAGACGGAGCACAGTATAGCACAAGGGCTCTGCGCAGGGCTGCTTGCCCTGCACGGGGAGTGGGGTGGAGGCCTTGGCGGTTTACTTGCCGGTGGTGTGGCGGAGGGTGCCGTTGCGATAGGTGGCGAGGCAGCGGCCGGTGAGGGTTTGGCCGAGCCAGGGGGTGTCGTGGGATTTGGAGGCGAGGGCCTCGGGGGTGACCTGCCAGGGGAGGGAGGGGGCGAAGAGGGCGAGTTCGGCGCTTTGGCCGAGGTCGAGGGTGGGGGGCGTGAGGCCGAGGAGGCGGTTGGGATTGGTGATCCAGTAGGCGGCCCAGGCGAGGGGCGGGAGGCCATCCTTGAGGACCATCTCGTGCCAGGTGATGGCGAAGGCGGTCTCGAGGCCGATGATGCCGAAGGGGCCCTTGCCGAAGCCGTGGGATTTGCTTTCGGGGGTGTGTGGGGCGTGGTCGGTGGCGAAGATGGCGACGGTGCCATCGAGGAGGGCTTGGCGGAGGGCGGCGCGGTCGGCGCGGGTGCCGAGGGGCGGGTTCATCCGCCAGTTGGCGTCGTCGCCGGGGATTTCTTCGGCGGCGAGGGCGAGGTGGTGGGGGGTGATTTCGGCGGTGACCGGGAGGCCCTCGCGGCGGGCGTCGGCGACGAGGCGGACGGTTTCGGCGCAGGAGATGTGCTGGATGTGGAGGGGGCAGCCGGTGCGGCGGCAGGCGGCGATGTCGTCGCGCACGGCCTGGATTTCGGCCTCGGCGGGGAAGACTTTGAGGCCGAGGCGCGCGGCGAGGGGGCACTCGCGGATGACGCCGCCGGCTTGGATTTCGGGGCGGACGGCGTGGTCCATCACCACGCGGCCGAGGGCCTTGGCGCGGCGCATCACAGCGTCCATCACCTCGGGGTTGGAGACCATCGAGCCATCGTCGGTGAAGCAACTGGCACCGGCGGCGGCGAGGGCCTCGAGGTCGGCAGGGACCTTGCCGTTGCGGGCGCGGGTGCAGCAGGCGGAGGGGTAGATGGAGACAGGCAGCGCGGCGTTCTTGGCGCGGACGACGAGCTCGGGGGAGTCGGTGGCCGGGAGGGTGTTGGGCATCGTGACCACGCGGGTGAAGCCGCCATTGGCCGCGGCGGCGGCGCCGGAGGCGAGGTCCTCGGAGTCGGTCTGGCCGGGGTCGCGGAAGTGGACGTGGAGGTCGCAGAGGCCGGGGGTGACGAGGAGTTCGCCGGGGGGATCGAAGGTGACGCAGCCCTCGGGGAGGGTGTCGGGGCGGGGGGCGATGCGGCCCTGGGGGTCGACGTAGAGCTCGCCGATGCGGTCGGTGGCGGAGGCAGGGTCGAGGAGTCGGGCGCGGGGGATGTAGAGGGCGTGGGGCATAGGGGGCTCCTTAGTGGACGAAGCGCTTGTAGAACCAGAAGGTCCGGCCGAAGCGCGGGAGAAGGTCGGTGGGGGACATGCGGCCGGCGGAGAGGGCCGGCAGGGTGCGGCGGAAGGCCTCGAAGGTGTGGAGGGTCTCCGGGGAGAAGAGGTCGGCGGTGAGGTGGGGCTGCTCGGCGGGGGGCTGCTCGGCGACGGCGTCGAGGAGGGCCTGCTGGAAGGCGCGCGGGAGGGGGCGTTGGGGCCAGACGGAGAGGATGACGTCGTAGTTCTCGAGGAAGGGGACGGTGTCCTTGCGCAGGAGGGAGGCGCAGAGGTAGAGGGCGACCATATCGCGGTTGCCGTTCTTGAGGACGGCGTAGCGGTTGTAGATGCCCTCCTCCAGGCGCTTGGCACCCTCGAAGACGGGGGAGCCGGAGTCGAGGGAGAGGCGGAGATGGAGGTCGTGCAAGCGCTTGAGCTCGGGGTCGGGCTCGGCGCGGTGGGCGATGACCTCGAGGAGGCGCTCGGCTTGGCGGCGGCAGAGGGGGAGGCGGGCGAGCTGGCGGGCGTAGCGCGTGGCGAGGGCGGGCTCGTCGGTGATGATGGCGGTGCGGGCCAGGAGGTCGAGTTTATCGGCATCCCAGCCCTTGTTGATGACGCTCTCGTAGCCCCAACGGCGGGCAATCTGCACCAGACCGTAGCGGAAGAGGAGGCGGTAGCCATCGAGCTCCATCGTGTCGATGGTGGAGGCTTCGTGCGAGACGCGCCAGGGGTAGTCGAAGAGGCGCTCTTCCAGCTGACCGGTTCGCCAGAGGGCGTAGATGGCGTAGGCCGAGAGCATTCGGTGCTTGACCACGCGCTCGGCGGGGAGGCGCAGGATAGCCGCCGGGTCGTTGCGGGCTACGGCGCGCTCGCAGGCGAGGATGTCGTAGAGCGGGTGGATGGGGTCCATGCCGCGGTAGAAGCAGAGGAGGGTGACTGCGGCGGCGGCCGCGCTGGTGAACAGTGAACGGTGAACGGTGAACGGGAGGCGGAGCGCGGGCAGACGGAGGCGCTTGAGTAGCGGCGCGGCGAGGAGGACGAGGGGGATGGAGAGGCTGGCGAGATTCCAGTAGAGGGAGTCGGCCTCGAAGAGGAGCGGGGAGTTGGCGAGACAGGTCTCGTGCCAGGCGGGGTCGGCCTCGGCGCAGCAGCGCCAGACGAGCGGCAGCGCCAGGGCAGCGACCAACCGCGCCACGCGCGAGGGCCAGGTGGCGCGCCCTACGCACGCGCTCAGTGCCACCCCCACCGGGGCCGCCAACCCCGCCACCGGCCAGAGCAGCAACCCCGCCGCGCTCCAGGCCCCCCAACGCACCCCCACGGCCACCAACCCTAGCACCACGGCCCACCAGAGGGCGTAGTGGGTGACGAAGGCTGCGTCGGCAAAGATCCAGCACGAGAAGCCGCAGTAGGCCACCTGCCAGAGGAGCACGCCTGCCGGCCAGAGCGCCCAGGCCCCGGGCAGATGCCGCGTGGTGCGCGCGAGCGCCGTCAGCCCTCCCAAGAGCGCCACCAGCACCGCCGCCCCCAGGAGCGGCACGCGCCAGAGGCCCATCAGCCCGTGCGCGAGCCAACGCAGCAGCCCGCCGGGGAAGGGGTCGGCCGCCGCCTCGCAGAGCCCCGCCCAGTCGGCGTAGCAGCAGGCGCGCAGGCCGAGCTTGTAGAGGATGGGCCAGTAGAGCGCGGTGCCGGCGGCCAGGAGAAGACTAGCTGTTAGCGGATAGCGGATAGCTGTTAGCTGATCGCGGATAGCGGCTAGCCATGTGCCGCGCCGGGCAGGGTGGGGGGAGTCTCTCATCGGTCTTCTGTCATCCGTCATCTGTCATCCGTCATCTTGCCAAGTGCTTCGCGCGCGGCTGCAACGGTGGTGAAGTGGATGCCTTGCCAGCCGCAGGCGCGGGCGGCGGCCACGTTGCGCTCGGTGTCGTCCAGAAAGCAGAGGGTCTCGGGCGGGAGGGCCATCCGCTCGGCCATCAGCGCGTAGATGGCCGGCTCGGGCTTGACCAGGCGGACCTGGCCGGAGATGAGCTCGGCATCGGCCAGGGCGCGGAAGTCGGCCGCCGCGCGGTTGAACCACGGCTCGTAGTCCGGCGGCATATTGGTGAGGATACCAATCTTGAAGCCCTGGGCCTTGAGCTCGCGGGCCCAGCGGAGGGTCTCGAGGTTGCCGTGGGCCCAGGAGTCGTAGTCGGCGCGGGCAAGCTCGGCGAGCACCTCGGGGGAAGGGGCAAGGCCGTGGTCGCGCGCGATGAGGCGGTAGAGCTCCTCGGGCGAGCGCGTGCCACGGTCGAGCTCCGAGCGGTAGCGGGCCCAGCCGGCGAGGATGGCCTCGCGGCCTAGCCCGAGCAGGCGCTCGGTGACCGTGAAGAAGGTGGGATCCTGGGGCGCGGAGATGACGCCGCCGTAGTCGAAGACGATGCCTTGGAGGGTGCTCATAAGGGTGAATGTTGGGTTAGTGCCTTCGGCGCGCGAGGCGTTTGAGGACCGCGCGGGCGGTTTGAGGGAGGAGGGCGAGGCAGGCCAGACCGTAGGTGGCCGCGCCCAGGGCGATGAGGAGGGGGAGGCGTAGGAGGAGCGGCCAGGCGGGGAGGAGGCGGTCCGCCGCGAGGAGAAGCGCGGCCATTGCGGTGACGGCCACGGCCACGCGCGGGGCTTCGCGCAGGAGGGGGGCGAAGTCGGGCCGGAAGTCGCGCCGGCGCAGGAGGTGGAGGAGGATAAGGGTGTTGAGGAGCGAGGAGAGGACCGTCGAGGCGGCGATGCCGGCGTGGCGCCAGCCTTCGGGCAGGAGGAGGACGGAGAGGATGTTGCAGGTCACGTTGGCGAGGATGCACCAGGAGGCAACCTTGACCGGCGTGCGCAGGTCCTTCTGCGCGTAGAAGAGCGGGACGATGACCTTGTTGGCCGAGAAGATGAGCAGCCCGGGGGCGTAGGCGAGGATGGCGCGGGCGGTCCAGAGGGTGGACTGGGCCGTGAAGGCACCGCGCTGGTAGATGAGCGCGACGGTGGGCTCGGCCAGAAGCATCAGCCCCAGGGTCATCGGCGCCATCAGGAAGAGGAGGTTGCGCAGCGCCTGGCAGAGGGTCTCGCCGGCGAGGTGGGGCGCGCCCTCGGCGAACTGGCGCGAGTAGGTGGGCAGGAGGACGGTGGCAAAGGCCGTGCCGAAGAGCCCCAGGGGCAGGTAGATGATGCGGTCGGCATATTCCAGGGCCGAGGGCGCCCACGCCGCACCGTAGAAGGCCAGCCAACCATCCAGGCAGATGTTGATTTGTGCCAGGGCAATGCCCAGCGAGGCCGGGCCCATCTGCAGCAGCACGCGCCGGACATAGGGCGATGCGCGCCAGCCGCGCAGCGTCGGCCGCAGGGCGTAGCCCACGCGCCGCAGTTCCGGGAGCTGGAAGAGCACTTGCGCGAGCCCGGCCAGGAGAATGCCCCAACTCACCGCGCCAATACGCCAGTAGCCCTCGGCCGGCAGGAAGGGGCAGAGCCCCACCAGCGCCGCAATCCACACCACATTGAGCACCACCGGGGTCAGCGCTGGGATGGCAAAGCGCTCGTGCACCTGCAGCATCGCCGAGAGGATCGCCGCCACGCAGATGAGGAGCGCGTAGGGCAACATAATGCGCATCAGCGGCATCGCCTCCGTCCAGCGCGAGGCCGCGCCGCAGAGCCGCTCCACCCCGAAGGTCGCCGCAATCCCCACGCCCACCAGCAGCCCCAGCGCGCAGATGAGCAAGCCCAGAATGCGCGAAGCGAAAAGCTGCGCCCTCTCGCGCCCCTCCGCGCGCTCAATCTCCGTGAAGATCGGGATAAACGCCGCCCCCAACGCTCCCTCGCCAAAGAGCCGCCGGAAGAGGTTCGGCACGCGGAAGGCAATCACAAAGGCGCTCTGCAGGGTGCTCGTGCCGAAGAAGTGCGCCATCGCCACCTCGCGCACCAACCCAAAGACCCGGCTCACCCCCGTCATCGCACTCACCACCCCAACTTTACCCAGAAGTTTCATCGCGGTCCTCCTCTTAACGCAGCGCCCACTCCACGCGGCCTAGCCTTCCTTGGGCTTTTGCTTGAAGCAGATGCGGCAGACGGCGTCGTGGAAGTTGTCGGCGCCGTGGAGGATTTCGATTTCGATGCGCAGGTAGTAGACGGGGACGGCGACGGCGGAGAGTTTGGGGAAGCGGACGGCGTCCTTCTCGGTGGTGATGAGTGCGTCGCAGCCGAGGTCGGCGGCGCGGTTGACGACGTTGATGACTTCCTGGGTGGCGTAGGGGTGGTGGT
>JBJFFT010000212.1:0-12648 GCA_051891975.1 Candidatus Spyradenecus sp. | reverse complement strand
TCCTCCGACTTCTCTTTCTTACGACTGCGCAATTACATTGTAGACGGTTCAGTGGAAGCGTGGCGGCATAAAATGTTCGCTTTTTGGGGCAAGATGTGGTATAAGAGCAGGGATATGGAGAGCACGTATAGCGCAGAGGCTTTGGCGT
Organism: Candidatus Spyradenecus sp.; assembly: GCA_051891975.1. Classification (GTDB taxonomy): domain Bacteria; phylum Verrucomicrobiota; class Kiritimatiellia; order RFP12; family DVOR01; genus Spyradenecus. The sequence continues at coordinate 12,500 of JBJFFT010000212.1, read as the reverse complement.
TGGCAGGCGAATTGATTGCAATTTGCCGGGCGCGTGGTCTGCGCGTTGGGACGGCGGAGTCGTGCACCGGTGGCTTGATTGGCGGGGCGTTGACGGCAGTGGCCGGGGCGAGCGAGGTTTTTGAGGGGGGCGTGATTGCCTATCAGAACCGCGTGAAGCATCAGGTGCTGGGGGTGCGCGAGGAGACGCTCTCGAGCGTTGGGGCGGTGAGTGCGGCGTGCGCCGAAGAGATGGCGTGCGGGGCGCGGTTGGCGTTGGGGGGGATTGAGCTGGGGCTCTCGGCCACGGGGATTGCGGGGCCGGGGGGTGGCACGCCGGAGAAGCCGGTGGGGTTGGTCTACATCGGCTGCTCGCTGGGCGAGCGGTGCCGCGTGGAGGCCTGTCACTTTTCGGGCGATCGTGCGGCGGTGCGCCGGGCAACGGTCGAGCGGATTTTAGCGTTGGCACTCGCGTGCCTAGCAGAAAGAGAGAGAGACTAAAATGGTCAAGATTGATTGGTCGAACCTCGGTTTTTCGTATATGCCCACGAAGAGCCATATTCGTTACACCTGGAAGGACGGCGCCTGGGATGCGGGCATCCTGGTGAACGAGCCGACGATTACGATGTCGGTAGCGGCCGGGTGCTTGCACTACGGTCAGGAGTGCTTCGAGGGGCTCAAGGTCTTCCGCCAGAAGGATGGCAAGGTGGTGGCCTTCCGTCCGCAGCAGAATGCCGAGCGGATGCAGCGCACGGCGGTGAAGACGGTGATGCCGCCGGTGCCCACCGAGATGTTCCTGGATGCGCTCAAGCGCGTGGTGACCGACAACATCGACTACGTGCCGCCCTACGGGACCGGCTGCTCGCTCTACGTCCGCCCGCTGCTCATTGGCACCGGCCCGCAGATTGGCGTGGCGCCGGCCGCCGAGTACTCCTTCCTGATGATGGTGATGCCGATGGGCGACTACTATAAGGGAGGCATCAAGCCCGTGCGCGCGATCATCTTTGATGAGTACGACCGCGCCGCCCCGCAGGGGATGGGCGATGTGAAGGTGGGCGGAAACTACGCCGCCAGCCTCTTTGCCCACGAAAAGGCCCACCACCTGGGCTATCCCGTGGAGCTCTATCTGGACGCCAAGACGCACACCAACGTCGAGGAGTTCGCCACCTCCAACTTCCTGGGCTTCAAGAAGGACGGCACCTTCGTGACGGTGAAGTCCTGCTCGGTGCTCCCCTCGGTGACCAACCTCTCCTTGCAGCAGCTGGCCAAGGACCTGGGCCATAAAGTGGAAGTGCGCACGGTGCCCTACGAGGAACTGCGCGACTTCGCGGAAATCGGTGCCTGCGGCACGGCCGTGGTGGTCACGCCCGTCTGCGAAGTTCATCGCGGGGAAGATGTCATCGAGATTGGCTCGAAGACCGAGTGTGGGCCGCTCCTGCGCAAGTTGCACGATGCGGTTCAGGATATTCAGTTTGGGCGTGCGGCCGATCCGCACGGCTGGTGCTATCCCATCGCCTGAGGGCGAGGGTTTGGTTTAGCGAGAAAGGACCTTATGTCTCCTGCCAACTTCCAACAAGGCCGCAGCGGTGCGCAGTGCGTGGTGGATGGGCTGCTCAACAATGGCTGCGAGGTGCTCTTCGGGTATCCCGGCGGCCAGGCCATTGACATCTTCGATAAGCTCTACAACTCGCCCCTGAAGTTGGTGCTCCCGCGCCACGAGCAGGGCGGCATCCATATGGCCGACGGCTACGCCCGCGCCACCGGCAAGGTCGGTTGCGCGCTGGTCACCTCCGGCCCCGGCGCCACCAACGCGGTCACAGGTCTGGCTACCGCGTGGATGGACGGCGTGCCGCTGGTGGTCATCTCCGGCCAGGTGGGCATGGGCCTCATCGGCACCGATGCCTTCCAGGAGGCCGACACCACCGGCATCACCCGCAGCGTCACCAAGCACAACTTCCTGGTGCGCTCGGTAGACGAACTGCCGCGCATCATCACCGAGGCCTTCTTCATCGCCTCCACCGGCAAGCCCGGTCCGGTGCTAATCGACATCCCCAAGAACGTCCAGCAGGCCTACACCACCCAGCCCGACGTGCAGGATGTCTCCATCCGCGCCTACCACCCCACCATTCTGCCGCCGCCTGAACAGGTCGAGCGTCTGGCCGATGCCATCAACAAGGCGCACCGCCCGGTGCTCTATGTTGGCGGCGGGGCCATCTCCTCGAACAGCTGCGCGCTGCTGCGCTCGCTGGCCGAAACCTACGACATTCCCGTCTGCACCACGCTGATGGGCCTGGGCGCCTTCCCGGAAACCTCACCCCTCTCGCTGTGGATGGTGGGGATGCACGGCTCGGTGGCGGCCAACAACGCCATCCAGCAGGCCGACCTTGTCATCGCCGCCGGCGCGCGCTTTGATGACCGCGTCACCGGGCGCATTGCCGACTTCGCCCAGGGGGCCAAGATTGCCCATATCGATGTGGATGCCTCGGCCATCGGCAAGAACGTGGCCACGCACATCCCCGTCTGCGGCGACCTGCGTCAGACCCTCGAAGTGTTGCTGCCGCTCTTGAAGCGGACCGACCGCAGCGACTGGCTCTCGCTCATCGCCAAGTGGCGCGAGTCCAAGCCGGCGGTCTACTTCCCGCGCCACGACGGCAAGCTCCAGCCCCAGGCCGTCATCGAGGCCATCGACCGCGCCTCGCAGGGCAAGGCCCTGGTGGTCACCGATGTGGGCCAAAACCAGATGTGGGCCGCGCAGTTCTACCGCTACACCAAGCCGCGCTCCTTCCTGAGCTCGGGCGGTCTGGGCACGATGGGCTTCGGCGTTCCCGGGGCCATCGGCGCGCAGCTCGGTCACCCCGAGGCGCTGGTCGTCTCCATCAATGGCGATGGTGGCTTCCAGATGAACATCCAGGAGCTGGTGGTCGCGGTCGAGCACCGTCTGCCGGTCAAGTTTATCGTCCTCAACAACTCGCGCCTGGGGATGGTCCGCCAGTGGCAGGACCTCTTCTATGGCGGGCGCCACTCGGCCACCATCCTCACCCAGAACAATCGCCCCGAGAACGAGCGTATCCTCGACCCCGAGGGTGGCGAAGAGGTCTACCTGCCCGACTTCGTGCAGGTGGGCAAGGCCTACGGGATGAAGTCGCGCCGGATCAAGACCCTGGCCGAGGCCGAGCAGGCCCTGGCCGAGGCCTTCGCCGATCCGCACCCGTGGCTGCTCGAGTTCATCGTCGCCGAAGACGAGAATGTGTTGCCGATGGTGGCCCCCGGTGCCGCCCTCTCGGAGATGATTTTGGCCACCCAGGACTAAGGAGCACGCGCATGAAGAAGCATATTCTCAACGTCCTGGTCGAGAACCGCCCCGGTGTGCTCGCGCGCATCGTCGGCCTCATCTCCGGCCGTGGCTACAACATCGAGACCCTCAACGTCGGCCCCACGAATGACGACTCCATCTCCAAGATGACCATCGTTATCCCCGGCGATGAGAAGGTCATCAACCAGGTGGTTGCCCAGCTCGCCAAGCAGATCAACGTCTTCCGCGTGGACAACGTGACGGCCAAGGCGCACATCGACCGCGAGGCTCTGCTGATCAAGGTCAGCACCCGCGCCACCGGCCGCGCGCCGGTTATCGAGGTGGCGATGCTCTTTGGGGCCAAGATCCTCGGTGTCCACCCCGATTCGCTCACCATCCAGATGGTCGGCTCGCAGATGCAGGTCGAGCAGTTCCTGACGCTAATGCACCCGTTTGACGTGCTCGACATCTCGCGCTCGGGCTCCATCGCGATGATTCAAGAGTAGTCCGCCCCACACCATGACCACGCCCCCGCGTTTCGCCGTCCTCGGCCACCCCATTGCCCATAGTTTCTCTCCCGTGATGCACGCGGCCAGCTTCCGCGCCATCGGCTTTAGCGGGCAGTATGAGAAGCGCGATGTGCCCCCCGAGGCGCTCGCCCAGGCCCTTGATGCGCTGGAGGCCGAGGGCTTCACCGGGCTCAACCTCACCATCCCGCACAAGCAGTTGGCCGTGCCGATGATGGATGAGCTCTCGCCCGAGGCGCAGCGTCTGGGCGCGGTGAACACCGTCCTCTTCCGCAATGGCAAGCGCCTGGGGCACAACACCGATGGTCCCGGCTTCCTCGCCGCCGCCAAGGTCACCCTTGGCTTCGAGCCGGCTGGCAAGCGCGTGGCCGTCATCGGGTGCGGCGGGGCTGGGCGGGCCGTGGCGCTCTCGTTGGCCTACGCGGGCGTGGCGTGGATTGGTCTGCTGGATGTGGACGCAGCGCGCGTCGCGGCCCTGACTGGCGAGATTGCCGGCAACGCGGGCGTCCCGGTCGAGGCCATCGACCACACGCGCCTTTGCGAGGCCGACCTCGTGGCGCAGTGTTCGCCGAGCGGGCTGGCGGTCTTCCCCGGTCCGGCGGCAAACGCGGCCGACTTCCGTGCCGGGCAGTGCCTCTACGACATCGTCATCCCCCCGGGCAAGCCCGAGACGCCGACGATGGCCGAGGCGCGTCAGGCCGGCGTGCGTTGCGCCAATGGTGTGAGAATGCTCGTTGAACAAGGCGCCCTCTCCTTCGCCTTCTGGACCGGCCGCGAGGCCGACCGCGAGGCGATGGAGCGCGCCGTCCTGGAGGGTCTGGCCCATGGGTGAGTACTTCGTTGGACTTTCGGAGGAGGACCTGACGCTTCTGATGCGTTGGGCACTGGGCTTCGTCCTCTGCCTGGGGGCGATTGTCGGCTCCTTCCTCAACGTCTGCATCTACCGCATTCCGCTTGAGCAATCGGTGGTCACCCCGCGCTCGCACTGCTTCGGCTGCGGCAAGGTCATCCCTTGGTACTACAACGTTCCGGTGCTGGCCTGGTTCGTCCTGCGCGGCAAGTGCGCCTACTGCAAAAGCCCCATCAGCTTCCGCTACCCCTTCATCGAGGCGCTGACCGCGTTCCTCTTCCTCCTGGTCTTCCAGATGTGGGGCAACCCCAGCCTCCTGGGCCTCAACCGCTTGCCCATCCCCGAGCTCATCCCCTTCTTCTGGCTCTTTGTGGCCTCGACGGTGGTGGACGTGATGATCGACATCGACCACCGCATCCTCCTCGACCGCATCTCCCTGGGCGGCACCCTCATCACCCTGGCCGTCAGCGCTGCCTACCCCGTGCTCCAAGGATGCGACGACTGGCTGGTGGCCGTGGTGCGTAGCCTGATTGGCGCGGGCGCGGGCTTTGGGATTGGCTTTGCCATCGCGTGGCTGGGGCGGCGTATCTTCCTGCAAGATGCCTTTGGCTTTGGCGATGTGAAGTGGATGATGCTCTTTGGTGCCCTCTTCGGTTGGGCGGGGCTCCTCTACATCTTAACAATGGCCTCCCTGCTCGGGCTCGTGATGGGCTTGGTGGCGATGGCCGTCAGCCACTGCCGCAAGACCCTCCGCGAAGGGGAGGCGCTGGCCATTCCCTTTGGCCCGGCCTTGGGCATTGCCGCGCTCCTTTGGCTCTTCTGGGGGCGTAAGCTCCTCGTCGGCCTCGAGGCCGTCCGCGCTTGGAGCCTAGACCACAACGATGCGATGCTCCTGATGCTTGGCCCCGTTGCCCTGGCCACCCTGGCCTGGCTCTGCGTGCGCATCCATTTTATCCGCAAGGCCATCCGCGAAGAGGAAGCCGCCGAGGCCGAGGAGAGCGAGTCCCGTGACTGAGCCCGATGCCATCCTCCTGGAAGGACTGCGCGTTGAGTGCATCATCGGTGACCTGCCGCACGAGCGCACCTTCCCCCAGGAGCTCTTCCTCGATCTGGAACTGATTTGCGACCTTCACCCCGCCGGCCGCAGCGATGCCTTGGCCGACACCGTCAACTACGTGGCCGTGGCCGAAGCTGTCCGCTCGGCCCTAACCGAGGCCCGTTGCCAGATGGTCGAGCGCGCGGCCCAGCTCGCCACCGAGGCGGCCTTCGCCACCGATCCGCGCATCCGCGCCTGCCGCGTCACCCTCCGCAAGCCCCACGCCCTGCCCGGCGTTGTCGCCGGCGTGCGCATCTTCCGCGAGCGCAACTAACACCCGCTATTCAACCGAGACGACTTCTCCGTGGTTGAGGTGGTAGAGGCGTTGGTTTGAGGAGCCGCGGAAGCGCATCTCCAAGGTTCGATAGGCAATCATAAAGCGGCCATCGACCAGGACATCGATCTCATTGAGCAGCCGTTGACACTCCGGCTTGGCGCGCAGTTCCGCCAGGGTCCAGCCGGAGTAGGCCATCACATTGAGCTTCAGCCGGTGGCACCAGCGCGCCAGGTGGTAGAGGGGCTCGGGCTGGCAGAAGGGGTCCCCGCCCGAGAAGGTGACGCCATCGAGGTTCTGCCGGGAGTGCCAGATTTGCCGCATGAGAACCAACAGCGAGACCTCGCGTCCGCCGCGCGGGTCGTGCGTCTGCGGATTGTGGCACCCGGGGCAGTGGTGCGGGCAGCCCTGCGTAAAGATAGCAAAGCGGAAGCCCGGCCCATCGACGATGGACTCAGGAATAATGCCGGCAATGCGGAGCTTCAAGACTGCCATTCGGGCACCCAAAGGAACCCGCAGCAGAGCCGCGGGTTTCCTTGTTTAATAACCTGCCAAGCGCTTACAGGTGCTTGACGCGGTCGCGCACTTCGGCGGCCTTGGCGTTGTTGAAGCGGTCCAGGGTGCCGACGAGGTAGCCAGTGATGCGGCGGATGCGCTCAAAGTGGGGCCCACCGTCATCCTCGTGGCGGCCGCACTTGGGGCAGACGTCATCGATGATGCCACGGTAGCCGCAGACGGGGTCGCGGTCGAGCGGGTGGTTGACCGAGCCGTAGCCGATGCCGTGCAGGGCCATGTGGCGGACAATCTTCTCGAAGGCCTCGGGGTTGTCGGCCATCTTGCCGTTGAGCTCCACATAGGTGATGTGGCCGCCGTTGGTGAGGGCGTGGTAAGGGGCCTCGAGCTCGATCTTGCGGAAGGCGCTGATGGGGTAGTAGACCGGGACGTGGAAGGAGTTGGTGTAGTAGTCGCGGTCGGTCACCTCGGGGATGACACCAAAGCGCTTCTTGTCCATCCGCACGAAGCGGCCGGAGAGGCCCTCGGCGGGGGTGGCGATGAGGGTGAAGTTCAAGCCGGTCTCGCGGGCGCACTGGTCGGCATAGTCGCGCATGTGCTTGACGATCTCCAAGCCGAGCTGCTGGGCCTCTTCGCTCTCGCCGTGGTGCTTGCCGATGAGGCTCTTGAGGGTCTCGGCCAGGCCGATGAAGCCGAAGGTGAGCGAGCCGTGCTTGATGACTTCGCGCACTTCGTCATCGGGACCGAGCTTCTCGGAGTCGAGCCAAATGCCCTCGCCCATCAGGAAGGGGAAGTTGCGCACGTGCTTGCTGGCCTGGACCTCGAAGCGGTCGAGGAGCTGATCGCGCACCAACTGGAGCATATCGTCGAGCTGGGCGTAGAAGGTCTTGAGGCTGCCGTGGCTCTGAATGGCCAGACGCGGGAGGTTGATGGAGGTGAAGGAGAGGTTGCCGCGCTTCCAGACCTGGGACTTGTCCGGGTCGTAGACGTTATCGCCAATGCGCGTGCGGCAGCCCATGTAGCTAATCTCCGTCTCGGGGTGCCCCTCGCGATAGAGCTTGGCGTTGAAGGGCGCGTCCTGGAAGGCGAAGTTGGGGAAGAGGCGCTTGGCGCTCACTTCGCAGGCCAACTTGAAGAGGTCGTAGTTCGGATCGCCCTCGTCGAAGTTGACTCCCTTCTTCACGCGGAAGATCTGGATGGGGAAGATCGGCGTCTCGCCGTCGCCCAAGCCGGCCTGGGTGGTGAGCAGGAGGTTCTTCATCACCATCCGGCCTTCCAGAGAGGTGTCGGTGCCGTAGTTGATGGAGGAGAAGGGCGTCTGCGCGCCGGCACGCGAGTGCATCGAGTTGAGGTTGTGGACCAACGCTTCCATCGCCTGATAGGTATCGCGGTCGGTATCCTTGAGGGCATGGGCGCGGGCGAAGGCCTGGATGTGGGGGATCTGCGCCTCGGCCACGCCGGCGGCCTTGAGGGCCTCGGCCTCCTGAACGGTGAAGGCAGGGTCATCGGCCTGGGCCATCGTCGGGGGCTCGGGCAGGGTGATGTCGTTGGCCAACACCGGGTTGCACAACAGCTCAATCGCCTCGCGCATCGCGGCCTTGTAGTGGCGCGCGTAGGTCATCCGCACGCCGATAGCCATCGCGTAGTCGAAGTTCGGGACCGCCTGGCCGCCGTGCTGGTCATTCTGGTTGGACTGAATGGCGATGCAAGCAAGGGCGGCGAAGGAGCGGATGTCCTTGGGGGCGCGCAGGAAGCCGTGACCGGTGCTGAAGCCGCGCGAGAGCAGGTCCACCAGGTCAATCTGGCAGCAGGTCATCGTCAGGCTATAGAAGTCGAGGTCGTGGATATGGATATCACCCTGCTCGTGGGCGCGGGCCACCTCCGGGCGGAGCATATTATCAATGTAGAACTGCTTGGAGCTCTCCGAGCCGAACTTCAGCATTGAGCCCATCGCCGTGTCGCCATCGATATTCGCATTCTCGCGCTTGACGTCGGAATCCTTTGCCGAGGAGTGGACAATATCCGCAAGGGTGCGCATCAGCTTGGTGTTGCGCTCACGGGCACGAGAGCGGTCCGCGCGATAGAGGATGTAGCTCTTGGCCGTGTCGGGCAGGTTGTTATCCATCAACACACGCTCGACCGCGTCCTGAATCTGCTCGATGTCCGGCGTCTCGGTGGTCACCTTGCGCGTGGCCTCCTCGGCCAACTTATTGGCCAGGGCCTCCAACTCAAAGTCATCCTTGTCGCGCAACTGCTCGCTCGCGCGCGTCTGCGCCAACGCCTTCACAATCGCCGTAGCGATCTTCGCGAGATTGAAGGGCACCTGACGCCCGTCACGCTTGATAACCGTCTTAATCATACGCTTCCTTAAGCTGAGTGTGTTCCAAATTGTCCCCCGGTCCGTGCGCCAACAAACACGCTCCCGTCCGGGTGCAACGCGGCCTAGAATACGACAAAGCGCGAGCCTCTGTCAAACAATATATACGGCACTCACACGCAGTACACCGCGATATCTTGTGTTCTCCACCGACCACCCTTCCCCGCCGCCCAACGCGAAAGTCTCGCCATTTCAAGCCCTTTCTCCGCGCCCACCCCCTCGCCCATTTCCGCCACATCTAGTGATGAAGGTTCCGCTTCCACGGTAGTCCCTCTTCGGTCTTACCTAGGTTTACAAGATGGTCGCTAGCGTTGCCCTTAGAGTGTGGGCAATAGGGGTGCGTGTTTTGCACCTATCTTAGATTGACCTAGGGCCTACCTCAAAGCGACCTAGGGCCTACCTCGAGGTGACCTAGGCCCTAGGTCGAGTCGAGGTAGGGCCTATCGCGCGCGCGTACGCGCGTAAGCACGCGCGGTACATTATGGTAGGGGCTCTGCCGATCTGGCGGAAGAGGCCGGGGTAAAGCCGTTACCCGCACAATGCGCTAGGGGTTCTCATTGTGTACGCGCGCCGTCGCGCGGCTTGCAGTTTTGGGCAGGGTGCGGTAGACTATGGCGCATAAGGAGTGCGTGCTATGGTCAGCGTGACGATTTGTATGGGCAGTTCCTGCTTTTCGCGCGGGAATAATAAGAACTTGGAAGCGGTCCGGGCGTGGTTGACGGCGCAGGGGCGGAGTGCGGAGGTGGAGTTGAAGGGGTGTCGGTGCGGGAATGCCTGCGGGGTGGGGCCGAACATTTGGATTAATGGCACGTGCCATAGCGGGGTGACACCCGAGGCGGTGCCCGAGTTGCTTGAGAAAGCCTTTGCCCAGGAGTAAGCGATGGATGCGTTAGCGCCGGTCTATTCGGTTAATGCCCAGTGCCGCGATTGCTACAAGTGCGTGCGGCGGTGCCCGGTGAAGGCCATTCGGGTGGAGAATGACCACGCGGTGGTGGTGCCCGAAGCGTGTATCTATTGCGGGACCTGTGTGGCCACCTGCCCCAACAAGGCCAAGATGGTGCGCGACGACCTGCAGGCCGTGCGCAATCTGGTCTCTGCGCGGCGGGATGTGGTGATTTCGCTTGCGCCGAGCTTTGCCTCGGAGTTTCCGGGGGTGGACCCTGCGTGCCTCTCGACCGCGCTCAAGAAGTTGGGCTTTGCGGTGGTGCGCGAGACGGCGGTGGGGGCGAACATCGTCTCGCGCCGGGTGGCGGAGTTGATGGCCAAGAGTCCGAACCATCGGCTACAAATCTCCTCGGCTTGCCCGGTGGTGGTCGAGCTCATCCAGCGCTACTATCCGCGCTTTGCGCCCTACCTGACGCCGGTCGATTCGCCGATTATCGCGCACTGCAAGGCCCTGAGGCGGGAGTTTCCCGATGCGCCGATTGTTTTTGCCGGGCCCTGTGTGGGCAAGAAGCACGAGAGCGATTTGCACCAGGATTTGCTCTATGGCGCGCTGACCTTCGAGGAGTTGCGGCGCTGGATGATGATGGCCGGGGTGGATGAGCCGAGCTACTTTGCGCCGGATCCGGCCTATAAGCTCCCCGGCGACGGCGCCTATTACCCCATTGAGGGCGGGATGCTGCGGAGCGTGGAGCGCAACTTCCACGCCTTGGCCCCGAAGGGCGAGCTCCAGCCGATGGTCCTCACCGGCATCAAGACGTTGCAGACAATGCTCGAGACGCTCGACCCCAAGACCCTGGAGCAGCCGGTCTTCATCGAGGCCTTGGCTTGCCCCGGGGGCTGCGTCTGCGGACCCAAGACGCGGGTGCGGTGCGCGGCCGGGGGAATGCTCGACCTGCTCCGCCACGCGCGCCGGACGCTCCCGGACGACCCGGAGGACAAGCCCGATGTGGGCCACCACTACCGTCCGGCGGCCACGCCCCCACCGGTCTTCCCGGAGGAGGAAATCCAGGCCACGCTGCACGCGCTGGGCAAGTTCCGCCCGGAGGACGAGCTCAACTGCGCCGGGTGCGGCTATGACAGTTGCCGCGAGCTGGCCTGCGCCATCTTGGCGGGGAACGCGGAGGCGCAGATGTGCGTCTCGCGGATGCGGCAGATTGCCCTCAAGCAGAGTTCGGCCATCGACCGGGCGCTGCCCTATGGGCTGGTGGTGGCCGATAAGCAACTGCGCATTATTGAGTGCAACGAGCGCTTCGCCACGCTCTTGGGCGAGGCCACACGCCTGGCCTACGATGCCAAGCCCGGCTTGCGCGATGCAGACCTCGCGCGGCTGATTCCCTATGAACAGCTCTTCCGCAAGGTCCTGGAGACCGGCGAGGAGACCATCCGCCAGACCGTCGAGATTGAGGGGCGGCTCTTCTCGCTGACCATCTTCAATGTGGACGTGCACGAGGTCATCGGCGCGCTCATTCTCGATGTCACCGAGACCGAGCAGAAGCGCAAGGCCCTCATCGACAAGGCCCGGACCGTGGTCACCAACACCGCCAAGACGGTCCAGCAGATTGCCTTTATGCTCGGGCGCAACGCCGCCGAGAGCGAGCTGATCCTCGACTCGGCCGTCGAGATGTTTGCCCCGCTCGACCAGGGCGAGAAGTGAGCGCGGGAGCGGAGCGTATGGCAGAGACCTCTCTTGCGGCCGAGGCCGAGGGCAATCCGCCGCCCTTCATCGAGGTGGATTGGTTCAACCGCTTCAAGTTCCGGAAGGTGTGCAGTGGCGACATCTTCCTGAGCGAGCGGCAGAAGGATGGCTCGGTGGTGGCCGTGCTCACCGATGGGCTCGGGAGCGGACAGCAGGCCAACGTCTGCGCCTCGCTCACCGCCACAATGGCGATGGAGTATATGCGCGCCAAGATTGGGCTGCGCCGCGCCGCCACCCTGATTATGGACGCGCTGCCCATCTGCCCTGATCGCCACATTTCCTACTCCACCTTCACAATGGTCCACGCCTCGCCCGAGGGCAATGTGCGTATCATTGAATACGAAAACCCGCCGGCCACGCTCCTGCGCGGCACCGAGGTGGTGCCGATTGAACGCACGCCCTACACCCTCCCGCGCTGGGAGGGGCGCCAGATGACCTACGCCACCTTCAGGATGGCGCTGGGCGATCGCCTCTTCTTCTGCTCGGATGGCATCACCCAGGCGGGGCTGGGCGAGCCGGGGACCCCCTTTGGTCAGGGCCTCGAGCGTGTCATTCCCTGGTTGCAGGAGTCCATTGCCATTGCCCCGGAGATAGGCGCGCACGTCCTCTGCAAGGGCGCGGCCGACCGCGCAACCCGTCTTGATGGCGGGCGGGCCGGGGACGACACCACCGCCGCGATGCTCTATTACCGCACCCCGCGCGTCACGCAAATGCTCACCGGTTGCCCCTTCGACAAGAAGCAGGACGCCGCCTACGCGGCCCTGGCCACGCGCCCGGGTATCTCCACCATCATCTCAGGCGGCTCCACGGCCGACCTCATCGCCCGCGAGCTCGACCGCCCCATCGATACGCCCCTGGTGGCCCTCGACCCCGAGGTGCCCGCCGGCTCGGAGATTCCCGGCATCGACCTGGTCACTGAGGGCTGCGTCACCCTCTCCAAGGGGATTGCCCT
>JBJFFT010000211.1:0-3151 GCA_051891975.1 Candidatus Spyradenecus sp. | reverse complement strand
AATGCACGGCGAGATAATGACCGCCCCCTGGCGTGCCAGGGCCAGAAAGCGCGCCTGCTGCCGTGCCAAAGCCTCCGGCGAAATCCTGCGCGAGCATTGCAACGCCAGGCGCACAGACTGCTTGAGCAGAAAGTGATTGCCGATAGCGGAGAAGGTACGCCCGGCCAGGGAAAGATCGCGCACCACGCGGAAGAGCTCCGGATGGGCGCGCTTGATGGCCAGACGGCGGGGGTTGTCGCGCACATACGCGATGAGCCGCTCAAGCTGGCCGCGCTGGAAGAGGAGGCGGTCGTGATAACCTGGGGCCCAAAGGCGCCGCGGGAACCCGCCCTCCCCGCCGCAAGCGGCGGGGCACAGAACTGCTGATGGCCGAAGCCGGTCGCCGGTCATTACGGGGCGCCTCTGTTCGCAAGTGGGTAGTGGTGGGACGGCGGCTTGCTCCGGCCGTAAACAGTTCTGTGCCGTGGCGCTCGCGCCACGGAGGAATAGGGAAGTGCTGTGTGCCTTGAGAAAGCCCACAATCGCACCGAGGGACTTCTGCTGCCTACGCCTGATAAAGAGAATGCCGTGGAAGTGGTCTGGCATTATCACGGCCTCTATGAGCGAAACGCCCGGGAAGTGCGCGGGGATGTCGGCCCAGCACTGCGCCACAATCTCTCCCAAGAGGCTCTTGCGCACGGAGGGATTGGTCTCGCCCCCCACAAGCCGGCCGAAGAGCGGGGCTCGGCCCTCGGTAGTGAGCGTAACCATATAGATACCGCGCTGGCGGTAATCCCAGGTGTTGCACCGCTGAAGCATTCGATCCATTACCTGTGCACCTTTCACCCAAACGGTAGCACACCTGCCCCACCTGCCGCAAGTGGGGCCGTAGGGGTGGGGGCTACTCATCCCCACGCCCCTCGGGAGCGCGGGGCGCTCCACCCCGCAGCGAGCGCCTGGCTCCAAACCCCCGGCCCAGCCCCGTGCCGCGTGCTCGCTCGGCCCCTCGTTTTGCCCCAGGGCCTAGCTCAATTCGACCTAGGGCCTAGGTCGCCTCGAGGTAGGGCCTAGGTCGAGGCGAGGTAGGCCCTACCTTTTTTAGGGTATCCCGCAGAGGGCTATCCCCCCACCCCCCATTGAGCGGGAGGAAAAGGGTAGAAAAAAAGGTCCAAAAGGGCGAAAAGGCCCCGCCGGGTGCTTGACGTGATGGGGGGGGGGCTGTATACTAGTGGCGTTCTTTGGAGAAGGATTGTCGGCGGATGCCGGGAGTCGCGTTCTCCGCAAGATTGAAAGGATGAACAATGAAAAAGGCGCTAACCCTCCTTCTCGCCGCGACCCTCTCCGGCCTCGCTTCGGCTGTCACTGTCTCTTGGAATGGCATTGACTCTCGAGAACTCACGAATGTCTATACGGCCTTTGACATTAAGGTGACTTACAGCTACACCCTCAGTCAGGCGATTACGACGCGGTCTGATCTTTTGTGGTTGGGTTTTGATGGCTCGGCAACGAAGGATGAGACGAATGCGGTAGAGTTTCGTTATGCGCCGGCTGCTACGTTTGGCAATGGCCCCAATGTGATTGCGTTTACGAATGGTTCCACCTACTCTTATGAGAAGCAGAAGTTGGATGGTGCTATGGCTTCGGCTGGCACCCGCGAGTTGACGCTGGTGATTAACCTGCAGAATAGGACTTGTGGCATCACCTTCCAGGATGCGGGTATGAATACACGGACGACGAGTATTTCCCTTGGCAACAATTTCAGCTATGGGTCGTCTGTTTGGGTGAATACCTATTTGCCGACGGGGGTGACAGCTTCTTCTGTGACGGTCACCTACGTTCCCGAGCCGACGGTGTTGGCGCTGTTGGCGTTGGGGGTGGCCGGGCTGGCGCTTCGCCGCAAGCAGGCCTAAGGCCGCGGTTGCTTTGCTGCACCAAACCGGGCGCGTTCCGCGCCCGGTTTGCTTTTGGGGTGGGGGATGGCGACCGACCCGCGAGCAAGCTCGCGGGCACGCCGGGGCGCGCCGCCGTTGGCGGACGCGGGGGACCCGAGTGCGCCGCGCAAGCGCGGTGCCACGGAAGGCCGAGCGCAGCGAAGGCGCTATGCCAACACTGCCGAAGGCCGAAGCCCGCGCCCGGCCACTCAGGATCCTGCGGCAAGCCCACACCCGGGGATGGGCCCGGCTTAAGGCTCACCCCTGCCTCGCCTGGGGTGCTATTGCCGAGGTGCCCGCAGGGCGCCTCGGCCGGGGTGGAGCGCCCTGCGCTCCCGGGGTGCAGGGCGAGAAGTCCGCAGGAGCTATGTCAACAGTCCTGCCAGGGGCGTGGGGGCGGAGCCACCACACCCTCCTCCCCCCCAATCCCCCCAAGCCCCCTTCTTCCCTCTTTCTTCCTATCCATTTCCTCCTTATGTGCTATCATAAGCGTATGAGTGCGTTTTCGGAGGTGAGCATCCTGGTGGTTTCCTGGAATGGCGGGGAGCTGTTGGGGCGGTGTTTGGGGGCTGTGCGGGCGCATGTGCCGGGGGCGGAGGTGCGGGTGCTGGACAACGGGTCGGCGCCGGCGTTGGCGGTAGAGACGGGGGTGCACTGGGAGCGGGTGGAAGAGAACGAGGGATTTGCGGCGGGGAACAATCGACTGTTGGCGGGGGTGACGCGACCCTTCGTGCTACTGCTGAATAACGATGTGCTGCTGCCCTCGGGCGAGCCGGTTCGGGAGTTGTTGGAGTTCCTGCGGGCGCGACCGGAGGTCGGGGCGGCGCAAGGGACGCTGCGGTTGCCGGATGGGACGAGCGATGCGTGCGGGGAGGGGTTGACGCGGCTGGGGGTGCTGCATCATCGGGGGTACCGTCAGGCGCCGGGGGAGGTGGCGGGACGTGCGGCACGGGTCTTGGCGGGGAAGGGGGCGCTCTTGATGGTGCGGCGGGAGGCGATCGCGGCGGCGGGCGGACTCTTTCGGCCGGAGTTCTTTTGCTACTACGAGGATGTGGACTTCTGCCACCGGCTGTGGTTGGCGGGCTATGAGGTGTGGTATGTGCCCACCGAGCCGGCGCTGCACGCGGAGGGAAGCACGGCGCGGCGGCTGCCGCAGCGGCGGGTCTGGCGGGACTACCTCTCGAATATGCTCTCCTCGGCGGTGGCGTTGTGGGGGTGGCGGCTGTGGTTGGGGCGCGGGG
>JBJFFT010000210.1:0-12698 GCA_051891975.1 Candidatus Spyradenecus sp. | reverse complement strand
CGTGGTTCGGCGAGACGATTACGGCCCTGACCACGCGCGATTTCCCGGAGTTCTTCGCGCACCTCAAGGTCCTCTACGCCGACCTTCCTTATCACTCCACTGAGGGCATCGAGGTCACCGAGGCCGCCTATCTGCGCTTGCTCTACTGCCTCCTGCGTTCGCGCTTTCCCACCACGCAGGTCTGCTTTGAGCGCCAGCAAACCGCCACTCGGCCAGACCTCGTCCTTGTCTTTCTGGACGCCGTCTTCATCTTCGAGCTCAAAGTCAACCGCGATGGCAAGACCGGCGCCCAGGTCGCCCTCGCGCAAATCTGCGAGCGCAACTACGCCGAAGCGTTGCGCTGCCACAACTTGCCCCTCTACGCCATTGGCCTGGCCTTCGACCCCCAAACCCACACCCTGATCGACTGCGCGGCCGAGGCGCTGTAGGCTCGCGGCGTTTCTGCAGGCTTCAAGCCGCGTATTCCGCTTGCCCAATGGGCGGGGCTGTGGTATTATGAGAGCGTTTCAAGGTTGGGCCTTGATGGTATTGCGTAAGGAACAAACGGATGTACGAGAACGAGAAGCGCGAGAACGAGGCAATTATCCGCAATGGGTGGTTGCTGATTGTGGTGCCGTTGGTGCTGGGCATTGGCGGGGGTTGCCTGCTGTGTCCGGTGGCGGGGTTGCCGTGGGTGGCGGTGGCGTGGTTGGCGCTGTGCCTGGTCTTTTCGCTCTTTATGGCGTGGTTCTTCCGCAACCCCAAGCGCGTGCCGCCGGTGGGCGAGGAGAACATCGTCTCGGGCGCGGAGGGCACGGTGCGCTCGGTGCAGTACGTGACGGAAGATGACGGCTCGCCGGCGAGCGCGGTGGTCAAGGAGTTCTTCCCGGGTCAGCGCGCGGTGCGGATTTCCACCTTCCTCTCGCCGCTGCATGTCCACGTGAACCGCCTGTCGATTGGCGGCACGGTTAAGCTCTGCGAGTATCGCCACGGCAAGCACCTGCTGACGATGGATGAGCGCTCGAGCCTCTACAATCAGCACTCGGTGGTGCTGGTGGAGGATACCGACGGGCTGCGCTGCCTGCACAAGCAGATTACCGGGCCGGTGGTGCGGCGCGTGATCTTCTGGCTCGAGCAGGGGCAGCCGGTCAAGCGCGGCGGCATCCTGGGGATGATGAAGTTCGGCAGCCGCATGGACATTTGGCTGCCGGCGGACCGCGTGACGGTCTGCGTGAACCCGGGCGACCCGGTGCGCGCGGGCGAGACGGTGATTGCCAAGCGCAAGTAGGCGCGAAGGGAGGCCACGATGCGCAAGATTCTCCATATCAAGAAGCCCTCGATGCAGGCGAACAAGGTGGTGTGCGTGAATGCCATCACCTCTGGTGCGCTTCTCTGCGGATTGATGAGTATTCTCTACTCGGCCTCAGGGAACTTCTACTGGGGCGCGCTGCTTATCCTAGGCGCGATGATCCTCGATGGCATCGACGGCACCACCGCCCGCCTGCTCAAGGCCGAGACGCTCTTTGGTGCGGAGTTCGACACCTTCGTGGACATCACGGCCTTCGGTATCGCCCCGGCGATGTTGGTTTACTTCTACCTCTTCCACGACTTCGGCTCGGCGCTGACCAAGGCGGCCATCCACCCGGTAGGGGCGCTGATTGCGTTGGCGATTGTTCTCTCCGGGGCCATTCGCCTGGCGCGCTTCAAGGTGGTCGATGAGGACCACGGGATGAGCGGCTACACCGGAATGCCCATCACGGTCAACGCCCTCTGCCTGGCGGGGATTGTTCTCTTCATTGAGGCGTGGAAGGCCAAGAACGGCTGGGGCGTGGCCCATCCGCTGCCGGCGTGGGTGACGCTCCAGGATGGCGGCTGGCTCTCGTGGCTGATGTACATCAACTGCGTCATCTGCCTCTTCCTGCAGGTTTCGCCCTTCAAGTATCCCAAGCCGACGAATACGCCTGTCGGCCAGCTCATCGGCATCCTCGCCTTTGTGGGGCTCTTCATCCACCCGAAGACCGCCGTCATCAGCTGCTGCTACCTGGTGCCCGTCACGCTCTTCTATATCTATGTGGCACCCTTTTGGTACACTCTCAAGCGCCGCTGGCAGGAAAAGCACGCGGCGTAAAGGACAGTCTTAGATTAGTCAAGTTGCTTGTTGCATGAACGTTACAGAGAAGATTCTTCGCGCCCACCTCGTTGCCGGAAACCCCGTCGTTGGGGAAGAGGTGGCTATTCGCATTGACCAGACCCTCACCCAGGATGCCACCGGAACGATGGCCTATCTCCAGTTCGAGAGCATGGGCATCGACCGCGTCAAGACCGAGCTCTCGGTGAGCTACGTGGACCACAACACCGTGCAAATCGGCTTCGAGAATGCCGATGACCACGACTACCTGCAGTCGGTGGCGCGCAAGTATGGCATCATCTATTCCAAGCCCGGAAACGGCATCTGCCACCAGCTCCACCTCGAGCGCTTCGGCAAGCCGGGCAAGACGCTGATTGGCTCGGATTCCCACACCCCCACCGGCGGCGGCATCGGGATGGTCGCCATTGGCGCGGGCGGTATCGACGTGGCCGTCGCGATGGGCGGCGGAGCCTACTACATCGCTTGGCCCAAGGTGGTGGGCATTCGCCTGACTGGCCGGCTCAACCCCGGCGTCTCGGCCAAGGATGTCATCCTCGCCGTGCTGCGCCGCTTCGGCTCGAAGGGCAATGTCGGCAAGGTCTTTGAGTACACCGGCCCGGCCCTGGCCACGCTCGATGTGCCCAGCCGCGCCACCATCACCAATATGGGCGCCGAGCTCGGGGTGACCACCTCGGTCTTCCCCTCCGACGCCACCACCAAGGCCTTCCTCGAAGCCCAGGGCCGCGGCGGCGATTGGGTGGAGCTCCTGCCCGACGACCCGGCCGCCGACTACGACGAAACCTGGGAGCTCGACCTCTCCACCCTCGAGCCCCTGGCCGCCGCCCCGCACAACCCCGGCAATGTCGAGACCATCGCCGAGCACCTCGGCCAGAAGGTCCACCAGATTATGATCGGCTCGTGCACCAACTCCTCCTACCGCGACATCAAGACCGTCGCCCTGCTCCTCAAGGGCAAGCAGGTCCACCCTGATGTGGAGGTTGGCATTGCCTGCGGCTCGAAGCAGGTGGTGCGGATGTTGGCCGACGAAGGGCTGCTGGGCGAGCTCATCGCCTCGGGCTGCCGCATTCTCGAGAACGCCTGCGGCTTCTGCATCGGCGCGCACATGAGCCCCTCGACCAACGCCGTCTGCCTGCGCACGAGCAACCGCAACTTCGAGGGCCGCACCGGCACCCAGTCGGCCAAGGTCTACCTCGTCTCCCCCGAGACCGCCGCCGCCTCGGCCCTCGCCGGTGCCTTCGCCGATGCACGTGCACTCGCCGTGCCGGCCGTGCCGATGCCCAAGGCCTTCACGATTGACGACGGGATGTTCCTCTACCGCGAGAGTGCCGGGACTGGCGTGCCGGGGACCGAGATCCTCCGCGGCCCGAACATTGGCCAGGTGCCCCCCGGTCAGCCGATGGCCGAGACCCTCGCCGGCGTGGCCACCATCAAGGTGGGTGACAAGATTACCACCGACCATATTATGCCCGCCGGTGCGCGCCTCAAGTTCCGCTCCAACATCCCCGAATACGCCAAGTACGTCTTCGAGCACACCGACCCGGCCTTCTACGCCAACGCCTCGGCCAACCGTGATGCCGGCAAGGCCAATGTTATCGTGGCCGGTGAGAGCTACGGTCAGGGCTCCTCGCGCGAGCACGCCGCCCTCTGCCCGATGTTTCTGGGCGTGAAGGCCGTCATCGCCAAGAGCATCGAGCGCATCCACCGCGCCAACCTCATCAACTTCGGCATCGTCCCCTTCGTCTTCGCCAATCCGGCCGATTACGACAGCCTCTCCCAGGGCGACGAACTGCGTATCGAAGGCCTGCGCGAGGCCATCCTCGGCTCGGGCAAGGCCACTGTCAAGAACCTTTCCAACAACACCGCCTTTGACGTGACGACCGACCTGTCGGACCGTCAAAAACGCCTGCTCCTGGCCGGTGGCCTCCTCGCCGCCGTCGCCCAAGGTCAGGCCTAAAGGAGCGCGCACAATGAGCGACGCAAATAACACCGAGAACCTCAGCTTCGACTTCGCCCCCGATTGGGCCCGCAAGTCCGCTGACGAGTATGCCAGCCGCTACCAAGGCAAGAACTACGACGAGCGCACCGGCCGTGAAGAGCGTCCCGAGCGCACCGACCGCCCCTTCCGCCGCGACCGCACTGACCGCCGCGAGGGGGGCCGTCCGGAGCGGCCCTTCCGCCGTGAGCGCCCCGAGGGGGCTGCCGGCCGGAGCGAGCGTCCCTTCCGCCGCGAACGCCCCGAGGGCGGTGAGCGCCCGGAGCGTGGCGAGCGCCGGAGCTTCCAGCGCCGCGAGCCGGTCAAGCCGTTGAACGCCGAGATCCGCATCCTGCCCAACCAGAAGAGCCTGGGCTCGATCATCAAGACGCTGCAGGGCACGCACGTGGCCTACCCGGTCAAGAAGTTCGTCTCGATGTTCCTGGAAAACCCGCAGGCCTGCCTGGTGCGCCTGGAGGCCAAGCCCGATACCGACGTCACCTTCTGGAGTTGCAAGCACTGCGGTCTGGTGGCGTTGAGCGAGGCCGAGATTGCCCAGCACCTCCTCGCCAGCCACTTGGAAGACTTCTTCGATGTCACCCAAGAGCCGTGCGAAGCGCCCTCGGGCACCTTCTCGCGCGTGGCCAAGTGCACCCTCACCGGCGAGTGGGTCGGTGCCCCGAACCACCACAGCTACCGCCACCGCGTGGCCGAGCTCGCCGCCAAGGTCGGGATGTCCGAGCGCGACTACCTGCGCACCCTTGAAACGCACACCGAGCCCGAAGCCATCGAAGCCTGGAAGCAGTCGGTGACCACCCAGACGGTCTACCGCCTCAAGTCCGCCGCCGCGCCGACTCCTGCCGAGGGCGAGGAGGCCCCCGCCGAGCCCGCCTCCGACACCCGCGAGCGCTACTCCCGTGACCAGGCCGAGGCCATCTTCCGCCGCGACCTACTCCCCACGCTCATCGCCCAGGCCAAGCACGTCTGCCTGCCGGTCTCCCTGGCGCAGACCTCGCCCTCGCTGCCGCTGCGCATCCTCCTCAAGTACACCTTGCGTGACGAGCAGAACTATCCGCGCTCGCTCTTCTTTGCCCTGCGCGGCGCCTTCCGCCACCACAAGTTCACCCTCTTCCGCGGGAACGACGCGCGCGGCCCTGAGTTCGTGGCCAACACCACCCTCACGCCCTTCACCACCGAGCACGCCGTGGCCGAAATCAAGGCGGCTATCGACTACGTCTCGGCCCACCCGCTCTGCACGCGCCACGACCTGTTGACCGCCCTCAAGGAGACCCTCCCCGAGCTCGAGCTCAACACCATCGCCCGCCAGATCGCCTTCCTCTTCCAGCGCGGCCACATCGTGGAATACTACAACGGCGTGCTCGCCCTGCCCGAGGCCAACCCTAAGTTCTGCAAGCTCCCCGAGGAGATGAAGCGCGAGCGCGAGGCCGCCAAGGCCGCCAAGCCCGAGGCCCCGGCCGAGCAGCCCGCCGAGGCCCCGGCCGAGCAGCCCGCCCCCGAGGCTGAGGCCCCCGCCCCGGAAGCCCCCGCCCCGGAAGCCCCCGCTGAACCCGCTGCCGAGCCCGAAACCGAAGTCAAGCCGGAGGCCCCCAATGAAGCTGAGTGAAGTTGTTCAGGCCGTCAACGGCACCTGTGAGGCCGACGGTTCCATCGAGATCCGCGCGATGGCGAGCCTCCTGGAGGCGCGCGAAGGGGACATCTCCTTTCTCGCCAACCAGAAGTACGCCCCGCAGATGAAGGAAACCAAGGCCTCGGCCGTGCTCGTGGCGCAAGACTACGCCGGCGAGACCGTTGCCGCCCTCATCCGCGTGGAGGACCCCAACAAGGCCTTTGCCTCCCTCTCGCCCATCTTCGGCCCCAAGCCGGTGGTGCGCGAGCCGGGCATCCACGCCACGGCCGTCATCGGCGAGGGCGTCACCCTGGGCAAAGACATCTACGTCGGCCCCTACACGGTCATTGAGGACGGCGCGACCATTGGCGACGGCACGGTCATCGACGGCTTGGTCTTCATCGCCCAGCACGTCCAGATCGGCAAGCAGTGCCACCTCTACCCGCAGGTTAACATCCGCGAATCGTGCATCTTGGGCGACCGCGTCATCCTCCACGCCGGCGTCAAGATCGGCACCGATGGCTACGGCTACACCGTCGAGATCGGCGCGCAGGGCCCGGTCATCAATAAGGTCCCGCAGATCGGCATCGTCGAGATCGGCAACGATGTCGAGATCGGCTCGAACACCTGCGTCGACCGCGCCCGCTTCGGCCGGACCCGCGTGGGCGACTGCGTCAAGATCGACAACCTCGTGCAGATTGGCCACAACGTCCAAATCGCGCCCTTCGTCGGTATCATCGCCCAGGCGGGCATCGCCGGCAGCGCGAAGATTGAGACCGGCGCGCTCATCTGGTCGCAGGCTGGCGTCTCCGGGCACCTCACCGTCCACGAACGCGCCCAGGTGGCCCCGCAGGCCGGCGTCAAGGAAGACGTCCCCGAAGGCGAGTATGTGGCTGGCACCCCGGCCATCCCCAAGCGGAAGTTCGCCGAGACCCTCCTCTTCCCGCGCTTGCTCGACAAGCTCAAGAAGAAGGTCGCCGACCTGGAGGCGAAGGTGAAGGCGCTCGAAGCGCGCTAGCCATGTTCCGCGATCGGCTCCAAGACCGTTTCATTGTCATCTATTCTCCGAAGCGACTGACCTTTCTTCGGAACACCTTGAGCGTTGCAGTCCTCCTGGCGTGGATTGCAGCGCTCTGCTTTTAAGGAGGTGCAGCTATGGCCTTCTCGTATCTCTCGGCCGGGGAATCCCACGGCCCCTGCCTCACGGTCATCGTCGAGGGCGTCCCCGCCGGGCTCCCGCTCGACGAAGCCACCCTCGCTGCCGACCTCGCCCGCCGCCAACTCAAGGCCGGCGCCGGCGGCCGGATGGCCATCGAGACCGACCGTGCCCGCATCCTCTCGGGCGTGATGGCCGGCAAGACCACCGGCGCGCCCATCGCCCTCTCCATCCCCAATACGGACTTTGCCGCCTGGCAGGGCCGCGCCGTCACGGCCTACACCACCGCCCGCCCCGGCCACGCCGACCTCGCCGCCTGCGTCAAATACGGGTTTGACGACATCCGCTGCGCCCTCGAGCGTTCCAGCGCCCGCGAAACGGCTTGCCGTGTGGCCGTTGGGGCCATTGCCCGCGCCTTCCTCGGCCACTTCGGCATCTGCGCCGGCGCCTACATCGCCTCCCTCGGCAGCGTCCGCGAGGCCGCCGTGCCCCCGGCCGAGGCCCTCGCTTTCGCCGCCACCTCCCCCGTCCGCGCCCCCAACCAGGCCCAGGCCGACGCCTACGCCAACGCTATCCACCTGGCCGGCGTCAAGGGCGAGACCCTCGGTGGCGTCATCGCCTGCCAAGTGGAAGGCCTGCCCATCGGCCTAGGCTCCTACGTCACCCCCGACCGCCGCCTCGACGCGCGCCTCGCCGCCGCCGTGATGAGCGTCAACGCCATCAAGGGCGTCGAGTTCGCCGAAGCCTTCGCCAACACCGAGCTCCTCGGTAGCGCCCTGCACGACCCCATCGCGCGCGACGCCGACGGCCACATCTGCCGCTCCTCCAACCGCGCCGGCGGCCTCGAAGCGGGGATGACCACCGGCCAGCCGCTCCTCATCCGCGCGGCGATGAAACCCATCCCAACCACCCTCGCCCCCCAGCGCTCCATCGACTTCGCCACCGGCGAGCCGGCCTCCACCACCTACGAGCGCTCCGACACCTGCCCCGTCCCCCGCGCCTGCGTCGTCATCGAAAGCGTCGTCCTCATCGAGCTGGCCTCCGCCCTCATCGAGAAGCTTGGCGGCGACTCCCTCCCCGAGATGCTCGCGCGCTACGCCGCCCTGCCCACGGCCGACACCCTACGCCTCTCCCCCGAGCCCAAGGTCTTCTGGCCCGAAAGGCCCGGCCTATGAGCGGCTCACCGGCTCTCTTCGACGCACACCTCCACCTCCGCGACGCGCGCATCCTTCCCTTCCACGCCCGCTACGTCAAGGACGCGCTCGATGCGGGTGTCACCGCCTGCATCGACTGCGCCACCCGCCCCGAAGAGTGGGCGATGGAGGTCTCCTCCTCCCTCGCCGCCACCACCGCCTACGGCCTCCACCCCTGGTACGCCTCCGTCTCGGTGCCCAACTGGCTCGAGCGCCTCGAATGCGTCCTCGCCTCCGACCCCAACGCCCCCGTCGGCGAAATCGGCCTGGACGGCATCCGCCGCGTCCACGATGGCGGTGCCGCCCAACGCGCCGCCCTCTTCGCCCAACTCGATCTCGCCGCCCGCCTCGGCCGCCCGGTCATCCTCCACGGCGCGCGCGTCTGGCCCCTCCTCCTTCGCCTCCTCGAGCCCTGGGCCGATCGCATCTGCGCCTGGCAACTCCACGGCGTCAATTTCTCACACGAGCTCCTCGCCCTGCCCTTCTTCAAGCGCGCTAACGCCTGGTTCAGCGTCGGGGGCGGCCTTCTTAAGCCCGCCGCCCGCCTCCTCCCCGAGCTCCTCCCCCACCTCCCCCTCAACCGCCTCCTCGTCGAGACCGACTCCCCCGACCGCTTCCCTGTCGGCGGCGACCCCCTCGTCCTCGGTCAACACCAGCTTCTCTACAACCAGCCAGGCAACCTCCTCTGCGTCCTCCGCGCTATCGCCGCCCTCCGCGGTCTCCCCCTCGACGAACTCGCCGAGCAAACCGCCCAAAACGCCCGCGACTTCCTCGCCGCCCGCGCCCATTAACTTTCAGGAAGTGTCCTCGCCTCCGGGTTAGACTCGGATCATCGCGTCGCGGACGTAGTCCATAAAGTGTTCGCGCAGGGCGGGGAGGTCGAGGGCGGCGCGCTCGAGGGCCCAGAGGGCGAAGTCGAGTTTGGCGCGGAAGGTGTAGCGGGGGTGGAGGCGGGGGTTGAAGGAGTCGAAGCTGGCCTTGTTCTGGCGGTAGGTCCAGTACATCGCTTCCACGCGGCGCTCAAAGCCGTCGAAGAAGGCGGAGGCGCAGTCGTTGAGGGTGCAGGTTTCGGCGTGGGAGTGCCAGTAGTCGCCGAGGGCGAGGGCGTAGGCGCGCAGGTAGAAGCGGTGGGCTTCGTAGAGGTTGGTGGCATCTTGGGCGAGGTTGGGCCAGCCCATCGTGCCGCGGATGGAGCAGCTCTGGACGCCTTCGGGCATCGGGCGGTGCATAAAGGGGTCGTAGACGAAGGCGAAGATCTCCTTGCCGATACCGAAGCGGCAGGTGGGCTTGGGCTCGGGGACGAACTTCTTGGCCACGAGGTTCTGCGCGGCCGAGGAGCCGTAGAGGCGGGCGAGGGCGAGGACCACCTCGGGGAGCTCGGAGCCGTGGGGGTTGTCGGGGTCGGCGCGGAAGAGCTCGGGCGGGATGGCCGGGAGGGGGTCGCCGGGGCAGCGGGTGCGTAGGAAGTAGGGGGTCTCGCGGCGGGCCTGACCGCTGGAGGCGACGGTGAGGAGCTGAAAGGCGGGATAGTCGGCCCCGAGGGCGCGGAAGACGTTGACGCGGGTGAGGAGGTAGTTGGCATAGCCGGCGCGGACGCTGCCCAGGCGCTTTTGGATGTAGGAGATGGGCACGGGGCTGCGGTCGGTCTTCATCACGATCTCGCGCGATTGGCCGGTGCCGGCGGCGAGGAGCTTGGAGGAGCGGACCTCGTAGACGTTGATGAACTCCATGTGCTCATCGAAGCTCAGGCGGCGCTTGAGGTGGTCGACCACCGTGAGGGTCTGCCAATCGGCGCCGGGGTGGACGGCCTCGCGGCCGTCGCGGATGGTGACGCCGGGGAGGGCGACGCGGCGGGCGTCGAAGTCCATCCGCTCCTCCTGGCGCAGATCGTCGTCGCAAATGCGCGCATAGAGGGCGAGGATGGTGGCTTCGGCCTCGAGGGAGGCGAAGGCGGGGTCCTGGAGGGCGTGGAGGTAGAGGCGGCCGAGGGCGTGGAGGGTGTCGCAGAGGTCATCGCCATTCGCTTCGCCGGCGGCAACGGCAGCGGCCAGACGCTCCAGGGGCGGAAGGATGAGCTGCTCGACGGTCTCGCGCCCAATGCCGAAAAAGGAGATGGCGAAGCTGCCCAGCGCGCCCTTCGCCCGCCGCATGGCCGAGACGCGCTCCCCGCTCGGCGGCACCACCCACTCGCGCAGACAGGCCGCCACGGCCTCGGGCTCCGTGCGGGCCAACTGCGCCAGGCGCTCGAACTCGGCGTAGGTGAGCCAGTGCACGCCGCGCAGGCTCACGAAGTAGCGCGCCTCGGTCTCCATCGGCTGGCAGGCTTGCTCCACCAAGCGGCGCATCTCTTCCAGGGCGTAGACGCGCGGCTTGATGCGCCAAATCTGCCCCAAGGGCTCGGCGTAGGCCAACGCTTCGGGGGTGCGCTCGCAAAAGGCAATCTCGTTGAGGCCGAGGCCTTGGGCCTGCAGCCAGCCGTCGGCCTGGATGAGGCAGTCGAAGTCTGTGTCGCGCTGGAGGAGGTCGATACTCGTGGGGGTCACGCGCCCAAGGACGACGCGCTTGGCGAGGGTGGACGAGCGTTCGGTGCGCGGCACGCGGCAGAGCTCCTTGCCCAGCGCGCCGGAGAAGAGGGGGGTGAGGACCGTGCCGAAGTTGCCCGAGCAGACCGCCAACACCATCCCCCGCCGGCCCACGCGCAAGTCCGCACGCCGGATGAGGGCCATCAACCGCCGCGCCTCGCCCAGGTTACGCTGGAGCACAAAGCGGTCGTCACCCACAGCGTAGATCTCAAAGCGATGGCGCCCGAGCGTGCTTTCGGCGGTCACCTCGCCCAAGAGGCTCCCTGCCTGGCGAATGTGCCCGAGCAACTGTTCGTATCCGGGTGTCGACTTCATCTCGCGCTCCTTCTGGCTGTTGCAACGGCAACAGTCTATCACATTATCCCCATAAACAGCAACGCGCGGCCGAAGCCGCGCGCTGCTGTTTGTTTCTGAATGGTCGGAGCTTTACTTCACCGCGCACTCGTCGATGAGGGCGGTGAGGACCTTGTTGGCGCGGGCGTCGGCCAGGAAGTCCTCCAGGCGGCCGTTGTCGTGCAGGCGCTTGACGAGCTCCTCGGGCTTGAGCTGCACCTGAGCGGCGAGGGCCTCGATGGCCTCCTTGGTGTCCTCCTGGGAGAGGGTGATCTTGCGCTCGTCGGCCAGCTGGGTGAGGACGTAGTGGCGGCGGGTGCTGTCGGTGGCGGTCTTGACGGCCTGCTGGTAGACGTCGGACTTCTTCAGGGCCTCGCTGTCGCCCTTGAACATCTCCAGGGGCTTGGACTTGTCGGCGGAGAGGATGTCGTAGACGCGGTTCTCGACGATGCGCTCGGGCAGGTCGAAGGAGACGGAGGCGGCGATGGCGTCGGCGATTTCGCGCGCGGCACGGCCCTGCTCAGCGCTCTTCTTGTAGAGGGCGATATTCTCGCGCATCTTCGTGCGCAGGTCATCGAGGCTCTGGGCGCCCATACGCGAGACGAGGGTCGCGTCGTCCACGGCCTGCTGCTTGCGCATCTTCTTAAGGGTGATGGTGTAGTTGACCGTCTTGCCGGCGAGGTCCGTCACGCGGTAATCGGCCGGATAGGTGGCGGTCAGCTGGGTGGTCTCTTCGAGCTTCTTGCCGAGCAGGGCGCCGACCAGACCGGGGATGAAGGCATCTTCCTGCAGCTGCACCCAGTACTCCTCGTCGGCGGCGTAGTGCTTGGCGGCATCGGAGAGGGTGGAAGCGTCGAGGTCGGAGGTGAAAGCGATGGCCACGAGGTCATTCTGCGTGGCGGTGTCCTCGGCCGAGGCGTCGACGTAGGAAGCGAGCATGCGGCGGGCGCCGGCCAGACGCTCCTCCACCTCTTCCTCGGTGACGGCGTCATCGAGCTTCTTGACCTGCCACTTGGCGGGGTCGGGAGTCTTGAACTCGGGCTTCAGGTCCACCACGAAGGTGGCCTCAGCGCCCTGGCCCTTGGCCGAACGAACTGCGGCGATGTCCACCAGCGTCTCGACCTTCAGGCTCTCGTCCTTGAGCACCTCGCGATAGAGGGTGCTGATGACGCGCTGGTTGACCTCTTCCTGGATCTGCTTGCCGTAGAGGGCCTCGATACGCTCCCACGGGGCCTTGCCGGGGCGGAAGCCAGGCATCTTCACCTGCTTGGTGAAGCCGGCGCGGACCTGCTGGTAAATCGGGTCAATCTCCGCCGCCGTCGCTTCAACAACGCACTTCACGCGGCAGGCGCTCACCTTCTGAACATCAGTCTTCATCTTGCTTTCCTTGAACATCAACTAGATAAGAAGCGGAAAATGTTGGCCCATAGTATCACATTGCTAGCCGTTTCGCAAACGGGCGGCGAGGCTCGCTTCGCGCGCGGGAGGAGGCCCTGCGGGCCGAGAGGTGCGGGCTGCGCCCGCGTGGGGAGCGGCGCTGCCGCCGTGAGGTGCGCCTATGGCGTTTGGCCTGGCGGAGCAGGCCACTGCAAAACGCTTACTAGCCCCTCCTCTGACCGCGCCCTTTCCCATCGCCCCGCCCCTAGGTCACTTCGAGGTAGGCCCTAGGTCGACCCGAGGTAGGGCCTAGGTCGAGGTGAGGTAGGG
>JBJFFT010000209.1:0-12819 GCA_051891975.1 Candidatus Spyradenecus sp. | reverse complement strand
CAAGACCGGGCAGTTCCACGAGTTGATTACCGGGAATACCTCGCTGCACTTTGTGGCGCGGCCGAGGCGCTTTGGCAAGTCGCTGATGATCTCGACGCTGGACTGTATCTTCCGCGGGCGCAAGGATCTCTTCGAGGGACTGGCCATCTCCCAGACCGACTACGATTGGCCCGTCCACCCAGTCATCCGCTTTGACTTCTCGGCGGTGGAGAGCACCTCGCTGGAGGTCTTTAACCAGGACTTTCGCGACGCGGTCTTTCGCTCGTTGCAGGAGGCCGGAGCGACCGTTCATCCTGACAAGACACCCGGGACCAACTTTGGATTAGCCCTTCAGGAGCTCTACGAGAAGCATGGGCGCGAGGTGGTGGTGTTGGTGGACGAATACGACGCGCCCATCGGCCACGCGCTACACAAGCCCGAGCTCGCCACGGCCATTCGCGAGGCGATGGCGGCCCTCTACATTCACTTGAAGCGGAATGTCAACCTGCTCCGTTTCCTGATGATGACCGGCGTCTCGAAGTTCTCGCAGACCTCCACCTTCTCGGCGCTGAATAACATCACGGATCTGACCCTCGATGCGCGCGCCGCCACGCTCTTGGGCTATACCGACGACGAGCTCGAGTTCTACTTTCACGACGCGATGGCCGCCCACGCCCAGCTGATGGGGCTCGACTACGGGGCCTATCGCGCCAAGCTGCGCTTCTGGTACAACGGCTATCACTTCTCGCCCGATTGTCTGGAGCCGCAGTTCGCGGTCTATAACCCCTTTGCCATCGCCCGCACCCTGGGCAACCCCTCGCCCTACTTCAAGGCCACTTGGTCCTCCACCGGCCGCCCCTCGATGTTGATGAACTACCTCTCGCGTGAGCAATTGGTCAAGCAGGACTACGAGAACCTCACGGGTGTCACCGAGGACTTGATGGCGGCCACCAACCTCGACAATCTCTCCGGCATCGCCCTCCTCTTCCAGAGTGGCTATCTGACTATCAAAGGCTATGCCTCTGACGACGGTTACACCCTCGGGATTCCCGATGAGGAGGTCCGGCGCGACCTGCTGGCCATCCTCGTCCAGACCATTGCCCGGCGCTCTCCAGGCGACCTCTGGTTCTCGCAGACCCTGAATGCGCTCACCTCCTGCAACTTCCCGGACTTCTTCGCGAACCTCAAGGCCCTTTACGCCGACTTGCCCTACAGCTCGACCGAGGGCAAGAACATTATGGAAGCGGCTTACCTGCGATTGCTCTACTTTCTCCTGCGCTCGCGCTTCTCCAACCTTGAGGGCTGCTTCGAGCGGCAGCAGGCCGGCGCGCGGCCAGACCTCGTATTCACGCACAGTCGCAGCATCTTCATCTTTGAGCTAAAGGTCAACCGCGACGGCAAACACGATGCCGCTGCTGCCCTGGCGCAGATCCGCGAGCGCGGCTACGCCGAGCCCTTCCGCAGCCACGGCCTCCCCATCTACGCCATCGGCCTAGCCTTCGACCCCAAGACCCACCGCCTCATCGACGCCGCCTCCGAGGCGCTGTAAGCAGTTTGCACAGTCCACCTTGGGCCTTTTTGCGGCCGCTTCCGGCCAAAGAGAGTTGCGGGATTTAGGGGGGATGTGCTATTCTCCTGCTTTCTTTTGAGCCCCTAGAGAGGTTATCACGGCGATGGAACAGAAGCGGCAGAAGGCCTTGCAGTTGGTTGCAGATACATTGCGTTGTTTGGCGGCAGATGAGGTGCAAGCGGCAAAGTCCGGGCATCCGGGTGTGGCGTTGAGCCTGGCGGATGTGATGGCGGTGCTTTGGCTTTACTTTCTGAAGGTGGATGGGTCGGCGCCGATGTGGGCAGACCGCGATCGGTTCGTGATGTCCGGTGGGCACGGGTCATCGCTGCTCTACGCATTGGAGCACTTGTCGGGCTACGATTTGTCGTTGGAGGATTTGAAGCACTTCCGTCAGCTGGGGAGCAAGACGCCGGGGCACCCGGAGTATGGCGTGGTGCCGGGGGTGGAGACAACAACCGGGCCGTTGGGGCAGGGGCTTGGCGCGGCGGTGGGGATGGCGATTGCCGAGCGGATGTTGGCTGAGCGCTTCAACACGCCGGAAATGAAGGTGGTCGATCACCGCACGTGGGTCACTTGCGGGGACGGGGATATGGAGGAAGGCATTTCGCACGAGGCCGCTTCGCTGGCCGGCACGCTGGGGCTGAACAAGTTGGTGGCGATTTACGACTCGAACCGCATCTCGATCGAGGGCGATGTAGCCGACGCGATGGCCGACGACACAGCCAACCGCTTCCGCGCCTACGGTTGGCGGGTTTGCACCTGCGATGGGCACAACTTTGACAGCATCGCCCGCGCGCTCCATCGAGCGGTGCGTTCGACCACCAAGCCCGTGTTGGTGATTTGCAACACGATTATCGGCAAAGGGTCGCCGAACAAGGCCGATAGTGCCTCCTGCCACGGTGCGCCGTTGGGGGAAGACGAGGTGCGCTTGATGAAGGAAACCCTGGGCTTCAACCCCGACGAGCACTTCGCGGTGAGCGAGATGGTGCGCGAGAAGTTTGCCGCGCGTCAGGTGCAGACCGGGCGTATGCGGCGGCGGTGGGAGCGCCAGTTGCGCAAGTATTTCGAGGCTCATCCGCGGACGAAGCGTGCGTGGGAGGCGGCGCATTCGCAGGAGTTGCCGAAGGACTTGGCGAAGCTGATGCCGGTCTGGGAGGATAAGCCGGTCTCTACGCGCGTGGCGTCGGGCAAGGTGCTCAATGCCCTCGCGCCGGCGTTGCCGTGGCTGGTGGGCGGGTCGGCGGACTTGGCGCCCTCGAATATGACCTATCTGACTGGGCTTGGGGACATTGGGCCCAAGCGCTTCGGCGGGCGGAACTTCCACTTTGGCGTGCGCGAGCTGGGGATGGCGGCGGTGATGAATGGGTTGACCAGCCACGGCGGCTTCCGTTGCTTCGGCGGCACCTTCTTCGTCTTCTGCGACTATTGCCGGCCGGTGATTCGCGTGGCGGCGCTGATGGGGCTGCCGGTGGTCTATGTGCTGACGCACGACAGCTTCTACGTGGGCGAGGATGGTCCGACGCACGAGCCGATCGAGCAGCTCCCGGCGATGCGCGCGATGCCGAATGTTTGCGTGCTGCGTCCGGCTGACGCCACGGAGACGGCGGCGGCGTGGGAGGTGGCCTTGCGCCGCACCACGGGGCCGACGGCGCTCCTGCTCTCGCGCCAGAACTTGCCGGTGATTGACCGGAGCGACTATCCCTCGGCGGCGGGTGTGGCCAAGGGCGCGTATGTGCTCTGGCAGCGCGATCCCCAGCAGGCACCGGAGGCGATTTTGATGGCTTCGGGCTCGGAAGTCTCTCTGGCGCTGGAAGTGGCGCAGGCCGATACGCGCAACCTGCGCGTGGTCTCGATGCCCAGCTGGGACCTCTTTGAGGCGCAGAGCGAGGCCTACCGCGAGTCGGTGCTGCCTAAGGCGGTGACCAAGCGTATTGCCGTGGAGGCCGCTTCGCCCTTCGGCTGGGAGCGCTATCTGGGCAGCGAGGGCATCTCGCTGACGATGAAGGGCTTTGGCGCATCGGGTCCGGCCGGCGTGCTGGCCAAGCACTTTGGCTTCACGGTCGAGCACCTGACCGAGCTGGTCAACAACTATTTGGCGTAAGGGAGGCGCAACGATGGCGCAGGAATTGAGCGAAGACCAATATCGGGCGCAGCGGATTGAGAACCGCGCAAAGCTGGAGGCCGCGGGCTACGCGCCCTACGGCCGTGCCTTTGCGCGCACCGGCACCTTGCAGGAGACGCGCGCAGGCTTTGCCGAGGGGAAGACCGCGGCCGTAGCCGGGCGGATTCAGACCAAGCGGCGGATGGGCAAGCTGATGTTCATCCACCTCAACGACGGCTCGGATGCCTTCCAGATCCTGCTTAAGCGCGACGAGGTGGGCGAGGAGGCCTACAACGCCGCCAAACTCTTGGACCTAGGCGACATCATCGGCGTCAAGGGCACGCTCTTTACCACCCAGGCCGGCGAGCAGACCGTGGCCGTGGCCGAGTGGGAGCTGCTCTCTAAGGCCATCCGCCAGCCGCCGGAGAAGTGGCACGGTCTGCAGAACACCGAGGACCGCTACCGCCGGCGCTACCTGGACCTGATGTCCAACCCCGAGAGCCGTAAGCGCTTCAACGCGCGCCACAAGATCCTCCTGGGCATCCGCAACTTCCTCTCCTCGCGCGGCTTCGTGGAGGTGGAGACGCCGATTATGCAGCCGCAGGCTGGCGGCGCGGCGGCCAAGCCCTTCGTCACCCACCACAACGCGCTCGACCGCGAGATGGTCCTGCGTATCGCCCCGGAGCTCTACCTCAAGCGCCTGCTTGTCGGTGGCTTCGACAAGATCTTCGAGCTGGGCAAGGACTTCCGCAACGAGGGCATCGACCGCACGCACAACCCCGAGTTCACCGTGCTGGAGGTCTATGAGGCCTATGGCGACCGCACCTCGATGAAGAACCTCGTCGAGGGTCTGCTGCTCTACCTCTGCGACACGGTCCTTGGCACGCGCCAGGTGGCCTACGGCTCGGGCGAGGAGAAGACCGTCATCAACTTCGAGCCGCCCTACCGCGAAGTGGCCCAGCAGGACCTCATCAAGGAGCGGATGGGCGAGGATTGGTTCACGCTCGACTACGAGGCCGCCAAGGCCCGCGCCGTCGAGAAGGGCCTTCAGCTCACCCCCGAGATCGTCGATATGCTCACCCTCTCGCACGAGGTCTACGATAAGCTTATCGAGCGCACCCTGATGCAGCCGACCTTCGTCACGCGCATTCCCAAGCAGTATGTGCCCCTGGCCAAGGCGTGCCCCGATGACCCGGAGTTGGTGGACGTCTTTGAGTTCGTGGTGGCCGGGCGCGAGCTCTGCCCCGGATACACCGAGCAGAACAACCCCGACGCCCAGCGCGAAGCCTTCGCCCGCCAGGTGGAGGCCGACGCCGAGCCGCTCGACCAGGACTTTGTCGAGGCGCTGGAATATGGCATGCCGCCCACCGGCGGCCTCGGGATGGGCATCGACCGCCTGGTGATGTTCCTCACCGGTACCGAGGCCATCCGCGATGTGCTCCTCTTCCCGCAGATGAAGGAGGGCGGCTCAGCCTCCGCGTAAGGGGGCTGCCGGCGGCACGCTTGCGGCCGCCGCGCGGGTGTGTTATCTTATAGGTATGAGAGAGATTGGTCCCCAGGACTTCGTCGAGACGTTGCAGAAGGCAACGGGCTCGAAGCGCACGCCTTACCACCTGTTCTATTCGAGCCTGTGGGATGGCTATGTGCGCGATCCCAGCTTGATGGTTATCCCCTTTGATGACCACCTGACGCACCGCGGCGACGGCGTCTTCGAGACGATGAAGTGCCTCAATGGCGCGGTCTATAATCTCGACGCGCATTTGCAGCGGTTGCAGCGGAGTGCCTACCAGGTCGGGCTCGCGTTTCGGCGCGGGCCCGAAGCGTTGCGGGCCAAGGTGCTCGAGGCGCTGGAGGTGGCCGCCCAACCGAACTGCGCGGTGCGCGTGGTGCTCAGCCGCGGGCCCGGCGGGATGGGCGTCTCGCCCACCGAAAGCGAAGGCTCGGCCCTCTACATCCTCATCTACGGCGGCGGCGAACCCTTTATGAAGCGCCACCCCGAGGGCGCCAAGCTACGTAAGAGCCGCGTGCCCATCAAGCCGCCGGTCTTCGCCACGGCCAAGACCTGCAATTACATCCCCAACGTGCTGATGAAGGGCGAAGCCGAGATTTGGCACGTGGACTTTATGGTGGGCGTGGACCCCCACGGCCACATCACCGAAAGCGCCACCGAGAATATCGGCATCGTCTCCAAGAAGGGCCGCCTCGTCTTCCCGCCGCTGGATACCGTCCTGGCCGGGACGACGATGCTGCGCGTCTCGGAGTTGGCCCAGAAACTGGAGAGCGAAGGCACGCTCAAGGGCGTGGTCTTCCGCCCCATCCGCGAGGAAGAGCTCTACGAAGCGCACGAAATCCTCGCCGTCGGCACCACCCTCAACGTCGCCTCCGTGGTGGAATACAATGGCCGCAAGGTCGGCGACGGCAAGCCCGGGCCCATCGGCCGGGCCCTTGACGCTCTAATCGAACGCGATACGCTGGAGAACGAAGCGTTGCGTATCGCCTACATGTGAACACTCTGAACGAAAGGTTGCACTATGAACACCTATGACACGATGCTGGACAAGGCCGTAGTCGTCACTTCGCTGCGCAGCGAAGACATCTTTGGCGTCATCGCCGAGCTGATGGACGCGCTCGTCGCCGCCGGTGCCCTCTCCGAGGCCAAGAAGGACGAAGCCAAGCAGGCCATCGTCCGCCGCGAAATGTCCGCCTCCACCGTGATGACCGACGAAATCGCCCTCCCCCACGGCCGCACCGACGTGGTCGAGGAACTCGTCTGCGCCATCGGCGTGCACAAGGAAGGCTTCGCGGCCGACGCCCCCGATGGCGAGCCGACTAAGGTCGTCATCCTCATGCTCGTCCCCCCCTCCGCCGGCTCAGGCTATATGGTCTTCCTCGGCAGCATCAGCCGCAAGCTGATGGATCCGACCACCCGCGAAGCCATCATCTCCGCCCCCGACCGCGCCGCCGTCCTCGCCGCCCTCCGCGGCTGAGCCGCCAACCGCTAACAGCTAGAGCACCTATGTTTACCCCCGTCTCGAACCGTCCTGACTTTGCCAAGAATGAAGAAGCCGTGCTGAAGCTCTGGGAGAGCGAAGGCACCTTTGCCAAGAGCCTCGAGCAGCGGCGCGGCGCGCCGGTCTTCCGTTTCTACGATGGGCCGCCCTTCGCCACCGGTCTGCCGCACTACGGGCACCTCCTGGCCGGGACGATTAAGGACATTGTGCCGCGCTACCAGACGATGCGCGGGCACTATGTGGAGCGGCGCTTTGGCTGGGACTGCCACGGTCTGCCCATTGAGGCCCTGGCGCAGGAAGCCTTGGGCGTGAATGGCGCCTACGAGATCCGCCAGCACGGGGTAGAAGCCTTCAACGAGCAGTGCCGCGCAATGGTGCTGCGCTACGTCTCGCAATGGCGCGAGACGGTCACTCGTATGGGCCGCTGGGTGGACTTCGACAACGACTACAAGACCATGCAGCCGAGCTTTATGGAGTCGGTCTGGTGGGTCTTCAAGCAGTTGTGGGACCAGGGGCGCATCTACAAGAGCCACCGCATTATGCCCTATTCGTGGAAGCTCTCCACACCCCTCTCTAACTTCGAGGCCGGCAGCAACTACAAGGACGTGCAGGACCCCGCCGTCACCGTCCGCTGCCGCATCACCGAAGGCGCGCACTCCGCCTGGGGCAGCGAGGCCTACCTCCTCGTCTGGACCACCACGCCCTGGACGCTGCTCACCAACTTCGCCATCTGCGCCGGCCCGGAGATTGACTACCTCGCCGTCAAGGACGCCGATGGCGCGGTCTACATCCTCGCCGAAAGCCGCCTCACCGCCGTCTTCGGTAAGAACCCCAAGGTCGAGATCCTCGAAAAGTTCAAGGGCGCCGACCTCAAGGGCATCCGCTACGAGCCCATCTTCCCCTACTACAAGGACAAGCCCAACGCCTTCGTGGTCCTGACTGATGACTACGTCACCACCACCGACGGCACCGGCCTGGTGCACAACGCCCCGGCCTACGGCGAAGACGACTTCCGCGTCTGCTCGGCCGCCGGCATCACCCTCGAAGACCCGATGGACGAGGGCTGCGCCTTCACCGCCCCCGCCCCCGAAGCCTGGCGCGGCCGCTTCTGCAAGGATTGCGACAAGGACATCATCCGCGAGCTCAAGCAGTCCGGCAAGCTCGTCCACCAAGGCACCATCGTCCACGCCTACCCCTTCTGCGACCGCACCGACACGCCCCTCATCTACCGCGCCATCGACGCCTGGTACGTCCGCGTCGAGGACCTCCACGAGCGCCTCACCGCCAACAACGCCACCGTCCACTGGCAGCCCGAAGCCGTCGGCGCCAACCGCTTCGGCAACTGGCTGCGCGACGCGAAGGACTGGAACATCTCCCGCAATCGCTTCTGGGGCTCGTGCCTGCCCATCTGGATCAACGACGACGACCCCGAAGACCGCATCTGCGTCGGCTCCGTCGCCGAGCTCGAAGCCCTCAGCGGCGAGCAGATCACCGACCTGCACAAGCACATCATCGACAAGGTCGTCATCCGCAAGGATGGCAAAACCTATCACCGCACCCCCGAGGTCCTCGACTGCTGGTTCGAATCCGGCTCCATGCCCTACGCCCAGCAGCACTTCCCCTTCTCCGGCAAGGAGCTCGACACCTTCTTCCCCGCCGACTTCATCGCCGAAGGCCTCGACCAGACCCGCGGCTGGTTCTACACGCTCCTCGTCCTCGGCACCCTCCTCTTCGGCAAGGCCCCCTACAAGAACGTGGTCGTCAACGGCCTCGTCCTCGCCGAAGACGGCAAGAAGATGTCCAAGCGCCTCAAGAACTACCCCGACCCCAAGCACGTCATCGACACCTACGGCGCCGACGCCCTCCGCCTCTACCTCATCAACTCCCCCGTCGTCCGCGCCGAGAACCTCCGCTTCTCCGAAGCCGGCGTCAAGCAGCTCTTGCGCGACCTCCTCATCCCCTGGTGGAACGCCTACAGCTTCTTCGTCACCTACGCCAACGCCGACGGCTTCGACGAACCCGATGTCGCCCGCCCCGACTCCCCCCACGTCCTCGACCGCTGGATCGTCTCCTCGATGGAAACCCTCATCGCCGACGTCTCCACCGCCATGGACGCCTACGACCTCCAGAAAGCCGTCCGCCCCTTCGTCGACTTCATCGACGCGCTCACCAACTGGTACATCCGCCGCTCCCGCCGCCGCTTCTGGAAGAGCGAAGACGATGCCGACAAGCGCCACGCCTACCGCACCCTCCGCTATGTCCTCGTCCAACTCTCGAAGGTCGCCGCCCCCTTCTGCCCCTTCGTCAGCGAACAAATCTACCGCAACCTCCGCGGCCCGGCCGACCCCGAGAGCGTCCACCTCTGCGCCTTCCCCACCGCCGATGCCACCGCCCGCGACCTCCGCCTCGAAGCCGATATGGAGCTCGTCCAGCGCGTTGTCCGCCTCGGCCGCCAGCTGCGCACCGATAAGGACCTCAAGGTCCGCCAGCCCCTCGCCCGCCTCCACGTCGTCTCCGCCGATGGCGCCGCCCGCGACGCCCTCGCCGGCTACACCGACATCATCCGCGAAGAGCTCAACGTCAAGGACATCTCCTTCGGCGACGACGAAACCGCCCTCGCCAACCTCTCCCTCAAGGCCGACTTCAAGCGCCTTGGCCCCCGCTTCGGCGCCCAAATGAAGGCCGCCGCCGCCGCCATCGCTGCCCTCCCGGCCAACCTCGCCGGCGCCCTTGCCCGCGGCGAAACCGTCCCCCTCACCATTCAAGGCACCGAGACCACCCTCGCCCCCGACGAAGTCGTCATCCGCCGCGAACCGCGCGAAGGCCTCGTCGTCGCCGCCGAAGGCAACATCGTCGTCGCCCTCGAAACCGCCCTCACCGCCGCCCTCCTCGCCGAAGGCCTGATGCGCGAGTTCGTCTCCCGCGTCCAAGCCCTGCGCAAGGAAGCCGACCTCGAAGTCACCCAGCGCATCGAAGTGACCTTCCAGGCCGACGACGAAGTCGCCGCCGCCCTCGACGCCTGGCAAGACACCATCCTCGAGGAAGTCCAAGGCGACGCCCTCCTCCCCGGCGAACTCACCACCGACCCCATCGACCTCAACGGCCACGAACTCCGCCTCCTCATCGAGGCCAAGTAATCACCCCTGAGCTCGCAGGTTGACAAGGAGCGCTCGCGCGGTTGGTGCGGGCGCTCTTTGTATAGGGGCGGAGGAGCCGGGCGGATGTGATAGACTATGGCGGTCTGCTCGGGGATGGGCTCCGGGCGACTTGGAGTAGAAGCGATAATGAAATCCGCCTATCAACAGTGTATGGATGGCGAGCTTTACGACTGCCACGACCCCATCTTTCTTGACCGCAAGGCACGAGCCACCGAGTGGATGCAGCGCTACAATGCACTCCCCTACGCCGAACGCGCCAAGCGTTACGGTATGCTCCGCGAAATCTTCGGCTCGGTAGGCACCAACGTCTCAGCCGGTGACGGCCTCATTATCGGCTTTGGTGACAATATCCACATCGGCAACAATGTCAGCATTAACTACCGCTGCACCCTCATCGACTGCAACAAAATCACTATAGGCAACGATGTCCTCATCGCCCCGGGCGTGCAAATCAACACCGCCACTCACCCCGTAGAGCTCGACGAACGCCTCGTCGCAGACTGGGACCCACGCTCCGGCCGCTATCGCTGGCAGACCTACTCCCTGCCCATCACCATCGGCAACGGAGTCTGGATTGGTGCGAATGCCACCCTCCTTGCAGGCGTGACAATCGGAGATGGGGCTGTTGTGGCCGCTGGCGCGGTCGTCACCAAAGATGTTCCGCCCCACACCCTTGTCGGCGGCGTCCCCGCCAAACTCCTCAAGCGCCTCCGCTAATTGCCACAGTGCTCGCCACCGCAATTTGCAAGAATGCTCGCCCGGCGCGGAAGGATCCGCGCCTGAGGGGTTATGAGGTGAGGCGTTGGGCGCGGTGGCGGTTGAGGTAGTCGCCGAAGAGGGGGACGGAGAAAGCGAGGGTGCCGTGGCTGGGACTATAAATCATCCCCTTCTTGATGAGGGCGCTGCGGCGCGGACCGAGCGAGCTCATATTGATATGGAGCCGCGCGGCAATCTCCGAGACCTTGGGGGTTGGTCCGGGCACCTCGGCCATCGCGAAGACAAACTCCTTTTCGGCGTTGGTCATCCGCTCCATCCGGACGCGGAAGAAACTCTCATCGAGCCGCTGCAAGACTTTGGGCGTTACAGCTTCAACCGCTTCGGCGAAGATTGGCGAAGCGTCAACGGCGTTCCAGAGTTGATAGCCCCACGCTTGCAGGAAGTAGGGATAGCCTTGGGTCTTGGCGTGGATGCACGCGGCCGCTTCATCGGTCAGTTCCACCTTAGCCTCGGCGAAGGGTTCGCGAATGGCCTTGGCAGAGTCTTCGGCCGAAAGTGCGCCGACAGTCTGGAAGTGAATTAACCGTTCAGCGTAGGACTTCACATTGCCCGTGAGCCCTGGCAGAAAGGGCAACCCGGCAGCAAAGAGGGCCATTGGAAGCGAATCCTGCTGCATGCGATGCATTGCCATAATCAGCGCGTCGAGGTCCTTTTCGCCAAGGTACTGGATTTCATCTAGAATAAGCAACACGCCCTGTTGCTTCTCCTGGGCGGCCTCAGCCACGGTTGCAAGCAGCTCGCCCAGATCGAAGGCCAAGTCCCCGCTATCGGCAATCCCGTGCTGCGGCTCAATCTCCAACCCAAAATCGCCCATCTCGACCTTTACCGTGCCAATGAAGTTGCGCAACGCCATCAAACTGCGCTTGACCTTCTCCTTGGCCCCGCGCTGGCGATCCAATTCGAAGAGCGTCTTCTTGAGCGGTGCAACGAGCAATGCACTCAGCGACCGCTCCTCCGTAGCCTCAATATGGATGGGAATAACTTTGGTTTGCGCCGCCATACGCCGCACTTCGCCCAACAGGACCGTCTTTCCCACGCCGCGCAGACCAGTCAAAATGACGCTTTGCACCGGGAAGCCCCGTTCCAAACGCTTGATAAACACATTGGCGCTCGTCAAGATATCCTCGCGGCCGACCAACTCCGGCGGCGGGGCCCCGGCTCCGGGAGAGAAGGGGTTGATAATCGGATCCATACGCGCTCCTTTCCTGTCTTTGGCGGAAGTATAGCAAAGTCTAACGAACAATATCAAGAAATAAGGAAAACGCGCCACTTTGCCACGATATGCCGCTCATCGGGCAAAGTGCTCGCTAAACACATAGACACGCTAGCGCTTCACGAATCCCCTTCCGTGATTAAAACACCTTTGCCCTAAGTAAACTATAAAACAGTCAGGCGCGGAGGGGATCCGCGCCTGAGGGTTATGGGTGAGGGCGGCGGAGGGGCCGCCGCAGGGGAAGGCGTTAGGCGCACTTGCGGCGGAGGGCCAAGCCGGCCACGCCGAGAGCCAACAGGGCCAAAGCCGTCGGCTCGGGGACTAGGGTCTTGAGTTCATCGGCACTACGCAGGGTGGAGTCCACCCAAATTGTGGCCTTGAGGTCATTCAGCGAACTATTGATCGTCACATTCGTAAGGCGCGTCACGCCATCCCCCAACGACCCGGTCGCGCCATTGAGATAGACATTTTCTCTCTCTCCACCGTTAAATTGGCCCTTATAGTAGGCGCTCAAATCGGTCAGCGCGCCATTGTTGGCCGTGGCCGAGAAGGCAAGCGAGAAGCCGTTGATGTAGTCCCCAGCCTTATATTCGGTTGTGGTGCCACCGATGCCGATATTAATCCACCAACCTCCACTCTTCTTGTAGGTGACCGAAAGGCCATCTGTCTGCCCTGCTCCGCTCGAGAGGCGAAGCACCTCAATCGACTCCCCCGCGTTGATTGAGCCACTCAAAATGTCGCTCACCGACCGCGTGGCCGAGACCGAAGAGAAGCTCATATAGACCGTAAACGCGCCCGAGACATCCACCGACATTGTCCCCGCCGTGGCGTTTGTGCCCGACCACGCCAATGTCAACGCATTCGCCGCACAACTCACCAGTGCGCCAACAACGATTAAGAACACTTTCTTCATACGTACACCTCTTTTTCTGTTTCTGTTTCGGAGCAAAGCACTCCAAACGAACGCCTCATATATTACTGCCCCCCCCCCCATCAAGTCAAGCGAAAAG
>JBJFFT010000208.1:0-3266 GCA_051891975.1 Candidatus Spyradenecus sp. | reverse complement strand
TCGCTCCTGGCCCAACTGCGCGAGAAGCCGCGCCACGTCACCGGGCGCTGCCGGGCGTGCCGCTTCCTGAACATCTGCGGCGGGAACTTCCGCGCGCGCGGCGAAGCGGCCACGGGCGAGGTGTGGGGCGTGGACCCCGCGTGCTACTTGACCGATGAGGAGATTGCCCCGCCGGCGGAGGCGGCTCCCGAACCTCGGAGGATGTAATGCTCTCAGTTGCCTTAGCCTTGGTCTTTTTGTTCTTCATCCTGCGCGGCGCGTGGCGGGGGCTGACCGGGGAGTTGGCGCCGTTGGCGGGGATTGCCGTCTGCCTAGGAGTCGTCTTCTGCGCCTATGGGCCGCTGCGCAGCACCTTGGCCGCCACGCTCACCGGGCTGGACGCGCAGGCGCACACCTTCTATGCGGCCGTGACGGTGGCGGTGGTCGGGGGCATCCTCTTCCTGGTGGTAGCCAAGTTGGTCAAGCACGTGGGCGAAGTCCTCATTCCCCAGCCCTTCAACGCCATTCTAGGCGCGCTCATCGGGGCGGGGAAGGTCTTCCTGATTGCCAGTTTGATTGCGGGGGTGGTCTCGGTGACGCGGGAGAAGGCGCAGAAGGCCCTCAGCGAACAGGGGGAGAATCCCCTGACGGCGGCGGCCCTCACCTTCTGGCAGGCGCAGATCAACGACCTCCTGCCGCAGGGCGAGAGCGTCCTGCCCGAACTCAAACACCGGGCCGAGGAGTTGCCCGATGGCAACCTTTGATGCCAACACCCTAGCCGACATCAAGTCCCGCATCGACCTCGTTGACCTCATCGGCGAGTATGGCATCGACCTGCACCGCTCGGGGATCAACGCCAAGGCCTGCTGCCCCTTCCACAAGGAGAAGACCCCCTCCTTCACCGTCAACACCGAGAAGGGCTTTTACAAGTGCTTTGGTTGCGGCGAGGGCGGGGACCACTTTACCTTCGTCCAGAAGTATGAGGGCATCCCCTTCATCGAGGCCGTGCGCAAACTCGCCGAGCGTGCCGGCGTGAAGCTGGAGGAACGCTACGACCCCCAGGCCAAGGCCCGCGCCAAGCTCTACCAAATCAACCAGGAGCTCGCCGCCTTCTACCGCCGCTGTCTGCTCCAGACGCGCGAGGCCGCCGAGGCGCGCGCCTACCTCCAACGCCGCTCGCTCG
The DNA here is from genome assembly GCA_051891975.1 of Candidatus Spyradenecus sp. GTDB lineage: Bacteria > Verrucomicrobiota > Kiritimatiellia > RFP12 > DVOR01 > Spyradenecus. The sequence goes on along the minus strand of JBJFFT010000208.1, from coordinate 2,104 downwards.
ATGGCGAGATCGCCGAGCGCTTCGGCCTGGGCTACGCGCCCGACCGCCAGGATGCCCTCCTCACCTGGGCCCAGAAGCACGGCTTCACCCCCGACGAGCTCGTCTCCGCCGGCCTCCTCGCCCCACCCCGTACCCCCGGCGACCGCTACTACGACCGCTTCCACGGCCGTATCACCTTCCCGATCTGCGACCCTCAGGGCCGCGTCATCGCCTTCTCCTGCCGCCTCCTGCGCCCCTCGGCCCACACCGGCAAGTATGTCAACAGCCCCGAGACGCCCATCTTCAAGAAGGCCACCACCCTCTACGCCTTCCACCTGGCCCGCGCGGCCATCGCCAAAGCCACCCCCCGCCGCGCCATCGTCTGCGAGGGGCAGATCGATGTCATCCGATGCCACGCTTGCGGCTTCCCGGTGGCCCTCGCCTCCCAGGGCACAGCCTTCACGGCCGACCACGTGGCGCTCCTGAAGCGTTGCGCCGACTCGGCCGACCTCGTCTTTGATGGCGACAAGGCCGGGGTCAAGGCCGCCATCCGCACGATGGGGCTCTTCCTCGCGGCCGGGCTGCCGGTGCGCATCGTCTCGCTCCCGGAGGGGGAGGACCCCGATTCGCTCCTCCTCACGCGCGGGGCGGAGGCCTTCCGCGACTGCCTGGCCAAGGCCGAGGACCCGGCCCCCTACCTCATTCGCCGCCTGCGCGAACAGGAGGCCACGCCGGACGCGATGGATGCCACCGTGCGGATGGCCAAGATGGCCGTGGCAACGGTCCTCGACTGCCCCGAGCCGGTCCTCACTGCGCGCTTTCTCCAAGATGCCGCCGAGGCCCTCCGTCTGCCGGTCGAGACCCTGACGCGCGACCTGGAGGCCCTGCGCGCGGATGCCGCCGAGGCCGAGGAGCGTCGCCGCGCCTTCCAGGCCAGGCAGCAGGAGGGCCACGTGCCGGCCCCCGCGCTGAGTGCCCCCGAGGTTGCCCCGCCCAGCGAGGCGGAGTTCCTCCCCGAGGAGGAGATGGCGGGCGACTTGGTGCCGGTGGATGACCTCCCTAGCCCCGAGGAGCCCTTCGTGCCCAACGCGCCCGAGCCACCGCCCGTAGCCACCCCCTCCCTGGCCGAGATCGAGGCTTCGCAGAACCTGGCCGGGGCCCTCTGCGAACTGCTGGCCCACCACTTCCACGAGCCGGAGGTGATGAATTGCCTCATCCAGCACCTGCCGCCGCACTTCGTCCACAACCCCTATGCCGCGCGCCTCTACGACCTGGCCGTCAAGGCCGCCCTCGCCGGAGACCCCTGCCTCTGCCCGCCCAAGGACGACCCCGACTTTGCCGACTACCTCGGCCGCCTCTTCGCCGGGCCCGACCGCATCGCCGCCGACGGCGAATACACCCCGCTCCTCTACGCGCAAGACCTCATCCGCCAATACTGGCTGCGCGAATACACCAGCCGCGCCAAACTCCTGGAGCCCACGAGCCCGGAGGCCTTCGCCCTCACCCTCTCGCGCAAGCGCTTGCAGACCTTGGCGTGGGACGAGGCGGCCCCCTTTATGAATGCCGCCGACCCCAAGCTCAAACCGGTCCAGGCGCAGACGCAGTCCACCCGCCCCGAGTCGACCCCGAACCCGGGGCGGATCGACCCCAAACCCGGGGCGGATGCAACGCCGCCCCTGCCCGAGGAGGTCGACACCCCCGGTGCGGCCGGCGATTGGATGGCGGGCGAGGCAACCGACGAAACGGACTTCTATGACACCCTCTGACCCCCACTCCCGCCTCGAGGCCTGGGGCCTTGCCCGTTGCCCAATGGCCGAACTCGAACGCCTCGAGCCCTGCCTCGCGCGCCTCTCGGCCGCCTTCACCGATAATCGCCCGGAGCGCTACACCGCCTATCTGGACGACCCCGACACCCTCACCGCCTACGCCCTCTACTTTGCCCCGCAGACCGTCGCCCGCACCGAGGCGGCCCTGCGCGGTATCCTGGCGCGGCTGCCCGAGATCCCCCGGCGGCGCTTGCGCGTGCTCGACCTCGGGTGCGGGCTGGGTTCGGCCACCCTCGCCGCAGCCGCCGTCCTCACCGAGGCCACCGGCCACGCCCCGGAGGTGACCTGCCTCGATTGGT
>JBJFFT010000207.1:0-3266 GCA_051891975.1 Candidatus Spyradenecus sp. | reverse complement strand
CGCAACAAGTACACCTACTTCGCCTCCGTGGCCAAGAAGGAAGGGTACGTCCAGATCTCCAAGATCTTCGAGGAGACCGCCAACAACGAGAAGGAACACGCCAAGCTGTGGTTCAAGCACCTCGAGGGCATCGGCAACACTGCCGAGAACCTGAAGGCCGCCGCCGAGGGCGAGAAGTACGAGTGGACCGAGATGTACAAGCGGATGGCCGACGAGGCTGAGGCCGAGGGCTTCACCGAAATCGCCCGCCAGATGCGCGGCGTCGCCGAGGTCGAGGCCCGCCACGAGGCCCGCTACAACGCCCTGGCCAAGAACCTCGAGACCGGCGAAGTCTTCGTCCGCTCCGGCAAGAATCGCTGGGAGTGCCTGAACTGCGGCGCGATCATCATCAGCGAGAAGGCACCCGAGCTCTGCCCGGTCTGCAAGCACCCCAAGGCCTACTTCGCCCTGGAGCCGCAGAACTACTAAGCCCCTCCGCCCCGGGTGCCTCGCCGCGCCCGGGGTCTTTCTTGCTTTGCGCGGGGGCTGTCGGCCGCTCGCTTCTGTCCTCTGTCCTCCGTCATCCGTCCTCTGTCATCTTTCTATGCGCTTGGCGCTCTTTGCCGATAGTGCGCCCCAATTCCTCGAGCGCGCGCTCCTCGCCGAGGCTAACCGTCGTGCTTTCCCGCTGGAGGTGCGCAGTTGGGCCTTTGCCTCCCCCTTAGCGGTGCGCGAGGAGCTTGCGGCCTTTGCGCCCGATGCGCTTTTGCTCTGGGCGTGCACCGAGGCCCGGCGCTTTCCGGAGGTCGAGCCCCTCCTCGCTCTTCCCTATCCTCTTTACTGCTACACCGCCGTGGCGGCCGATGACGGCACCTGCGGCTCGCTGGCCCTGACCCGCCCCGGCACCCTCCGCGCCCAGGCAATGGCCTGGAACGGTCGCCTCGTGGCGCTGGCCCAGGCCCATCCGCAGCTCGCGCTCATCGATTTGGACCTTCTCCAAGCGCGGCTCGGGCGTCAGGTCACCTTCGACGCGCGGCTCTGGGAGTGCGCCTCCGTGGCCATCGCCCCGCCGGCCCTGCCTGACCTCGCGCGTCTGACGCTCGATGCCCTCGCCGTCCGCGCCGGCAGCGCGCTGCACAAGGTCCTGGTGACCGACCTCGATAACACCTTGTGGGGCGGCATTGTCAGCGAAGGCGGGGTGGCGGGGCTGGACTTTGAGGCCCCTGGCCGCGCGGCCTACCGCCGCTGGCTCAAGGCCCTCTCCGCGCGCGGTGTGCTCCTGGCCGTCGCCTCGCACAACGATCGCCCCCTGGCCCTCGAGGCCCTCGCGCACCTGCCCCCGGGGCTCGCCGCGGCGGACTTTGCGGCCATCGAGGCCGATTGGGGCCCCAAACACGCCCAACTCCGGCGCATTGCCGAGGCGCTCCATGTGGGGCTCGACGCCCTGGTCTTTGTGGACGACCGGGCCGAAGAGCGGGCCGCCATTCGCGCCGAGCTGCCGCAGGTGGCCGTGCCCGAGATGCCGGCCGACCCTGCGCTCTGGCCCGAAGCGCTCGCCGCCGCCAACCTCTTCGAGTGTGCCCAGGTGACGGCCGATGACCTCCTGCGCGCTACCTCGTTGCGCGACGAGGCCCGCCGCCAGGCCCTCGCCGCCGAACTTCCCGACACTGCCGCCTACATCGCCTCCTTGCAGCAGCGCCTCACCCCCGAGCCGCTCACGGAGGCCAACCTGGAGCGCGCCGCCCAGCTCACTCAGCGCTGCAACCAATTCAACCTCCGCGCCACGCGCCACACCGCCGCCGAACTCGCCGGCAAGCGCGGCTGGCTCTACCGCCTGGAGGACCGCTTTGGCGACCTCGGGCTCATCGCCGCCGTGGTGCTGGAGGAGCAGCCCGGTCAGCCGCCCTTGATTGAAAGCTGGGTTGTCAGTTGCCGCGCCCTCCATCGGGGCGTAGAAGATCTCATCCTCGACCACCTGCGCCAGGCCCTCGGCACCTTCCGCCTGGAATATGTGCCCACTGGCCGGAATGGCCAGTGCGCGCGCTACGCAAGCGCAGCGCGCGCGTGAGGTGCCGCTTCGCGGCGTGAGGTGCGCCTTCGGCGCGAGAGGAGGCCCTTCGGGCCGCGAGGTGCTCGCTCCGCTCGCGTGAACACTTTCCCAAAGTGCGCCTTCGGCGCAGTAAGCGTTGTGCTAGGCCGCCCGCCGCAGCGGCCTCACGCGGGCGAAGCGAGCACCTCGCGGCGGCAACGCCGCCACCTTCACGCGCGGCTTGCCGCGCACTTCACGCGAGCAAAGCGAGCACCTCACGCCCCGAAAGGGGCCTCACAGTCCCTTAAAAATTGCCCCGGGGGCGGGGGCGATGGGGTTGGTGTAGCCCTCTTCGCGCAGGATTTGGCACATTGCCTGGACCTTCTCCTCTTCGCCGTGGACGGCAAAGACGTGCTTGACAGCGCGCTTGGCGTTGACGGCGCGGACCCAGTTGCGCAGGGCGATGCGGTCGGCATGGGCGGAGAGAGCGTTGATGGTGTGGACGCGGGCCTGCAGGTCGAACTCCTCGCCGAGGATTTTGAGGGGGCTCTGCAGTTCGACAATGCGCCGGCCGAGGGTGCCTTCGGCCTGGTAGCCGACGATGAGGATGATGTTGCGCGGGTCGCCGACGCCATTTTGCAGGTGGTGGAGGATGCGCCCGCCCTCGCACATGCCACTGGCGGCAATGACGATCATCGGGCCGCGAGCGTGGTTGAGGGCCTTGGATTGGTCCGGGGTGGCGAGGAACTCGAGGCCGGGCATCTTGAAGAGGTCGACCCCTTGGCGGAGGAGCTCGCTGGCCGCCTCGCCGTAGCAAGCGGTGTGCTTGGCGTAGATTTGGGTGGCCTTGAGGGAGAGGGGGGAGTCGACGTAGATGGGTAGACGCGGGATGCGCCCTTCGCGCAGGAGCTGATTGAGGAAGAAGAGGATCTGCTGCGTGCGCCCAACGCTGAAGGCCGGGATGATGAGCTTGGCGCGCTGCTGGGTGATGTCGAGGATGTAATCGCGCAAGCGGCCCAGGATGTTGGCGCGCGGCGGGTGCTCGCGGTCGGCGTAGGTGGACTCCACCAGCAACACATCGGGCCCTTCCACGACCTCCGGCGGGGGGATGATCGGCTGGCCCGGCTGGCCGAGGTCGCCCGAGAAGAGTAGGCGGCGGTAGGTGCCGTTGGGCTGCTTGGCGAAGAGCTCGACCAGGGCCGAACCGAGGATATGGCCGGCATTGTGGAAGACCGCGCCGACGTTGTTGCCCAGGTCA
>JBJFFT010000206.1:0-3267 GCA_051891975.1 Candidatus Spyradenecus sp. | reverse complement strand
CGACCTAGGGCCTCCCTCGCCTCGACCTAGGCCCTAGGTCGCCTCGAGGTAGGCCCTCCCTTTTTTAGGGTATCGGGCGGGCGCGGACGGGGGTGGGGGCACGGGGCATTCCAGGACCTGGCGTGGGGGAGGTCTTCGGGAGGGTCATAAAGCGTCTTGCCTCGGCCTGTTTCGCCAGTCCGCTTGATGTGGTAGACTGGGGGTGTTTTGCGAGCGGGCGGAGGCCCGAAGGAAGCGGAGGCGAGAGATGAAGCGTTGGCTATTGGCAATGGTATGCGTGTTGGCGTTGGCGGGCGGGGCGCGGGCTGCGGATGAGGCGGCAGCGCAGGAGGCGCTTGAAGCGCAGCAGGAATTGCAGCGGGCGGAGCTGGTGGTGGCGTTGCCGCCGGTGATTGGTCCGGAGGTGCGCGCGGTGCAGATTTTGCATCGCAACCTGTCACAGGTGCGGCTGGAGGTGGTCTCGCAGGAGACGGGGCAGGCGGTGTTTGCGCGGGACTATCCGCTGACGGCGTGTCCGGAGTATACCGGCGGAGAGACGGAGGTGGCGCTGCCGGCCTTGGCGTTGGGCGATTATCGGTTTATCTTCTCGGCCAACGGCAATCTGTCGTCGGAGCCGCTCCGGGAGGAGCTGACGGTGCAGGTGGCGACCTTCACGGTGGCGGTGGTGGGGGTGCTGGATGAGGGCGAAGCGGACGAAGCGCCGGCGTTGCGGTTCTTCGTGGGAGATACGCGTACGGGCGAGGCGGTGGTCGGGGCGCGGGTGCGCGTGGTTGGTCGGGAGGGGGTGAGCGACGAACAGGGGGTGGCGTGTGTGTCGTTGGGGAGCGATGCTGCGGAGGCACCGTGGTCGAAGGTGACGGTGGAGGCGCGCGGAGAGCGGATGGTCTTTAAGCTTGATGGCGGGCCGATGCCGGAGAGGGCGACGGCTGACGGCGCGGCGAAGCGCTTTGAGTGGATGGCGCAGCGCCCGCTCTATCGGCCGGGGGAGACGCTTTGCTTTGAGCTGTTGGGGTTGCGGCAGAAGGTGGGGGCGGCGGCGGAGGTGCTGGCGGGCGAGGAGGTGGAGTTGCGGCTCGAGTTGAGGGGGGAGGACGAGGAAGAAGCCTTGGTGCTGCTGCAGGAGCGGGTCAAGCTCTCGGCGTATGGGAGTTGGCGCGGGCAGGTGGTGTTGCCGCCGGATCGGACGGGGCGCGTGGTGGCGTTTGTGGGGGAGACCAGGTGCGGGCAGGTGAAGGTGTTGGCATTTCGGCCGGCCGCTTTCGCAGTGGACTTGGAGTGCGCCTCGGTTGGGGTGCCACTGGAGCTGCCGCAACGCTTTGTGGGGCGGGCGGTGGAGCACAGTGGCTTGCCGCTGAAGTCTGGGGCGGTGCGTTGGCGCTCGGGGTCGCACCGCGGGGTGTGTGCGGTGCAGGCCGATGGGTCGTTCGCCTTTGAGGTGCCGCCGGAGCCGGAGTGGAAGCCAGCGAATGTGTTTCTTGAGGCGGAGGTTATCGTGACGCGGGAGAACGGCGAATGGCAGGAGGCAAGTTGGGGCGGATTGTGGTCGCGCCTGGGGTACAGGATGGAGGCGGTGATTCCGGAGCGGGTGTTGGAGGGTGTGCCCTTTGAGGTCGAGGTGACGAGCGCCTATGCGCAGGCGAGCGGGGTGTTGCGGTTTGAGCGGCGAGATTGGGCGGCGGAGGTGGTGCGCGTGCCGGTGGAGCGGCCGGGCACCGTACGGGTGACGCTGTCGGCGGGGAATTGGATGGTCAAGTTGGTGGCGGGCGAACAGGAGGCGTGGCTGGGTTGGTCGTGGGTGGTTCGGGTGATGCCCGCGAGCGGGGAGTTCCCCTTTGGCCCAGAGGCAAAGGAGGGGACCTTGCAGGTATCGCGCGTTGAGACGGATTACGCGGCCGGGGACGTGGTGGAGGGCTACGCCGACATCCCGGGGGAGGGGGCGTGCTTCTTGCAGGTGCTGTGGCGGGAGGCGCAGCGGACGCGCGTGGCGGTGATGGCGCTGCCGCCCTCGCGGCGCTTTGCCTGGCAGGTGCCGCCCGGGGTCGAGGGCAGGGTGTATTTGGAGGTCTACGGCTTTGACCACGCGCGCTTCTATCGGTATCGTTCAGCGCTCTTTCTGCGCCCGGCCTCGGGGCTGCAGGTGCAGGCCAAGCGCATCAGTGAACGGGAGTGGGAGGTGACGGTGGATGACCCGCGTGCCGAGGTGCTTGCTACGGGCTACGACTCGAGGATGGAGGGCTACGGCGGGGCGTTACCCTGGCGGCGCTTTCGGTTGGAGGAGGCCTTCGATGACGAACTGCCTTTCCTAAAGGGCGTGTGGCTCAAGCAACCGCAGAGGTTGGCCTGCCTGACGCTTTGCGAAGCGTTGCCCGCTCTTTCTCTCCCGCAGGCGCGCGCGTCCCGGCGGCGTCTGCGGGGCAGGTCGTGGGGGCCCCTCTTTGAGCAGGCTTACAAGCGCTGGGGGCTTGAGAGGCCGATTGTGCCGCCGAGGGAGCGTTTTGTGCGGAGCCTTAGCCCCGAGCAACCGAAGGAGGCGGATCCCTTTCCCGACATTCCGTGGATAGACTTGTCGTGGGAGCGTGCGCGCTTCGCTCTGGCGGCGCTAGGAGAGCCCCAGGTGCGTGTGGAGAGCGACCGCGCAGTCTTTCGGATGACCGTGCCTGAGGAGGCTACATGGTGGCGGTTTTGCGTGTTTGCCCACACGCCCGATGGCCGTAGCGGCTTCTGGTATCAAGAGATTAAGGTGCGAGACTAGGCTAGAGCCCGGCGAGGGCGGAGCGCATCCAGCGGAGGTCGCGGCGGCGCATGGCGGCGCGTTGGGCGGGGGTGGCATCGTCTGAGCCGCAGAGGTGGTCGCAGCCGTGGGCGATGTAGAGGACGACTTCTTCCTCGAAGGTGGTGGTTTGGAGGCGCTGGCTCATCCGTTGGGCAACGTCGAGGTTGACGTAGAGTTCGCCGAGGAGGCCGGGCGGTTCGCCGGGGAGGGGGTCGTAGGCTTGGGTGATGACGTCGGTGGGGCCTTCGTGGCCGAGGATGTCGGCATTGACGCGTGCGGAGAGGGGGTCGTGGAGGAGGTGGATGGTGAGGGCGCGCCAGGGGTGTTGGGGGCGGGACCAGCGTTGGGCGGCGGCGGCGCAGGCGTGGGCGGCGGCGAGGAGGCGGTCGCGGCGGAGGGACGGGGTGAGGCGGCCGTGGATTTGGAGGGTGAGGGAGAGTTCGCTCATTTTGGGGCTCCGGGGTGGGGGAGGGGTTAGGCGTGTTGGCCGCGGG
>JBJFFT010000205.1:0-13318 GCA_051891975.1 Candidatus Spyradenecus sp. | reverse complement strand
TGAGCTCGGGGCGAGCGGAATAATTAAGAGGCCCTCTTAATTGAATTAAGTGGTGCACTTAATAGTTTGGGTCCGCGCGTGCAAGGGGGCTCGCCGCGTTAAGGGCATATCGGCCTTCGGCGCGTGGCGAGCGCGGTAGGATTGTGGTATGATAAGCGGCACTTTTTGTGAACCCCGCTGTAATGGAGCGATGTTGATATGTTGAAGATGCCTTTGTTTGTGATGTCGGCGCTGGCTACGGCCGTGGCGTTGACTGGGTGCAGCAAGACCGAGGAGCAGCCTGCCGAGGGGCAGGGCGCGCCCGCGGCCGAAGTGAAGCCGGCCTCGGTGGAGAGCGATGTGGTGGCTCTGCCGCCGCCGCCGAAGGATAGCGATGTGATCGCCAGTGTGGGCGAGGCGCAGCTGACCTGGGGCGATCTCTCGGCCAAGGTCGACGAGATGGTCGGGCTCTACGCGAAGATGACCGGCGGGGCGATTCCCACCGCGCAGTTGCCGCAGGCTAAGCAGGAGTTCCGCCGCCAGCAGGTGCAGATGTTTATCGTGGACAACGTGATTGCCGCGGCGGCCAAGGAGCTGGGCGTGACAGTGGATGACGCGTTCCGCGCCAAGCAGATTGCCGACCTGGAGAAGCGCCAGGGCCAGAGCTTCGCGGAGATCCTCAAGAGCTTCCCGCTGGGCGAAGAGGAGGCCAAGTCGATGCTCGAGAAGCAGTGGCTGGAGCTCAAGCTGCTCGAGGAGAAGGTCTTCCCGCAGGTGGCCGTGGACCCGGCCGAGGTGCAGGCCGAGATTGAGAAGCAGCAGGTCGCCGCCAAGCTCCTGGATGAGGAGATGGCCGGCTACACCAAGCAGCTTGCCGAAGGGACTGCCTCCTTCGAGGATCTGGTCAAGGCCAACTCGATGATTAAGGAAGAGATGCCCTTGCCCGAGGATCGCCTGGCCCAGCTGGGGCTCACGCCCGAGGCGCAGGCCCAGCTCAAGAGCGTGCCCGATGGCGGGATGACGCCGGTGATGGACGTGCCCGGGGCGAAGGTCATCTTCAAGGTGGTCAAGCGCGAGGCCGCCAAGCAGGGCGACGCGGAGGGCGCACAGGCCAAGCTCAATGAAATTCGCGAGCGCATCGTTAAGGGCGAGGCTACCTTCGAGGATCAGGCCAAGGTCTTCTCCGATTGCCCGAGCGGCGCGCGTGCCGGCGGCGACCTGGGCGAGTTCGGCAAGGGTGCGATGGTGCCCGAGTTCGAGAAGGCCGCCTTCGAGCAGCCGGTGGGCGAGGTTGGCCCGATCATCAAGACCGCCTTTGGTTACCACATCGTCAAGGTAACCGAGCGCGACGACGCGGCCGGCAAGGTCAAGGCCTCCCACATCCTCATCAAGGTGGAGGACACGCCCGCGACGGTGACGGTGCTCCCGCTCCTCAAGCAGGCTCCGCGCGTGCCGACGGCCGAGGACCTGACCGCGCAGCTCACCGAGATGCGCAAGCGCGAAGCGGCGATGAAGTTCTTCGAGGAGCAGCGCGTCAAGGCTGGCGTCACCTGCACGCTCTTCCCGGAATTGGCAAAGTGAGTGGTGCGCGCTGACGCGCGCAGATGACAGATGACAGAGGGCAGAGGACAGGACGCGTTCCGCGACGGATCGGCCGAGGTCTCTGCCCTCTGTCCTTCGTCATCTGTCATCGCGAGCCTTGCGGGCTTTCTTTCGGGCTTCCGTGCGCGGAGGCTCTTTCCGTTGCCGGCGGTATTGCTGGCTTTCCCGACGCTGACGGTGTTGCTCGCTTCGGTGGGCTATCTGTTGGGGCTGCCGGCCTCGGGGCGATGGGCGGGGGGGGGCTTTGTGCTGGCCGGCGCGCTAGCGATTGCAGGCGGGGGGACTTGGCGCGAGGGGCTGAAGCGCGCGGGGTGGTTTGCGGTGGCGGTGGCGGCCATCTTCGCGGTGGATTCGCTCTTTCTCTTCTTCTCGTGGTGGGATGCGCAGGCCTACCATCTGCCGGCGGCGCGGCTGTTGCTGGGCGGCTGGAACCCGGTCTTTGACGCGACGCGCGAGGCGATGCTCTCGGCCACGGGGGCGGACGCGGCCACCTTTAACGCCTATCACGTGGCCTATCTGCCCCGGGCGGGATGGACGTGGAGTGCGGCCACGGCGGCGCTGACGGGCAACTCGGAATCTGGCGACACGCTGATTTTGCTGGCGGCGGTGGTGCTGGGGGCGCTCTCGTGGCGCGTGACGCCGCTGCTCTTCGGGCCGGGGTGGTGGAAGCGGCTCTTTTTCGCGTCGCTCACGCTTCTCTCGCCGGGGGTGGTGGCGAGCGCCTTCTGCGGCGCGCAGGACGGCACGCAGTATGCATTGCTGCTGATCTTCCTCCTGGCCGCCTGTGCCTACCGCAAGACCGGGCGCACGGCATGGCTCACCTACGTGACCCTTGCGCCGGTGCTGGGGTGCAACCTCAAGTTCACGGGGATGATTTCGCTGGTGCTCTCGGCGGGGCTCTTCACGGTGCCGGTGCTGTGGCGCGCGGTGCGCGAGGCGCGGGCCCACGCCTTCTGGAAGTGGCTGATTGCCAATGCGGCCGGCTTTGCCCTGGCGCTCACCGTGGGCTTTTCGCCCTACCTGACCAACTGGGCCAACCACGGCGGCCCGCTCTACCCCGAACACACCTTCTCCAAGACCGAGCCCCTGCCGGCAATGACGGCGGACTTCGACCTGCAGAATGACGACGCGGCCGAGATGGGCTACTGCGGGCGCCTGGTCAACGCCTATCTCTCCAAGTACCTCGCCCACCGCTACTACGAGTGGAAGCTGGGGCGCAAGCCCTTCCGGCCCATCTTCCACCTCGACCAAGTGGGCGGCCTGGGCCCGGGCTTCCGCATTGTGATGTGCCTCACGCTCCTGACGCTGTGCTTCACGCGGCGCTGCGCGGTGCCGTGGCTGCTGGCGGCCATCCTGCTGACCTCCTTCCTCCAGCCCACCAAGACGATGGGCTATGTGCGTTATGTGCCGCAGCTGTGGATGTTCCCGCTCCTGGTTTGCTTCAACGCCATTACCGCCAACGTGCCCCGCAGCCCCTGGTGCGGGCGGCTCTTGGGAACGGTGGGGATGTCGATTATGGCCTCGAGCTCCTACCTCTTTGCCATCGGCAAGCTCTTTATGTCGCTGGGCTTGAGCGTCTACGCCCTCTCGATGGTCCAGGCGATGGGCAGCGAAGCGGCTCCGCGCGTCTACACCCTCTCCCTCCACGATCGCTACCGCGAGGATGGCCGCTGTCTGGCCGCCTGGGAGACCCTCCCCCGCGGCATCCCCGCCCCGCACGTCTTCGACTTCTACTACCGCGCGATGCTCCCCGAGTGCGGCATCCGCACCCCCGCCTGGCAAACCCCCTCGCAGATGCGCGACCTGCGTGCCGCCGGCACTCCTTGCTTCTATCTGGGCGAGAACTTCTGGTATTGGCCGCAGGATCCCACCCTCATCCGTCTGCCGGGTATGCACGACTACGCCGGCCAGCCCCACAAGCCCTTCTCCGTGCGCAACGTCCTCGGCGTCATCGCCCGGACCCTCCCCGAGATTCCCAGGCATCTCTGCCGCGTGACCGCCTTCCGCTGGCGCCAATTCACCCACTCGCTCTGATTGAGGTCCCTGCCGATGGCCGAGCCCCTTCCCACACCCAACGCCCTCCCCGAGAATACACCCGCCCCGGGTTCGATTTCGCCCAGCCCCGACCCCTCCGAGAGCCAGGGCCTACCTCGAGTCGACCTAGGGCCTACCTCGAGTCGACCTAGGCCCTACCTCGAGTCGACCCAGGGCCTACCTCAAAATGACCCCGGGGCGAGCGCAGCGCCTCCCCCGCCCAAAGCGAAGACCAAGGAACCCCGCGTGGTTCCTCCGCCGGCTCCGCCCCGGCAGCCGCTCCGCCCGTGGGCCCTGGCCGCCCTAGGGCTGACGGTGGTGGTATTTGCGCTCAATGTGTGGTTTGGTCCGCTCAACCAAGATGAGGGGTGGGGGCTCTATGCTGCCCGGCGCGTGATGGCCGGCGAAGTGCCCCACCGCGACTTCTTTTATACCCAGGGCCTACTCTATCCCATCGTCTACGCGGCCTTCGGGTGGGCGTGGTCGGGCCTCGGCGTGCTGGGCGGGCGGCTACTGACTGCGCTCTTCGGCTTGGCGGCGCTCTTTCTGGCCGATGGCTGCGTGACCTCCGGCTGCCGGCGGCTGGACGAGCGCTGGTCGGCGCGCGTCACGCTCTGGTGTCTGCTCGGGCTCAACCTGTGGTTCTCCTACTTCACGGCCATCCCCAAAGGCTACGCGCTCTGCACGCTGGGGATTGCCGGGGCGTTGCGGCTGATGACCGGGCTGCGGCGCGATGGCTCGGGGCTCGACCCCCTTTGCGCGGTGGCGGCCGGGGCGCTCTTGGCGCTGCTCGCCGATGTCCGCCTCTCGATGGGGGCGCTCTTACCGGCGGTGACGGCGTGGCTGTGGTGGCGGCGCGAGCAGATGGGCCGTTGGGCGTGGATCTGGTTTGGCGGCGGGGCGGCGGCGGGACTCGTCGCGGCCTTTGGGCCCGAGCTCATCGGCTGGCCGGCCGAGCTCTTCGCGGCCATTCGCTTCCACGGCGCGCGCGAGCCGATGGGGCTCCTGGGCCGCGCGGGGTGCGTGGCGCGGTGGCTGCGCTACAATCCGCTCCTCGCCTTCTGGGCCATCTTGCTGGGGTGGCTGCAGGTGACCGCGCGCCCGGCCCTCAAGCGCGCGACCTCCGAGCGCGAGTGTTTGGCCGAACTGTGGCTCTGGTGCGCGGCGGCGTTGGCGCTCGTGCACCTCTGCGCGCCGGTGCCCTACGACGACTATCAGGTGCCCGCCACCCTGCCCTTGGCGATGGCCGTGGCCTTCGCCTTCACGCGCTTGCCCTTCGATTCGCTGCGCCTGGCCTTGGCTAAGGTGATGCTTCCGGCCGCGCTGGCGATGAGCTGCCTGGGCTCGCCCCTCATTCAGGATTGGGTGGCCCTTCCGCAAGACCGCTTCTGGATCCGCCTCAAGGCCGAGAGCGACCTCTCGGCCCTGCGCCGCGTGGGCCGGCAGGTGCGCACCTGGGCCGCCGAGCGCGGCGAGCGGGTTCTTTGGACGCAGGAGACCTACCTCGCCGTCGAGGCCGGACTGGAGGTGCCGCGCGGCTTGGAGATGGGGCCCTTCTCCCCGCCCTTCGCGCCGCCCGGGGCCGACGCGCCCAAGCTCGCCGCCTGGGCCGGCTACACCTACGCCCTCCATTTCCCCGACCTGGCCCCCGCGCCCGACCGCGCCGAGCGCTTGTCGCACCTGCGCCAGGTCTACCCCAACACGCTCCTCGAATGGCCCGACTTTGGTCAGGGCCACACCCCCTTAACTATTGCCGAAAGGTAAAGCAATGAAGAACCGCCTGCTCTCTGCCTTTGCCGCGCTGGTCTCTGCCGCCCTCCTCGCCTCGCTCTGGGCGCCCTTCAACCAATCGGCGGCCGTGTGGTTTGCGCTCGTGCCGCTCTTGCTGCTCATCCGCCGGACGAGCCCGCGCGCGGCCTTTGGCTGGGGGTGGCTCTGCGGCTTTATCACCTGGTGCGTGCAGCTGGGGTGGATGCTCCGTTTGACGGCCAATGGCGGGCCGTGGCCCTTGGTGGTGCCGGCCTTGGCGGGGCTGAGCGCGGTGCTCGCGCTCTTTATCGGTGCCTTCGCCGCCACCGCCGCGCGGTTGCGCCAAAAGGTGCCGCTGCGCTGGGCTATCCTCTTGACTGTGCTGCTCGAGCCGATGCTCTGGGCCGGGGCGGAGATTCTGCGCTCCAAGATCTTTACCGGCTTTGCGTGGAATCCCTTGGGGCTGGCGTGCTCGGACTTCCTGCCGGTGATGCAACTGGCCTCGGTGGGCGGGGTGACGCTGGTCAGCGCCCTGGCCGCCTCGGTCAATGGCGCGGTGGCGACGCTCTGTGAGCGCTGCTGGTTGGGGGTGACCGGCCGCCTACCGAGCGATTGGCGCGGGCGCTTGCTCCTCTCGGCCGAGAGTCTGCTGCCCCTGGCGTTGCTGCTGGCGGCCTTCCTGTGGGGGCTCGGGCGGATGAAGGCCTACGAGCAGGCGGAGAAGTCGGTCGCCGCAATTGTCTGCGAAGCCACGCAGGTGCCCTGTATTTTCACGGGCGAGAAGGTGCCGCCGATGTGGGCGAGCGAGAACGCGCAGAAGGCCGAGCTCCTGGCGATGTTGCCCCAAAAGCCCGATTTGTGGCTCTGGCCGGAGAGTTCCGCCGTGGGCTGGATCTTTCCGCTGCACGGCGAGCCGCAGGCGCGGTTGGGCTCGCTCTCGCGCAAGGCCGGTGTGCCGCTCTTGGTGGGTGGGCTCTACTTCAAGCGCGCCGGGGGGCAGCAGGACGAAAACTACAACGCCGCACTCCTCTTCACCGGCAACGGCCTCGACAGCCGCCAGGTCTACGGCAAGCGCCACCTGGTGCCCTTTGGCGAATATATCCCCGGCGATACGCTCTTCCCCGCCCTCCAACGCTTCGCCCCCACCGGCGTGAGCAACACCCCGGGGCGCGAGGTGGCCGCCGTGCGTCTGCCCTCGGGGCTGGTCGTTGGACCGCTGATTTGCTTTGAGGATACGGTCTGCGATGTGGCGCGCGAGTCGGTTCTGGCCGGCGCGCAGGTGCTGGTGAATATGAGCAACGACGCGTGGTACGCCCCCTCCGCCGAGGGCGCGCAGCACGCCCGCCACGCCCTTCTGCGCGCCATCGAGTGCGGCGTGCCCATCATCCGCTCCACCAATGGCGGGCAGAATGCCGCCTTCGATGCCCTCGGCCGCCCCCTCGATGTTGAGGCCTTCCCCACGCGCTTGCCGGTGGGCGCGCAACCCTTCGCCGGGGCCTATCTGCGTTGGGGCGATCTCACCTTCGGGGCGTGGTGCGTGCTGTTGCTCTTGGGGGTGTGGCTGGCGCGCTTTGCCTGCCGGCTGCGGCGGAAGCTCTGCCTGGCGCTGGCGCTGCTGGCGGTGGGCTCGCTCTCGGCCGCCGAGCCGCTCCTGCCCACCGCCGAGATGGCGATGGATGATGGTAATATCTCGCTCGCCGAGCGCACGGCCAAGAGTCTACTCGCCACGCTGGGTATCTCGCCCGAGGAGCGGATCAAGGCCGAGGAGGTGCTCATCCGCGCCCACCTCGCCAAGGGGGAGTGGGCGGAGGCGCTCGCGCGCGTCGAGGCCACGGCAGACCTCCCGGCCAGCCACCGTCTGGCCTTCCAGTTGGCCGCCTATAATGGCCGTGGCGACTACGCCAAGACCCTTGAAGCCTACGCTCAGGCCGCCGTCGGCACCGACGATGGGTGGGGTGTGGCCGCGCTGCGGATGGTCCTCCAGGCCGAGTTGGAGTTGGGCAAGCACCTGCCGGCGGCCGACCACTTTGCGGCTGTCGACCAGGCCAAGGGCGCCGACGCGCGGATCCGTGCCGAGAATGCCCTCCTCTGGGCCTCGCGCTTCCCCAACGCCACCTCCCGGGTCGCCCTCTTGCGCGCGGCGGAGGCGGCCGACCGCGGGGGCGTCTATCTCTCTTGCGCCCTCGCTCTGCCCAAAGCTTTCGCCCAGGCCGATAATCGCGCCCAGGCCGTTGCGTGTCTCGACCGGCTCTTGGCGCTCAAGGGGTTGACCTCGGTGATTGAAGCGCGGCTGGCTTTGGCGGCTGCCGAGCTGGACACCGAGCGCGAGGCGAAGCTCGCCCACGCCCGCCGCGCCCTCTCTGCCGCCCGCGAGGAGGCCACCCGCCGCACCGCCCTCGCCCTCCTGGGCAAGCTTCTGTGCGAGGAGGAGGCCACCCGCGCCGAGGGCTTGCAGTTGCTCGACGAGGCCATCCGCCTGAACCCCTCTGCCGCCGAGGTCCCCGAGCTTCTCCTCTTCTCGGCCGAGACCCTCCAGCGCGCCGGTTCCCAAGCCGAAGCCCTCAAGGCCTACGACCAGTATCTCTCCGGCTACGACCTGCCCGAGTTCCGCGCCCGCGTCCGCCAGGGCAAGGCTCGCACCCTTTTGCAGCTCGATCGGCCCGACGAAGCCCTCGCCGCCTTCACCGAAGCGGCCGACTTCGAGTCCTCGCCCGACCGCCGTCAGGGGCTCATCCTCGAGGCCGCCGAGGCCGCGATGGTCGCCAAGCGCCCCGCCCGCGCCGCCGCTCTCTATCGGAGCCTCGACTCCGCCGACCCCGCCATTCGTCTGCGTTTGGCCCGCGCCTTGGAGGCCGAAGGGAAGGCCGCCGAAGCGCTCAAGGCCTACGCCGAGGTGCGCGACCTCCCGGACGTTCTCCCCGAGGATGCCTTCGTGGCGAGCGAGCGGTTGGGGGCGCTGCTCTGCGCCGAGGGGCGGCAAATTGACGCGGTGGCCGAGTATTCCCGCGCCCTCGGCCGGCTGCAGGAGCCCAAGTTCCAGGAGCCCCTACGTGCCACCCGCGCCCGCACCTACTACGCCCTCGGCCAGCTTGATAAGGCGCGCGACGACTTCGCTCGCTTGCAGGAGGCCGCCGACCCCGATTGCGCCGCCGAGGCCCGCTTCTTCCTGGTGCTCTGCCTCTACGGTCTGGGCGAGGATGAGCGGGCGCGCGAGCTCGCCAGCGCCTATGTCGCCGCCTATCCCGATTCGCCGCGCATCCCCGACGTGCTCCTCTGGCTCGCGAAGAGCGACTTCAATCGCGGGTCCTATGCCGCCGCCGCCAAGGGCTTCCTCGACTTCACCCGCCGGTGGCCCAAGGATGCGCGCGTGCCCCAGGCCCTCCTCCTCGCCGCCCGCGCCGCCTACCAGGATAGCGACTACGCCCAGTGCGTCGAGCTCGTCGGCCGCCTGGCCAAGGAGTTTCCCCGCGCCCCCCTCTTGCCCGACGCCCGTTTCCTCCAGGCCGAGGCGTTGATGGAGCTCGCCCGCCACGCCGAAGCGCGCGACCTGCTCGACGCCCTCATCCGCACCGCCCCCACCGCCCCCTGGATTGGCGAAGCCTACGGCCGCCGCGGCGATTGCCTTCTCCTCACCGCCACCGACGACCCCGCCCGCTACGCCCTCGCCCTCGAGGCCTACCGCGAGGCCCTCGCACACCTGGAGAGCGACCCCGATGCCGTCCTCGCTTATCAGTATAAGATTGGCCGTATCTTCGAGAAGCAGCTCCGCCGCGATGACGCCGCCGCCCAATACGCCAAGCTCGCCTACCGCGTCCTCTCTCGCCCCGAGATTTACTCCGACCAGGGCCTTCGCTACCTCCAAAAGGCTCTCATTCAGCTGCGCGCCATCGAGTTCGCCCGCGGCAACCGCTCCGGCTACGAGACCCTCCTCCTCCGCCTTCGCCACGCCAAGCTCGTCGACTGAAGCCGTTGCTCACGCGCCGTAGGCGCAAGAGTTGTGCTACAATAAGGGGCGTTTTGCATAAGGAGCGAGAGCGCGATGGAGCGAGATGCGATAACGATGGTGATTTTGGGCGCTGGTGACCGTGGGCGGACCTATGCCGCCTATGCCGCGGCGTATCCGCAGAAGGTGAAGGTGGTGGGGGTGGCGGATATTAACCCGGCGGCGCGTGCGGCGGTGGCCCAGGCGCACGGGTTGGGGCCCGAGGCGCAGTGGGGCGATTGGTCGGAGGCGGTGGCGGCCAAGCCCAAGTGCGATGTGATGGTGATTTCGATGCCCGACGCGTTGCACGTGGAGCCGGCGATTGCGTGCTTGGATGTCGGTTATCATCTGTTGCTGGAAAAGCCGATGGCGCGGACGTGGGCCGAGTGCGAGAAGCTGGCGGCAAAGGTGCGCGAAGTGCAGCCGCGGCTGGTTATTTTGGGCCACGTGCTGCGGTATACGGTCTACTTTAAGAAGTTGCACGACCTGTTGCAGGGTGGGGCGATTGGGGAGGTGGTGAGCATTCAGCACCTCGAGCCGGTGGCCTATATGCACGCGGCGCACAGCTTCTGCCGGGGGAACTGGGGGAATACCGAGCGCGCCACACCGATGATCTTGCAGAAGTGCTGCCACGACTTCGACCAGTTCGTCTGGTGGCTGGGCGGGAAGCGCTGCACGGGCGTCTCGAGTTTCGGGAACACCTTCCACTTCAACGCGGCGCACAAGCCCGCGGGCGCGGCCGAGCGCTGCCTCGATTGCCCGGCGGCGGTGGAGCGCGCGTGCCCCTACTCGGCGCGGAAGATTTATCTGGAGCGGCAGGACTACCGCTATCCCTTCGTTGACAAGCGCGACGAGGCGATGGAGGCGATGCTGCGCGAGGGTCCCTACGGCCGCTGCGTCTATGCCTGCGACAATGACGCGGTCGATCACCAGGTGGTGAACCTGCGCTTCGAGGGCGGCATCACCGTGGCCCACCAGATGGAGAGCTACACCTACACCGGCGGCCGCGAGACCAAGGTCTTCGGCACGTGCGGCGAGATTGTCGGCAACGGCCGGACGCTCACCATTTATCACTTCGACACGCGCACCACCGAGGTGTGGGACAGCGTGCTGGAAGCGGGCGTGCCGATGGGCTCGGGCCACGGCGGCGGCGACTTCGGGTTGATGGACGAGCTGGTGCGCCAGTTGACGGCCGCCGACCCCGCCGGCTGGGGCGAGATCTTCGAGGTCTCCCTGGAGAGCCACCGGATCGCCTTTGCCGCCGAGGAGAGCCGCCGGGAGCAAGGCGCGTTGAAGTTGGCCGAGAGAGTCGACAGTCGACAGTGAACAGTCGACAGTGCGTTAACGCGACGGATAGGATATGGTGCGAGTAAGAGGTTTTAACGGCTCAGACGGGCGGAGCACAGCGAGCGCCAGCCCTGTCGACTTTGCTTACTAAGGAGAGAGAATTATGGAGAAGCGGAAGATTGTGGTGACGAGCGCGCTGCCGTATGCGAACGGGGCGCTGCACCTGGGCCATTTGGTGGAGTATTTGCAGACGGACTTCTGGGTGCGCTATCAGAAGATGATGGGCCACGACTGCGTCTATGTCTGCGCGGACGATACGCACGGCACGCCGATTATGATCCGCGCGCGCAAGGAGGGTATCACCCCCGAGGCGCTGATTAACCGCTCCTACCGCGCCCGCGTCAAGGAGTTCGGCGCCTTCGAGATGGGCTTCGACCTCTATGGCTCGACGAATTGCGACGAGAACCGCGCCCTCTCCGAAGGCATCTACCTGCGCTTGAAGGAGAAGAGCCTCATCTCCCGCCGGAGCGTGGAGCAGCTCTACTGCGAGCACTGCGGGATGTTCCTGCCCGGGCGCTTCGTCAAGGGCACCTGCCCGAAGTGCGGCGCGAAGGACCAGTATGGCGACGGCTGCGAAGTGTGCAACGCCACCTACAACGCCAATGAGCTCGTTGAGCCCTACTGCGCGGTCTGCGGCGGGAAGCCGGTGATGCGCGCAAGCGAGCAGCTCTTCTTCGAGCTCGAGCCCTTCCGCGACTTCCTCAAGGCCTGGATCCCCGCCCATACCGACGCGGCCACCGCCGGCAAGCTCCTCGAGTGGTTCAGCGAGCCCCTGCGCGGCTGGAACATCTCGCGCGATAAGCCTTACTTCGGCTTCGCCATCCCCGGCGAGCAGGACAAGTTCTTCTATGTGTGGCTCGACGCGCCGGTGGGCTATATGGCCACCTTGGAGCGTTGGGCCAAGGCGCGCGGCGAGACGCTCGAGGCCTGGTGGCAGGACCCCAAGGCCGAGGTCTACCACTTCATCGGCAAGGACATCGTCCGCTTCCACTGCCTCTTCTGGCCGGCGCTGCTGGAGAATGCCGGCTGGCGCACGCCCACGCAGGTCTTCGTCCACGGCTTCCTGCAGGTCAATGGCGAGAAGATGAGCAAGAGCAAGGGCACCTTCGTCTCCGCCGCCACCTACCTCAAGCACTTGCCCGCCCAGGCCCTGCGCTTCTATTACGCCTGCAAGCTCAATGGCACGGTCGACGATATGGACCTCAACCTGCAGGACTTCGTTGGCCGCGTGAACTCCGACCTCGTCGGCAAGATCACCAACCTCGCCTCCCGTGGCGCGCAGATGATCAACAAGAGCTGCGGCGGCACCCTCGGTGCGATGGACCCCGAGAGCCGCGCGCTCCTGGCCGAGTGCCGCGCCCAGCTGCCCGAGGTCCTCGCCGCCTACGAGAAGCGTGACTTCTGCCGCGCGATGGTCCTGGTGCGCGAGTGGGCCGACAAGGCCAATCAGCTCTTCGACGCGAAGATGCCTTGGAAGCTGGTCAAGGAGGATGTCGAGGCCACGCGCGCGGTCCTCACCGGTACGCTGAACCTCTTCCGCCTGATGGCCATCGCCCTCAAGCCCATCCTCCCGAGCTACGCCGAGAAGGTCGAGAAGCTCTTTGGCGAGGCACCCTACACCTTTGCCGACGCCGAGAAGACCCTCGAGAGCGGCGCGATTGGCGCCTACGAGCACCTGGCCGCGCGCATCGACCCCAAGGCCGTCGAGGCAATGGTCGAGGCCTCCAAGGAGACCCTCAAGGAGACCGCCAAGACCCTGGCCGAGAAGGATGTGAAGAAGGGCGCGCGGCAGTTGGCCACCAAGCCCGCCGAGGCCGTCTTCCCCGAGCCGCTGGCCGAGACCATCTCCATCGAGGACTTCGCGAAGGTGGACCTGCGCGTGGCCACCGTGCTCACCGCCGAGGCGGTCGAGGGCTCGGACAAACTGCTGCACCTGACGCTCGATGTGGGCGAGGGCAAGCCGCGCAACGTCTTTGCCGGCATTCGCAAGAGCTACGCGCCCGAGGCGCTCATCGGCCAGCAGGTGGTGATGGTGGCCAACCTCGCCCCGCGCAAGATGCGTTTTGGCGTGTCGGAAGGGATGATCGTCGCTTCCACCGATCCCGACGGCTCCTTCCGCGTGATGCAGCCGGCGACCCCCACCGCCCCCGGCGCGCGCCTACACTAATTGAAAGGAAGCACGATGCAAACCTTCACCTCTCCCACTGAGCTGCACGCCTGGTGCGTGGAGCAGAAGCGCCTTGGGCGCATCATCGGCCTGGTCCCCACGATGGGCTACCTGCACGAGGGCCACCTCTCGCTCATTCGCGAGGCGCGCAAGCGCTGCGACACGGTCGTGGTCTCCATCTTCGTCAACCCCACGCAGTTCGCCCCCAACGAGGATTACGACGCCTATCCGCACAAGGAGGCCGACGACCTCGCCCTCTGCCAGGCCGAAGGCGCCGCCGCCTGCTTCCTCCCGCAGCCCGCGGATATGTACCCGCAGGACGCGAGCACCTGGGTCGACGAGACGCTTCTCTCCAAGGGCTACTGCGGCGCGCAGCGGCCGATCCACTTCCGCGGCGTTTGCACCGTGGTCGCCAAGCTCTTCAACATCGTCAGCCCCGATGTCGCGGTCTTCGGGCA
>JBJFFT010000204.1:0-3276 GCA_051891975.1 Candidatus Spyradenecus sp. | reverse complement strand
CCTACCTCGACCCGAGGTAGGCCCTACCTTTTTTGGGGTATCCTCCAGTCCCGGTTCGGCCCCTGCCCCGAGAAACCGCCAGAAACATCCTCGAATGAGCCCTTTTACACACTTTTATGATATCCTCTTGGCAAAAGGAGTTGGTATGGCTGGACCTCAAAAGGTAGCATCTTTCCCCAAAACTTCCGCAACGTTGCTTGCCGACTTGGCACGCGACTCCCAACACGCACGTTGGGGCGAGTTTGTTACACGCTATCGCCCAATGATGGAGGCCTATCTGCACGCGCGGTTTCCGCAGGTGGATGCCGATGAGGCCATTCAGGAGACGCTGATTGCGCTGATCCGCCGCTTTCCAATCTATCGCTATGTCCCCGAGGAGCGCGGGGCTTTCCACACCTATCTCACGGGGATTTTGCGGCATAAGGCCTTGAAGTGGCTGCGTGTCGAGCAGCGTCATCGGGAACTCCAGGTAGCCCCGGAGGCACCTTCCAGAGCGGACGAGGCCGCCAAGCGCCAGGAGGCAATCTTCGAGATTGCCCTGCAGCAACTGTTGGCCGACGAGACGCTTCAGCAGCGGACGCGCGAGATCTTTGCCCGGGTGGCCGTCAATGGCGAAAAGCCGGCGGCCGTAGCTGAAGCCTTTGGGATTGAGCGTAATGCCGTAGACCAGGTGAAGCAACGGCTGATGGCGCGGTTGCGGGAATTGGTCCGGCACTTGGAAGCTGTGGAAGATGAGAGCCACGCCTGACGAGACGCTGACGGACTTTTTGCGCAACCACAAGCCCGTCAGCGCGGGTGGTTCGTGGCCGGCGGGGGCGCAGGTGGGGCCTTGGCGGTTGACGGCCTTTCTGGGGCGCGGCGGCTGCGGGGAGGTCTATCGCGCGCAAGATGCGGCAGGGCAGGTGGCGGCGGTCAAGCTTTGCCACCCCAGATGCGAGGGAGCGGCCGCGGCGTTGGCACGGACGCGTTTCGAGCGCGAGGTGCAGTTTCTGGCGCAGAACCGGTTGCCCTGTTTTCCGCGGTATCTTGGCCACGGCAGCGCGGCGGGGGTGGACTATCTGGCGATGGAGTTGCTCCAACCGCTCCCTTTGCCGAAGCGCGATGGCGCCGTGGCCGCATTGCTCTTGCAACTCTGCCAGATGGTGGGGGCTTTGCATCGGCGCGGCTGGGTCCACTGCGACATCAAGCCGCAGAATGTGCTCTGCCGGGCCGATGGCACGCCAGTGTTGGCGGATTTTGGGCTCGTGAAGGCCGTGGCGGCCGATGGCGCACGCGCGGTCTTGGCTATGACGCAGGTGGAGGGGCGCGGCGTGGGGTCCGGCACGCCCTACTTTGGCGCGCCCGAACAGTTCCGCGGCGAGGCGCTCTCGCCAGCGGTGGATATCCACGCGTTGGGGGTCTTTATCGACACCTGTTTTGAGGGACATCCGCCCCGCGCGTGGGAACGGATTGTCAGCCGCGCCACCAGTTCGCTCCCCGAACGGCGGTATGCCGAGGTGGTCGATCTTGCTCAAGCCATCCGGCGGCGTCATTGGCCCCGGATTGGCCTTGCGGCGGCCGTGGCGCTGGGAGTGCTCTTGCCCGTGGCGTTTTTCTGGCCGGCGCGGGTCGCCAAGCGCGCCGAGGCCTTGGCCGCCATTCCGCCGGTCCAGCGAACGCAGTTGGACGAGGCGGCGCGTTGGCTGCAGATGGGGCACCCGGCCAAGCGGACGGAAGAAGAGGAGGTCACGGTGCGCGAAGCGTGGAAAGAGGTTGCCAGCAACTCGCTCTTCCAATCTAGCGAGCCCGTCAAGATTCTCGCCCAGCGCGAGTACAGAATCGAGACCCGAGAGGTCGATGTGTGGGAGGTGCCCCTGCAGGACGAGATTGTGCGCTTTGAGCAACCGCTCACGGTTAGTGCCGATCGCGAGGTGCGCCTGGTCGGCCCCGGCACCTTGGATGCCCAACTCGTGGGAGAGCGCGGTGCCCGTATTGTTCTGGAGGCAGGGGCTATCCTCCTGAACCGATCCTCTCTGCCCCCCAAGCGTGTGGGGATCCACTACCGGGTCGGCGATGGGTGTTACCTCAACTTTGCCGCGCTGGATGACACGCCGAACGCCCGGGACTTCGTTGAGCCACTCTACCGCACCGGCGGATCGCTCGCATTCCGCGGTCCCGACACCCTCGAAGAACTTCACGACCGCAGTCGGCGAGAGTGGTATGAAGAGGTCGAGCGCGAATACGGCCGCCGCTAACCGAACAACTGCTTTGTGCTATACTGTGTGGCGAAGGAGGTTCCGATGGCACGCATTGAGACGATGAGTTATGACTTCCCGGGAATGCGGGAGACTGGCGCAATCTACGTCGACAAGACGCAAGTGATGTACGACTTGATTGTCTCGGCGCCTTTGTCAGGCTTCTATTTCATCTCGCGGCCGCGGCGCTTTGGCAAGTCGCTGATGATCTCGACCTTTGAGAGTATCTTCCGTGGACGCAAGGAGCTCTTTGAGGGGTTAGCCATCTCCAAGACCGATTACGATTGGCCGGTTCATCCTGTCATCCGCTTCGACTTCTCGGCCATTACGACAGTCTCCTTCGAGTCCTTCAAGCGAGCCTTTGCAGAGCGAGTTTCCTCAGTTTTGAGGGCGGCGAAGGCTACAGTTGACCCGACGCTCGACCCAGGCTCAAACTTTAATAATGCCATCCAAGAGCTCTACGAGAAGACGGGACGCCGTGTGGTGGTGCTGGTGGACGAGTATGACGCGCCCATCGGCCACTCGCTCGACGACCTCGAGCTTGCCCAAGCCATTCGCAAGCTGATGGCCAGTTTCTATACGGTACTGAAGGCGAACATCGACAAGATACGCTTCCTGATGATGACCGGCGTCTCGAAGTTCTCGCAGGTTTCCATCTTCTCGGCATTGAACAACATCGAGGACCTGACCCTCGACGCGCGCGCCGCCACGATGCTCGGCTACACCGAGGTGGAACTCGAGACCTACTTCCACGATGAAATGGTCAAGCACGCTCAGGTGATGGGGCTTGACTACGAGGCCTACCGCGCGCAGTTGCGCCTCTGGTATAACGGCTACCACTTCGCGCGGTTCCGGTTGGGACCCGAGTATGCGGTCTACAACCCCTTCGCGATTGCCCGGACACTCGCGCGCCAAGAGCCTGTGTTTGCGCCCACTTGGTCGACCACCGGCAAACCCTCGATGCTGATGAACTATCTCTCGCGTGAACAATTGCTCAAGCTGGACTACGAGAAGATCACAGGGATTACCGAAGACCTGATGG
>JBJFFT010000203.1:0-3282 GCA_051891975.1 Candidatus Spyradenecus sp. | reverse complement strand
CTTCGGGCAGAAGGACTTTCAGCAGGTGGCCGTCATCCGCCGGATGGTGCGCGACCTGAACTTCCCCGTCGAGATCATCCGCGCCCCCATCGTGCGCGATCCCGACGGTCTGGCCAAGTCCTCCCGCAACACCTACCTCTCGCCCGAGCAGCGCGCCACCGCCCTCTCCCTCAGCCGCTCGCTCTTCGCCGCCAAGGCCGCCGTCGAGGCCGGCGAACGCAGCGCAGCCACCCTCGAAGCCGCCATCCGCCAGGCCGTCACCGCCGCCGGTTGGGTGCCCGATTACGCCACCGTTGTCGACGCCGAAACCCTCGTCCCCCTGCAAGAAGTGGCCCCCGGCGCCTCCGCCATTCTCCTCGCCTGCCGCAAGGATGGCCTGCGGCTCATCGATAATATCTTGCTTTAATTGCAGAAAACGCTTGCAAGTGCGCGCGGCTTCCGCTAAACTTAAAGGTGTTGTGAGAGATTACAACCGAATACTCGAGGTAGAAACATGAACATTCTTCTGCGTATCTTGGTCATCCTGACCCTTATGCTCAACGGCGTGTCGCTGTGGTTTGCTATGGCGAGCTACTCCAAGAAAAATCTGCTGATCGACCGGAACACCGCCTTCCGCTCCTTCACCGAGAGCATCGCCCGCACCTTCGAGGCCGACGAGCCCGAGATTACCAATGTGGCTGGCGACCACGAGGCGCGCGACATCTCCGACGTCACTCTCGCCACTGCCGACATCACCCCCGACACCTCCGACTTCTGGGAGACCTATAAGCAGGCCTACGAGAAGATCGACGGCAAGAGCTATACGATCCCCAACCCCAGCGATCTCGATGAGACCTACGTCCTCGACGGTGAAGGCAAGCCCGAGCGCGACTACCAGGGCAACCCCGTCACCGAAGGCTCCCCGCAGGCCAACGCCCTCGCGGAAATCCTCAAGAAGGCTACCGCTCAGCGCACCCGGATGAACAACATCCGTGACCAGCTCACCAAGCTCCGCGAAGAGTATGAAGAGACCGTGGCCGACCTCAACAAGGTCAAGAAGCAGGGCCGCGAATCTCTCAAGACCATCCAGGCCAAGGAAGAGCAGATTGCTCAACTCGAATCCGAGAAGGCCCGCCTCGAAAGCGAGATTACCGAGCTCAAGGATCAGATCTCGACCCTCGAAAGCGACAAGCAGGCGCTGCAGGCCGATCTCGACAAGGCCAACGAAGAGGTGGAGACCCTCCGCGCCGAGAACGAGAAGCTCAAGAAGGTCATTGAGGAGTTCGCTAAGAACGGCGCCACCGGTTCTGGTCCCGCTGCTGCCACCGCCAATATGGTCGCCGGCGTCAAGGGCACCGTCGTCCGCGTCAACAACGAGTACAACTACTGCCTCGTCAAGCTCTCCGATGAAGCCCTTAAGGAACTCATTGGCGAGGAAGGCGATCGCAAGCTGCCCGAAGTCGAATACTTCCTCCGCCGCTCCGGCAACGACAAGACCATCGTCGGCAAGATCCGCCTGCGCTCGGTCACCAAGGAAATCGGCACCATCGTCTGCGACATCCTGGCCGATTGGAAGCAGGGTGACATCCAGCAGGGCGACGAAGTCTTCTTCCTCGACTAATCTCCCCTCCCCGCTTCGGGAGACATCAAAGCGGCGGCCGCGCATTCCAGCGGTCGCCGTCTTTTTTTGTCCCTCGCCCCACACCCCCGGGGCGAAGTAGCCCTGCACTCACTTTGTCGATTGACTGGGAGGCCTGGCGGAGCAGGCCACTGCAAAACCCTTAATGGCACCCCTCTGCCGCGTTGGCCCGCCCCCCCAGTCGCTCCAAATGGCCGCGCACCTCCACCCCCCGCGCCCCCCGCCTCTCGCCTCCGGGGCGGGGTGTCTTGGGCGTGCACGCGGGCGGGGGGAATGTGGTAGAGTAGGGGGCGTGGCGCGAGGTGCGCGGTAGAGAAGGAGGCGAGTTGATGGGCGAGCGGTCGAGGCGGTGCATGTATGCGGCGCGGGTGGGGGTGTTTCTGGAGACGGCGGAGAGTGCGATCCGCGATGCGATTGTCTCGTCGGCGCACGGGGAGTGGCGGTCGACTGCGTGGGAGGCGTGGGAGGGGGAGGTGGCGTTGTTGCAACGGGTGTTGGCGCCGTGGCGCGAGGCGGATGGGTATCTGTGTTTTGAGTATGACATCCCGCGGCTGGGGAAGCGGATAGACGTGGTGTTGCTGTTGGGTGGGCTGATCTTTTGCTTGGAGTTTAAGGTGGGGAAGGGGCAGGTGGCGCAGGTGGATGTGGAGCAGGTGTTGGATTATGCGCTGGACTTGAAGAACTTCCATCAGTTTAGCGCCGATCGGCCGATTGTGCCGGTGTTGGTGCCCACGGCATCCGCGCGCGTGGCGGGCGAGGGGCAGCGCTCGCCCTATCACGCGCAGATCTTCAACCCGGTGGTGGTGGGCGCGGAGGGGTTGGGCGAGGTGATTGCGCGGTTTGTGGCGGAGTATGGCTGCCCGGTCGATCCGCAGCGGTGGGGGGAGCGTTGGCTTATCAGCCCCTATTCGCCGACGCCGACGATTATCGAGGCGGCCCGCGCGCTCTACGAGAACCACTCGGTGGAGGAGATTACGCGCCACGAGGCCGATAAGGTTTCGACCGACGCGACGATCGCCTTTGTGCAGGAGGTGATTGAGCGGACCCGGCGCGCGGCGGGTAAGGCGATTTGCTTTGTGACGGGCGTGCCGGGGGCGGGGAAGACGTTGGTGGGGCTGGATGTGGCGGTGAAGCAGCAGTTCCGGGGCGGGGCGCGCGCGGCGGATAATCAGGCGGTCTACCTCTCGGGGAACGGTCCGTTGGTGGCGGTGCTGACCGAGGCGCTGGCGCGCGACAACACGGCCAAGTGCCGAGCGCGGCAAGAGAAGAAGAAACTTTCCGACGCGCAGCGCGAGGTGAGCAAGTTTATTCAGATGATTCACAACTATCGCGACAATATGCTGCAGAAGTTGCGCTTGCCGATTGTGGATGGGCGCTTGGAGATTGACCCCGCCAAGGCGGTGCGCGACGAGGCCGCCGGTTTTGGCGAGGTGGAGCACGTGGTCATCTTCGACGAAGCCCAGCGCGCCTGGACCCACGCGCGCCTGGCGAACTACCTCAAGCGCGGCGGCACCTACGGCAACAAGCTCAAGGTGGCCGACTTCCCGCTCTCCGAGGCGGCCTTCCTCATTTGGTCGGTCGACCAACGCAAGGACTGGGCTGTAATTGTCTGCCTGGTGGGCGGCGGGCAGGAGATCAACACCGGCGAGGCGGGCATCGCCGAG
>JBJFFT010000202.1:0-3284 GCA_051891975.1 Candidatus Spyradenecus sp. | reverse complement strand
GACAATCGCGGGGACGGCGTTGTAGTACTTGTTGACGGTTTCGCGGCCCTGGAAGTAGACATCCGGGTTCTGCGCGGTGCCGCGCATCACGGGCTTTTCAGGGTTGAGGCCGCGGGCGCGGAACTCGTTGACGAGGTTCTCGTCGATCATCTCGCGGATGACTTCCTGAGGCATCTCCTCAATCTTCTGCACTTCGTGGGAGGTGCGGAAGCCGTCGAAGAAGTGCACGAAGGGCACCTTGGCTTCGAGGGTGGAGGCGTGCGAGATGAGGGCCATATCGGAGCACTCCTGGACGGAGGCAGCGCCGAGGAAGGCAAAACCGGTCTGGCGGCAGGCCATAATATCGCCGTGGTCGCCGAAGATCGAGAGGCCCTGCATCGCCAGCGCGCGGGCCGACACGTGGAAGACGGCCGGGGTGAGCTCGCCGGCGATCTTGTACATGTTCGGGATCATCAGCAGGAGGCCCTGCGAGGCGGTGAAGGTGGTGGTGAGCGAACCGGTGGTCAGCGCGCCGTGGACGGCACCGGCGGCGCCGCCTTCGGACTGGAGCTCGACGATCTGCGGGATGGTGCCCCAGAGGTTGGTCTGCTTGTGGGCCGCCCATTCATCGGCGAACTCGGCCATGGGCGACGAGGGGGTGATGGGATAGATAGCGGCAACTTCCGAGCAGGCAAATGCCACGCGCGCCGTCGCTTCGTTACCATCGCACATGATAAACTTGGCCATTACTGTCTCTCCTTAATAGAAAAGGCAAGCGCGGCACCCGCCTTTGCAGGTGCCGCGTTGCTTGGGGTGCTTAGGCATTCGCCTTGCAGAACTCGCGAACGGAGTCGAGCTGACCGGCCGAGCCGAGCTTGACATTCTTCGCGGCGATAAACTTGGCGTACTCTTCCATAAAGATCTTGCCGATGGGGCGCAGGTCGAAGCCTTCGGGGTGATCGCGGAAGTATTCGCGGTGGACGCGGCACCAGACGAGGCGGCCGTCGGTGTCGATGTTGATCTTGGTGACGCCGAGTTCGGCGGCACGCTTGAACTGGTTGTCATCAACGCCCTTGGCGCCGTCGAGCTTGCCGCCGGCGGCATTGATGCGGGCGACTTCGTCCTGTGGGACGGAGGAGGACCCGTGCATCACCAGCGGGAAGCCGGGGACCTTCTTCTGGATGTCGGCGAGGACGTCGAAGCGCAGGCCCTGGGTGCCAGTGAACTTGAATGCGCCGTGAGAGGTGCCGATGGCGCAAGCGAGCGAGTCGCAGCCGGTGGCTTCGACGAAGCGCTTGACGTCTTCGGGGTTGGTGAGGCAGGCATCCTTTTCATCGACGGCCACGTGCTCTTCCACGCCGCCGAGCTTGCCGAGTTCGGCTTCGACGACCAGGCCCTTGGCGTGGGCCATATCGACGATCTTCTTGGTGATAGCGGCATTCTCTTCGAAGGGCTTGGAGGAGGCGTCAATCATCACCGAGCTGTAGAAGCCCGAGTTGATGCAGTCGATACAGGAGGCTTCGTCGCCGTGGTCCAGGTGCACCGCGAAGACGGCCTCGGGGAAAATCTTGTCGGCAGCGCGGATGACATTCTCGAGCATCAGCTTATCGGTGTAACCGCGCGCGCCCTTGGAAATCTGGATAATGAAGGGAGCCTTGCTCTCGATGCAGCCCCGGAAGAGGCCCATGCACTGCTCCATGTTATTGATGTTGTAAGCGCCGACGGCATACTTGCCATACGCGTGCTCGAACAGTTTCTTCGTCGTAACGATCATCGTTGAGACTCCTTGAGTAGTTGAATGATGAGAGTAGTGTAGCACGTTCGCCGGAAAAAGGCAAAACGGAAAGGCTAAAGTTTTACGCCATCGGCAGGGCCATGGCAATCTCCGGGCAGGTGAAGGGGTTTGTGTGCTTGGTGCAGTAGATGCAGCCGCGGTAGATCTTGTGGATAATCTGCGTCTTCTCAATCTGCTTGAAGCCCAGGTGACCGAAGAAGTCCGGCTCGAAGGTGAGCACGATGGCCTGGGCCGGCTTGAAGCCGCTGATACGCTGAAGAACAAAACGGATGAGGCGCGAGCCGATGCCCTGACCGCGATAGGCCTTGCTGACGGCCACGGACTGCAGCTCGACGGTCGCCCCCTCCGGGCAACCAATCTCGGGCAAAATCTGCCAACAGGCGCAGGCGATGAGCTCTCGCCCGCGCAGGGCCACGGTAAAGCGGTCGATGTTCTCGACGATGTTATTGACCGGGCGCAGGATCAGCTCGTGCGGGTAACTCTGAATGAGCCGATGGATGAGCAACACGTCCGAGAGCGTGGCGCGGCGAATGATAATCTCGTCATCCATAAGGTGCCTCCTGGTGGGGGATTGCGGTCAGGCTTGGGCGAAGGCGTCGATCTGCTCGGAGGTGCCGAAGATGAGCAGCCGGTCGTCGCTGCGGATGAGGGTGTCAGCCTTGGGGATGAGCAGCTGGCGGGGCGCTGCCGGGTCGGCATCGTCTAGCCGCCGCACGGCTAGGACGGTGATGTCGAATGCCCGGCGGATGTCGGCCTCGGCCAGAGTCTTGTCGGCCACGGCTTCGGGGGTGGGGACCTCGGCGGCGCAGAGGCCATCGGCAATCTCAAAGAGCTCCACCTGGCTGGTGGTCATCAGACTGCGCGCCAGGCGCTGGGCACGGTCGCGGTTCGGGAAGATAACCACATCGGCGCCCACGCGGCGCAGGACGCGGCCGTGGACCTCGGTGGAGGCCTTAGCCACTACGGTGCGCACGCCCAGGTCCTTGCAGTTGACCGTGGCCATCACGCTACCTTCGATGTTCTCGCCAATGGCCACGACCACCGTGTCGCAGGAGGCGAAGCCGGCCTCTTCCAGAGCGTGGATATTCGTGGCGTCGCCCTCGACGGCCTTGGTGACGTAGTCGGAGAGCTCCTGGATCTTCCGGCGGTCGGCATCCATCAAGATGATCTCCGCGCCCTGCGAGGCCAAGGCCTGCACCAGCGCATCGCCGAAGCGGCCCGAGCCGATAATGCCAATTCGTTTCGTCATAACGCGCCCTATTGTAGCAGAAGCCGGCGGACTATGCGCCCAGGAGCCCCTTGGCCCAGGCCAGGAGCGGATCGAGCCAGCCGAACTTATCTAGGAGCGAGGCGGCAAAGACAAAGAGCATCACCGTCGGCAACAGGTAGGCCATATACCAACGCATCCCCTCGGGCAGCTTGAGGCCGCTGCCGGCATTCGCCTCCTTCAGGAAGTTTGTCCACCCCCAGTAGCGCCGGCTCACGCAGAAGATGAGGATCGCCAGCGACC
>JBJFFT010000201.1:319-13671 GCA_051891975.1 Candidatus Spyradenecus sp. | reverse complement strand
GGCAAGTCTACATCTCCGACCAGTTGGTGGAGCGCGAGTATGCCGAGGGGCGCGTGGCCGAGTTGCTTCGGGGCAACCCGCACGTCACATACTCCAGCAAACTCCATCTCGCCGTCAGTCAGCGCTCCTTCCGCGCCGAACGCCTGGCGGACTTCGTCCAGGCGCTGCTGAACTTCAACCCCGCAGCCGCAGCGCTCTATCAGGCCGTGGACGGCAACGGCTATCCGGTCCGCCTGACGCGCAGCATTGCCAAGGCGCGCGCCTGGTTGCGAGCGAACGCGTTGGGCTCCACGCGCACGGGCATTCTCATCTCCAAGGTCGCCGCGCGCTACAAGCCCCAGGCCGTCCAAGTGCTGCCGCAGGGCGACGAGAATGCCGTCCACTGGTTCCTGGAAGACAAGGGCGACGTCCGTGCCTCAAACTACCTGGAGGAGGCGGCCACGGAGATCCAGGTCCAAGGCCTCGAACTCGACTACGCGTGCATTTTGTGGGATGCCGACTTCCGCTGCGAGGCGGGGCCGAGCTGGGGCTACTACGCCTTCAACGGCCGGACTGCGTGGCGGCCGGAGCGCAATAGTGAAAACCGCCAGTATATGCTCAACGCCTACCGCGTGTTACTCACCCGCGCTCGTCAGGGGATTGTTATCTGCGTGCCCGAAGGCAACGACCGCCGCACCCCCGAAGGCTTCTACGAAGACGCCACGCGCCTGCCGGCGTTCTATGACGGCACCTACCACTATCTGCGCAGTCTAGGCATCGCGGAGTTGTAGTTCGCGGCGCACGATCCCGGGATGGCGACCCGGGCCGGGTTCGTTTTAGGCTCCGGCCGCTTTACATTTTTGTCCGCCCCGGGTTGACCTCGACCTAGGGCCTACCTCGCCTCGACCTAGGGCCTAGGTCACCTTGAGGTAGGGCCTACCTCGAAAGGGGGTAGGTGCGGGCCTCTTTTGCCGCGCGGCGGGGTGTTATGGTATACTGAGCGCCGTCCGTTAGGCAGGAGTGTATTCAGGGGCCCCGGACGAGATAGGCGAAGGACTGATGCGGCGCGGCCGCACTCCACCTGGAGCCGTTAGAGCTTAGCGTCAAAGCTAACAAGTCGTTCGCTCGAAATACTACCACCATTTCAGAATCAGAACGGCATGTGAGCGGAGATGCGCCTACGTAGGCGCATCTTCTCTTCGTGTATTCTGATTCGGCCTGTGGTAGGGCTTCGAGCGAGTGCACGGGAGAGGGTGCGCTTCTTTTCGTGCAGGGGATGGGCCCCGCGGCGGTGGTGCGCAGAAAGCCGGGCGGAGAGCCGAGGATGGCCAAGAGTGTTGAAGAGTTGGTGGAGGACCGTGCCAAGCGGTGGCTAGACGATTGCCAGGTGAGTTATTACGCCAAGAATGAGGAGCTCAATGCCGAGATTGGGGCGGCATTGCGTGAGTTTCCAAGTAAGAAAGGTGGGCAGGGCGGGAACTTCCCAGATATTCAGGTGATGATCGAGCCGATTAAGGGTTTATATCTTCCGGTGATGATTGAGGTAAAGGGGAGCCCGGGCGCATTGGTCAAACGCGATGAGGCGGGGCGGATGGTCCTTGAAACACACAAGGCGAATGGCGAGTGGGATTGGGCTACAATTCAGCGTTATGCGCTCAATGGGGCTATTCACTATGCCACGGCCATTCTTTACGGCTCGCGTTCGTATGACAAGGTCTTGGCCGTGGGGGTTAATGGCTGGAAGGAGGCTTCGGGTGCACTCAAGACCGAACTGGCCGTTTATTATCTCTCCAAGGATAATCTTCTCATCCCCAAACGGGTGGCGGACTATAGCGACCTGTCGTTTCTGCGCGGCGATTATTTGCCCGAGCTTGTCGAGCGAATCGAATCTATCAATCTGACCGAGAGCGAACGCGAAGCCAAGGCGAACGAGATTGAAAATCTCATTGAGATTCGGTTAAAAGAACTGAACCAGCCGATGCAAGATGAGTTGCAGATTTCAGAGAACATGCGCGTCTCGTTGGTGGCTGGAATGATTATGGCGGGACTGGGTGTGGAAGGGAAGGTCTCCCCCCTGGAAATTGTCGAGCTCAAAGGGGATTTGGGGCGGCAGACGCACGATGGGGCCGTCATAATGAATCGGATTCGCGCCTTCTTGGAGGAGAAGGAGTTGCCACCGGAAAAACGTGAAGTCGTCTTAACCAATACGTTGGCCACCACCTTTTTGGGGACGGATGCGCTTTACAAGCCTCGGAATGGCGAATCGCCGCTCAAGCGGGTGTACACCTTTATCCAAAAGCAGATTCTGCCCTACTTTACTTCCAAACACCATCTTGATTTCACCGGACGGCTCTTCAATGTGCTCAACGCCTGGGTAAAGGTCCCCGATGGAGCGGAGAATGATGTGGTGCTTACGCCGCGTTATGTGACAGACCTGATGGCGCGCTTGGCCGGAGTGAATAAAGATAGTTATGTGTGGGACTACGCGCTTGGCTCTGCCGGATTTCTCATTTCCGCGATGAAGTTGATGTTGCTGGATGCCAAGGCGAAGATCAAGAGCCCCGATGAGTTGCGCAGGAAGGAACTCCAAATTAAGCACGAGCAACTACTTGGTATCGAGAAGTTGCCCGATGTCTATCTGCTTGCCGTCCTCAATATGATTTTGATGCAGGATGGCTCGGCCAATATTCTTAACGAGGATTCCCTCAAGCACTTTGATGGAGCCTATCAGCAAGGCGCGCGTAAGGGGCAGCCCTTTCCCGCCGATGTTTTTCTTCTGAATCCGCCATACTCCACCGAGGGCAAGGGGTTTATCTTTGTCGAGCGGGCACTTTCGCGAATGCGCCACGGGCGGGCAGCTGTGCTCATCCAGGAAAACGCTGGTAGCGGCAATGGCTTGCCCTACACCAAGCGCATTCTTGAGCGAAATACCCTCTTGGCCAGCATCCACATGGCTGACATCTTCAAGGGCAAGGCCGGCGTGCAAACTGCCATCTACCTCTTTGAGGTCGGCAAGCCGCACAACATCAAGCAACGGGTTCGCTTTATTGACTTTACGGAGGATGGCTACGCGCGCCAAAATCGTAAGAAGTCGAGCCTCAATGTCAATCTGCGCGACGTCGATCACGCTAAGGAGCGCTACGAAGAGGTGGTCAACCTCGTCCTCTACGGCGGAGCCTACCGCCACTACCTCGCCCCCGAGGCCTTCTTTGAGGACACCATTTCGCTTGCGGGGGATGACTGGACCGTCCAACAGCACCGCAAGGTGGATACAGCCGCCAAGCCCGAAGATTTTGAGCGCGTCGTTGCAGAATACCTCTCTTGGAAGGTCTCAACCCTCCTCAAATCGGAGGGACCCTTGGGAAAACCGCCCGCCCGCGGCTGAACCTCCCCCAGCCGCGGGCCTACAAAACAGTCCGCATTGGAGACCTCTTTGATTCCTGTGTTGGAAACGTAGACATCCAAAAACGAGACCTCGGCGATGTGGGTATCGATGTTGTAAGCGCGGGAGTCGCTGGATGTGGAGTTGTAGGAAAGACGACCAAGCCTGCTCGGTGCATTGAAACATGTTCTCTCACGATGGATATGTTCGGCAATGTCTTTGTGAGAGACACACCTTATGTTATGGTCACGCATGCGCGGGTCTTTGCTATGTTGCCAAAGGATCAACGATTTGGGCGGTTGTCTCTTCTCTACATCAGCGCCTTATTGAGTTATTGTCGGCTTCTCTATTCATTCTCTTCTATGGCAACATGGCGTGGTGTCAAGGATGATTACATCTCCCTGCCTGTTACAGAAGAGGGCGAGATTGACTTCGCCTATATGGAGAACTTTATCCGCGAAATAGAAGCCTCGCGCCTCTACAAATTGGATGCCTACCTTCAAGCCGCCGGCTTTGCGTCGAGTGCCCTAACCGCCGAGGAGGCGGAAGCGTTGCGGCAGATGGAGTGTAAGTAACTCCGAATGGGGTCTTTCCGGGCGAAAGAACTCTTCTTTGTAAGGTCTAATCCGCAGTTGGATAAGGAGTCTTTCGTCTTTTCCCCCTCGGCGCCTTATCCTTACTTCACGCGCACGGTCAATAACAACGGCTTTCTCGGTTATGTTGAATACCTAGATGAGGCACACAAGATTGCAGGGGGCTCTTTGGCCGTCGGTATGCTCGGTATGCAATTCTTCTATATGGAGCGAGATTTTTACGCAGGGCAATTCACCAAGACTGTTTTCCCGAAGTTCGATGGGTTCGACGCAGAGGTTGCGCTTTACTTTGCAAGCCTCTTTAATAAAGCTAGGGCGCAGTTCTTAAAGGGCCTTGTACGAGATTTTGTGCGCCTCTTCTCGGAACACGAAATAACCATCCCAGTAGATATAGCGGGAAAGCCTGACCTTCCAACTATTCGCGCCTACATTCGTGCGACGATGAAGCGCGCCATTCATCATTTGGTGGCGTGGAAGGATTGCGAGATTGCCGCAACGCAACAGATCTGCGCAGCGCCTCCACCACAAGAAGCATAACGCAGCGCCTCCCCTCGACCTAGGGCCTACCTCCGGCCGAGCTGGCCTGGTGCCCCCAGCCACTCCAATGGCCGCGCTCTGGCCTCCGCCCTGCCCGGCTCGTGGGCCCCTTATCGGTGGGCCAGTGCTCCTCCGGTTGTTGTCGGTTCTGTGGCCCGCCACGTGTGGCGGGCAGGGCGCGTAGCGCCCGTCTGGCCTTAAGCCCCCAGCCCCTTCCCCGGCCCCTACCTCCCCTCGACCTAGGGCCTACCTCGTTTTGGCCCAGGGGCCGATCCGTCGCGGAACGCGCGCTGTCGACTGTCCCCTGTCGACTGTCGACTGCGCGCAGCGCGCCCCGCAGCGAGCGCGCGTGTTTTTTCGGCTTTTTCTGCTTGACGCTTGGGCGGGCTCGTTTGTATACTATGCGTAGTGAAATGGTTAGAAGAGGCCGAGTTTGGCCGAAAGGAGCCGTAGAATGAAGTCGATGATGCTTTTGATGGTTGCAGCCGTGCTTTGCGCGGGCGAGGTGATGGCGCAGGGGCGCCGGGGCGGAGCGAATGCCGCTAGCGGCAAGAGTGATGGCGCGATGATTACGATTCGCGAGATCACCGGGGTGGGGGGCGATAGCGACTACACGGTCGTGGCTCCG
Source organism: Candidatus Spyradenecus sp. (assembly GCA_051891975.1). GTDB lineage: Bacteria > Verrucomicrobiota > Kiritimatiellia > RFP12 > DVOR01 > Spyradenecus. Next base: position 8,552 of record JBJFFT010000201.1, on the reverse strand, counting down.
CAGGTTGACGAGAAGTTTAAGAAGAAGGTCAATCATACCGACACCTACAAGAAGGACAACGTCAAGGGTTGGCACTACTTCGAGGTGGCCTATCAGGTGAAGAATGGCGACCCGGTGGCCAAGAAGCCGATTCTGGTGCTTCCGGAGGTGGAGATCACCTACGCGCTGCTCTATGATATGAAGAAGTCGAAGATTGCCGCCTCGGTGGCGCAGAATGCGAAGAAGGCCGGCGGCGCGATTGGTTGGGATGACCCCAAGCAGCTCTACTCGCTGATTACCGAGACCTTCACCTACACTTCGATTACCCCCGGGCGCGAGCACTACGCCGCGGTCTGCGTGCCGCCGAGTTCGGTGGCGGTTTATGGCGACCCGATCCTCTTCTCGGTGCAGATCAAGGTCAACGGTGTGCAGCAGGGCGAGATCAAGACGGAGCTCGCGGGTGGGGCGAAGATTGACGACAAGGACCTGAAGGGGCTGGTTGTCGAGAATGGCAAGCCGTCGGCCTGGTGGGAGCGGATTGAGAACTTGACGCAGAGCGTGGTCAAGCGCGAGGGGATTTTGCGCGATCGTTCGGCGACGCCGTTCGTGATGGCCGGCGATATGTTCTACGACCAGGTCAAGACCAAGTAACCTCTTTCACCCGCCGCCGCCAGCGGTCTGAATGGCGAGAAGGGCTTTATGGAACGGATTTTAACACTGAATATCGGAGCCACGCGCTTGGCGTTGGCCGAGTTCGAGGTGCGCCCCGGCAAGGGGCCGAACCTCTTGCGCTATGCCTTCGGCGAGGTGCCCGAGGGGTTGACCGAGACGCCGGATTCGTTGGCGGTGGGGCTGGAGCAGGCGCTGCGTGCGCTGATGGCTTCTGCCGGCATCCGCGCGGGGCGGACGCTGGTCTCGCTCTCTGGGCAGATGGCCTTCCCGCGCTTTGTCAAGGTGCTGGCCGAGACGCCCGAGAAGGTGCGCGAGCAGATCCGTTTCGAGGTTGAGCAGAACGTTCCCTTCCCGCTGAGTGAGGCAATTTGGTCCGACGCGCTCATCGGCGAGCCGCTGGCCGGCGAGCAGCATGTGATGATTGTCGCCGCGCGCGCGGACATTGTCTCGGCCGTCACCAAGGCGCTCTTGAATGCCGGGTGCGAGCCGGAGGTGGTGGATGTGGCCCCGGTGGCGCTCTACAACGGCGTGCGTTTCAACTATCCCGAGGCCGACGGTTGCACGTTGGTGGTGGATATTGGCGCGCGCTGCACCAACCTGGTCTTCGTGGAGCAGGACCGCATCTTCTACCGCACGATCCCCGTGGCCGGCAACACCATTACCTCCGAGATTGCCAAGACCTTCGGCCTCTCGCACGAGGATGCCGAGACCTTCAAGTGCGAGCGCGGTCTGGTGGCCCAGGGCGGCGCCTTTGCGGTGGATGACCCGGACGTGGACCGCCTCTCGAAGGTCATCCGCAATGTGATGACGCGCCTCAATGCCGAGGTGACGCGCTCGATTGCCTTCTATCGCAGCCAGCAGGAGGGGAACGCCCCGGTGCGCGTGCTTCTGACCGGCGCCTCCGCGCAGTTGCCCTATATGCAGAACTTCTTCGAGGAGAAGCTGCAGGTGGAGGTGGACTTCCTGAACCCCTTCCAGACGGTGGGCTATCCGAGCCACATCGATGCCGAGCAGTTCGGGCGCGATGCCTTCTCGCTGCCCGCGCTCGTGGGTTTGGCGTTGCGCCGCGGCCTCTCCTGCCCGGTGGAGATCAACCTGGTCTCGCAGGACATCGCCGCGCGCAAGACCTTCCGCAAGCGTCTTCCCTTCCTTACCATCGCGGCCTTGGGGCTCCTGGTGAGCGCCGGCATCTGGTTGGTCTACGTCAACAACATCCGTTCGCTCTACGAGAGCCAGAGCGAGAACATCCAGCGCCGCCTCGATGACCATCAGGATCTCCAGGAGGCTTTCGACCGCGTGGACAAGCAGGCCAAGGCCGCCCAGACCCGCGCCGAGGCCTATCGCACTTTGCTGCAGAAGCGCGGCGAGTGGATGGGGATGCTCACGGCCGTCAACCGCGCCATCCCGAGCGGGTTGTGGCTGACCTCCCTCAAGGCCAACCGCGAAGGGGGCGAGGTCAAGGGGCTGAACCTCTCGGTCTCGGTGTGGAAGGACCTCGAGGAGGTGCGTTCGACCGCCGGCAAGACGATTGACGAGACGGTGGCCGCCCGCCTGGCCGAGCAGTCGGTCTTCGCCGACGACCCCAAGCAGATTCCTATCAGCAAGAAGGATCAGTCCCTCCCCTGGATGACCTCCTTCAATATCACCGCCAACCTTAAGGCCTCCGAAGCCGAGCAGGCCAAGAAGTCCGCCTCCGGGCGCAGCCGCAGGAGCCGTTAACTATGGAAACGAAGCAAAAGATCACTCTCGCCATCGTTGGCGTGCTCTGTGGTGCGGCCATCATCGCTATGTTGGTCTTCCTCTTTATGCTCATCGGCCAGATGTCCGAGGCAAAGCAGGCGCGCGATGATGCCGAGTCCACCTTGACCAGCTACTACAACAGCGAGCGCTACCCCAACGAGGAGAACCGCAAGGTCCGCCAGCAGGACTGTAAGGAGTACACGCAAATGGCCGATGCCGCGCGCGCCCTCCTCTCGCACGGTCTGGAGATTCCGCAGGGCGAGACGCCTTCGCAGTTTGTCACGCGCATTGGCGAGAGTGTCCGCTTGCTCAACGAGCGCCAGAGCGCGTTGAAGAAGGGCGTGTTGTCGACGGCCAAGAAGGCTTCCGGCGAGCCCGAGGCCGTGATGGACTACGCCTTCGGCCGCTATGTGGTGCAGGGCGAAATGCCGGCCGATGATGGCACCACCGTGCCGCGTCTAGCCACGCAGTTCGCCGCCATTGAGCACGTCTGCAACCTCTTGCTCGACCGCGGGGCCCTGGAGATTACCGAGGTCTCGCGCACCGTCTTTGAGGCCGCCGCTCAGGCCAAGCCCGAAGAGGAGGCGCCCCGCACCACCCGTCGGGGCCGCAAGAACCGCAAGACCGAGTCCACGTCCACCGCGGCCGATGCCGATGCCCTCGACCCTGTGCTCGCCCAAGATGGCGTCTCGCGCGAAAGCTACACCATCCGCTTCCGCGCCCGCTACACCACCTTGGCCACCGTGCTCAACGACCTGGTCAAGTCCCCCCTCTTCGTGGTCGTCACCGATGTGGCCATCGCGCGCCCCGTGCTGATTCGCGACCGCGTCACCGAGATGGTCAAGAAGCGCGAAACGCAGCGCGCCGTTATCGCCCGCCGCGCCGCCAACGCCCGCACCGAAGAGGAACGCAAGGCCGCCGAAGCCGCGGCCGCCAAGCCGCTCTTCGATGGCGCCTCCCCGGCCGAGCGCTTGGTCACCGACCCCGCGCACTCCACGCCCCTGGAGATCACCTTGAAGTTTGACGTCTACTCTGTGCCTCCGGCCCCCGAGGCCGCTGCCGACGAAGCTGCGCCCGCCGCAACTGAAGGGAACTGATTATGGCCTCCGAACTCCCCCCCATTCTGCGTCAGTACGACCGCTTGGCTGCCGTCGCCGTCCTCGCGATCCTGCTCCTCTCGCTCCTCTACCTCATCTTTGCCGGCCTCCGGCAGACCCAGGAGGTCCAGGAGTATGACAATGCCGCCGCCCTCAAGCAGCCCACAAAGGCCGACCTGCAGCCCGTGTCGTTGGAGAAGGACCGCAAGCTCATCGAGGAGATTGTAACTCCGCCCAAGACCGCCCTCTTGACGGTCCAGCAGGATCCCGATGCCGCCAACCTCTGCACCCCCGAGCGCCGCCTCCTCTGCGTGGCCTGCGCCAAGCCTATCTCCTGGAAGGCCGAGAAGTGCCCCTTCTGCGAAACCGTCCAGCCCGCCGAGAAGAAGCTTGACCTCTCGACCATCGATTCCGATGGCGACGGCCTCACCGACCAGTGGGAGATCAAGTACGGCCTCAATCCGCAGGACCCCACCGACGCCGACCTCGACACCGACAAGGACGGCTTCACCAACCTCGAGGAGTTCGAGGCGAAGACCGACCCCTCCGACCCTAAGTCGCACCCCGGCTATGAAACGCGGATGAGCGTCTCGGCTATTGAAGGCAAGAAGCTCCCCCTGCGCGCCATCGACAAGATGGAACTGCCCTCCAGCACCGGTGCCGACGGTAAGCCCGTGCGCCACTTCCAGGTCACCTTCGTCTCGGTTGCGGAAGACGGCACGCAGGGTGTCACGCCCATCCGCGCCAAGGATGGCGAGCTCATTGGCAAGTCTGGCTACCGCCTCATCGCCTATACCGAATTGCCGAAGAAGCAAATCGCAGTCGGTGCCAACAAGCAGCTGCGCTTCATCAACGTCTCCACCGTTGAAGTCGAGCGCGTGGCCGACAAGAAGCGCGTGGTCACCGTCTTCAAGGATCCGGAGAACCCGGCCTGGCCCGGCGACCCGCTCTTGGAACAGAAGGCCACCATCGCCATCGATCTCCCCGAAACTGCTCCGGTCACCGTCGCCCCGGGTGAAACCTTCGCCGTCAAGGGCGAAAAGTTCACCGTCACGGCCGTCGACCCCGAGAAGAAGCTCGTCAAGGTCGAAAAAAATGCGGATAGAAAGAGTTTTGACTTGAAATAGTCAATCCATTGGGCTATACTAGAACCACGATTTGGAAACGGGCAAGACCCGATAATGCGGAGATAACCTGCTATGACACATTTTGTGCGCTTTGCCATGGTTGGCGTAATGGTCGCCGGAGCGTCCTTGTGCACCCTCGCCCAAGACGATGATTTGGATGCCCTCTTGGGCGACCTCGCGGTAGAAGACGTCGCCGCAGAACCCGTTGGCGAACCGGCCACGGTTGAAGAGCCGGCAGTGGAAGAGCCTGTTGCCGCCGAGCCCGCTGCCGAGGAACCGGCTGAAGAGGTCGCGTCTGAGGCCGACGAGCCCGCTGTGGAGGATGAGCCCGCGCCGGAAGCCGAGCCTGAAGAAGAGCCCGCTCCGGAGGTGGAACCCGCAGATGAGCCTGTTGCCGAGGAGGAGCCCGCCGAGGAGCCGTCCACCGACGAGCCGATGGACGATGCGACCGAGGATCCCCTCGCCGAAGAGCCCGCTCCGGAAGTCGAGCCCGCGCCTGTTGCCGAAGTCGAGCCCACGGTTGAGCCCGCGCCGGTCGCCGAGGCCGAGCCGGCCGCTGAGCCCGCCGATGGCCTTCTGGCTGGGATGACCGATGACACGGCTCAGGTTGCCGAGTTGACCGAAGAAGAGAAGGCACTCAACGACCTCGAAATGCTCATTCGCCTGAAGAACGAGGGCTTGGATAATCACGCCAAGGCTTGCCTCCTCCGGGCGCGCAAGCTGATGGCCGCCGCGCCTGCTACACTCGCCGAATCGGCCAAGTACTACGACGAGATTATCCGCCTCTACAGCGATGCTGAGCTCTACTTCCGCGAGCACGAAGGCAACCTTCCCCTCAAGCAAGAGTGCGAGAAGGGCAAGCTGGAGGCCCTCTACCGCAAGGCCAAGGATCTCTTCCTCAACAAGGAATACAAGGCCGCTGCTGCCCTGGCCGATGAAGTGACCCGCAAGGGCCATCCCAACGGTCAGGCCCTCGCCAAGATGATTCAAGAGGAGCGCAACCGCCCGGCCGAGATTGTTGCCCAGCCCGTTCTCCCTGAATACGCGAAGGATGAGCACAAGATCAAGCGCCTGGAGATCCAGGAGCGCCTCCGCCGTGCCACCGTCTACTACCACCTCTCCAAGTTCAAAGACGCCAACGATCAGCTCGAGCTCATCCTGCGCGACGATCCCGGCAACGAGGAGGCCATCAACCTCCGTGCGCGCGTTGATAAGCGCATGAGCGCTCGCTATCGCGACCTCAAGTACTCCACCCACGACGAAATGATCTCCCAGGTCGAGCTCTCCTGGACCCCCTTGGGCGCTCTGGGCCGTAACTCCGAGGAGCTCTACAACCCGGTGGTCTCCCGTGGCGAGGAGAAGAAGGTTGACGAGAGCGGCCAGAAGGAAGCGGAAGTCATTATGGGCAAGCTCCAGAACATCCGCATCCCCGAGTTCTCCATTCGCCCGCCGAGCACGCTGGCCGATGCCGTGCAGCTCTTTGCCGAGCTCTCCAAGGCCTACGACAAGCCCGATCTGCTACCTGAAGACAAGGGTGTCTCCTTCGTGCTCAATATGGGTTCCAATCCTGCGCAGGCGGCTGCTCCGGCGGAAGAAGATGCCTTCGCTTCTGAAGACAGCGCCTCTTCGGCGGGCCTTCCGCCCATCCAGAGCATCTCGATGACCTTCGTCACCATCAAGGAAGCCCTTGATATGGTCTGCGAAGTGACCGGTGCGAAGTACGTTATCAAGGGGAAGACGGTGATGATCGTCCCGGCCTCCTATGTGGCCGGCAAGATGGAGACCCGTTCCTACAATGTCACTGGTATCTTCGACGACAAGGTCAGCCAGGTTAGCTCCGAACTTGGGTCGAGTTCTGGCGGTGGTAGCGGCTGGGATATGGACAGCAGCGCTTCCTCCTCCGACTCCGGTGCGGCGGGCGACACCAAGAAGCTCTTTATGGACCTTGGTGTTCCCTTCGAGGGCAATGCCTCGCTCGTCTATCTCAAGTCCATCGGTAAGATTCGCGTCACGAACACGCCTGAGAATCTGGCCATCTTCGAGCGCGTCCTGGAAGAACTCAACGTCACGCCCTTCCAGATTGAGGTTGAGGCCCGCTTCGTGGAGGTCAGCCAGACCGATCTGAACTCTCTCGGCTTTGAATGGCAGCTCAATAGTGACATTGTCGGCACCGTCGGTTCAGGCATTGACTGGGCCTCCTCGCACATCACCGGCAACTCCAATGGCGGCACGGCGGCCGGCGGTATTGGCGCGGGCGGCAACCACGTCTTCCGTCCCAGCTCGAAGTCCGGCACGGGCGATTCGAACGTGGCGATGCACGGCGGCTCCTTCAATAACGGCATGCGCTTCCTCGGTGATGGTTCCACCTACGCCAACCGCATCAACCTGGCCGGCTCCTCCATTGCTCCGGATGACACCTTCGCCAGCTTCTCGGCCGTCTTTGGCCGCGTGGATATGACGATGATTCTTCACATGCTCGCCCAGCGCTCCGACACGGATATGCTCTCGAGCCCGAAGGTCGTTGCCCGCTCCGGTATGGAGGCAATGATGAAGGTTGTCACCCAGTGGATCTATCCCACCGAGTTCGATGTCACCGAGCTCGAAGAGGCGGATACGACCTACGACAACAACAACACCTCGGTGACGGGTGGTGGTGTTAATGTTCAGCCCCCGCCGGTGAAGTTCGCTGTCGAGCCGCAGTCCTTCGAATCGCAGGACGTGGGTGTCTCGCTCCAGGTGATGCCTGAAGTCTCGCAGGAAGGCCAGATGATCAACCTCTCGGTCAACCCCAAGGTGGTGGAATACCTCGGTGACTTCGACTATGGTATGCAGGTCCCCTACATTCAGTACACGATGACCGGCGGCATTGTCACTGGCGCCGAGGTCCAGTACTACCAGGTCTCGATGCCTCAGCCCAAGTTCCACATCCGCGAGGTCTCCACCTACCTCTCGGTCTACAACGGCGCCACCGTCGTGATGGGCGGCTTGATTACCGAGACCCGCAAGTCCTTCGAGGATAAGATTCCGATCCTCGGCGACCTGCCCTTCATCGGCTTCCTCTTCCGTTCCACCGGCGAATACAGCGAGAAGCGCAACCTCCTTATCTTCCTTACCGCGCGTCTCGTCGACCCGGCCGGCCGTCCCCTCAAGACCGCCACCGATGGCCGCACTGGCACCTCCGCCCTGGATAAGGGCACGGCCGAGACGATGTCCTCGACGGCTAAGTAAGGTTGCTCTTAGAGCCAATAGGCGCGCCCGATTTCGGGCGCGCTTCTTTTTTGCGCGCGGGCGGCCCGGGGGCGATGTCAACAAGCGCCCTGCGGGCACTTCGGCTTTTGCTTGGCGTGGGGGGAGGCGGGTGGGAGGCTGAGGGGGGTGGGCTGAGCGGGCACGGCTGGCACGCGCGGCGGGGATGCGCTTGGCGCGCCTCCCCGCCGAGGGCCGTTGGGGGCCTTGCCCCCAAGCCCCTGCGCCGCGCAAATATGCGCGGCCACAGAACCGACCCTAGGCGCTGCGCGCCCGGCGGGGGCAGAGCCCCCGCTTTGACCTAGGGCCTAGCTCGTTTTGACCTAGGGCCTAGCTCGTTTTGACCTAGGGCCTAGCTCGTTTTGACCTAGG
>JBJFFT010000201.1:0-219 GCA_051891975.1 Candidatus Spyradenecus sp. | reverse complement strand
GGCTACCTCGCTTTGACCTAGGGCCTACCTCGCCTTGACCTAGGGCCTACCTCGCCTTGACCTAGGGCCTACCTCGCCTCGACCTAGGGCCTAGCTCGCCTCGACCTAGGGGCTAGCTCGAGATGACCTAGGGGCTAGCTCGAGATGACCTAGGGGCTAGCTCGAAATGACCTAGGGGTGTAAAATGTCAATAGATTTGCGCAGGGCGCTTGGGAAAAC
>JBJFFT010000200.1:0-3339 GCA_051891975.1 Candidatus Spyradenecus sp. | reverse complement strand
CCGCTGGCTCGCCCCCCGGCCTTTCCGGCGCGGAACGCGCGCTAACCGCTAGCCGCTAACAGCTAACCGCTGGCTCGCCCCCCGGTCTTTCCGGCGCAGAACGCGCGCTAACCGCTAGCCGCTAACAGCTACCCGCTGGCTCGCCCCCCGGCCTTTCCGGCGCGGAACGCGCGCTAACCGCTAGCCGCTAACAGCTAACCGCTGGCTCGCCCCCCGGCCTTTCCGGCGCGGAACGCGCGCTAACCGCTAGCCGCTAACAGCTAACAGCAGGTTTTCAGCCGCTGTTAGTTTTTTCTAATTTAGGGCTTGACAGAAAAATTAGAGGGTGCTATCTTATGCGCCAGTTCGACGGGGCTAACTCCCGTTCTCTCTCTCCGCGGGAGCGCCCCCGAACCGATTACACGAGGATAGACGATGGATATTACTTCCATGAAGGTTGGCGATAGGGCCAAGATCACCGGGTATCAGGTGACGAAGGCGGGCTATCGGGCGAAGTTGCTGGCGCTGGGGTTAACCCGGGGCGCGGTGATTGAGTTGATCGGGGTGGCCCCGATGGGGGACCCGTTGCGGCTGAAGGTGCGCGGGTTCGAGTTGTCGCTTCGGCGTGCCGAGGCGGCGTTTTTGGAACTCTCGGCAGTGGAGGCGTAAGGATGACGCGCAAGACGATTACCGCAGCGTTGGTGGGCAACCCGAATACGGGCAAGTCCACCTTCTTTAATGCGTGGACGGGGATGCACCAGGTGACGGGGAACTGGCCTGGGGTCACGGTGGAGAAGCTCTTGGGCGATGTGGCGTTGACCAATGGCGAGCACGTGACGGTGGTGGATTTGCCGGGGATTTACTCGCTGCACGCGGTCTCGGAGGACGAAAAGGTAGCCTCGGACTACGCGCGCAGCGGGGTGGCGGATGTCATTATCAATGTGGTGGACGCGGTGAACCTGGAGCGTAACCTCTACCTGACGCTGGCCTTGGCCGAGCTGGGTAAGCCGATGGTGGTGGTGCTGACGATGGTGGATATCCTCAAACGCCAGGGCTTCAATGTGAATATCCCTGAGCTCTCGAAGCGGTTGGGGGTGCCGGTGGTGACGGGCGATGTGCAACGGCGCAATCGGCGTCAGGCGCTGGAGCGGGCGATTCTGGAGGCGTTGGCAACGAAGCAGCGGCCGGCGCGGGTGGTCTACCCCGTCTCGCTGAACAAGGCCTTTATGCAGGCGCACCGCGAGGGTGAGCCGGAGGTGTTGGCGCTGCACCGGCTCGAGGGGATCGTCCCGGGGGCGGAGGCGACGATTGCGCAGGTGGAGGAGGTGCTGGGCACCACGCCCGATGTGCTGATTGCCGACGCGCGCTACGACAAGATCGCCGAGCTCCACGCGGGCATCGTCAAGCAGGTGGGCCACGCGCGCACCGAGCTCGGGCGGACGCTCGACCGCTTTGCGCTGAACCGCTGGCTGGGCATCCCGATCTTCCTGGGGGCGATGTACCTGCTCTTCTGGTTTACCCAGGTGGTCGGCGGCTGCTTCATCGACTTCTTCGACGGCCTGGGCGACGCGCTCTTCGTGACGGGGCTGGGCAACCTGCTCGCCCTCTGCCACGCGCCCGAGTGGCTCATTACGCTGCTGGCCGATGGTCTGGGCACCGGCGTGCAGACGGTGATGACCTTCATCCCGCCGGTCTTCTTCATCTTCCTGGGCCTCTCGATCTTGGAAGACTCGGGTTATATGGCCCGCGCGGCCTATGTGATGGACCGCTTTATGCGCCTGTTGGGCCTGCCCGGCAGCGCCTTTGTGCCGATGTTGGTGGGCTTTGGCTGCACGGTGCCGGCCATTATGGCCACGCGCACCCTCTCCAACCGCCGCGACCGTCTGCTGACGATCTTTATGACGCCCTTTATGAGTTGCGGGGCGCGGTTGCCCGTGTACGCGCTCTTCGGGGCGGCCTTCTTCGGGGCGGCCTCGGGGGCGATGGTCTTTGCCATCTACCTGTGCGGCATTGCGCTGGCGGTCTTGACGGGGCTGCTCTTGAAGTGGACGCTCTTTGTGGGCGACCCGGCGCCCTTCGTGATGGAGCTGCCGCTCTACCACATCCCGCGCGCCGGGACAGTGCTCAAGCAGGCTTGGGAGCGCCTGGCCCGCTTCCTCTTCCGCGCCGGCAAGGTGCTGGTGGTGATGGTCCTCTTCCTGAGCATCTGCGACAAGATTACCTTCAAGAGCCCCTTCGCCGCCGAGCCCGCGCCGACGGTCGAGGCTACCGAGGCCGACAGCGAGGCCGAGGAGATCTCCGCCATCGAGTTCGTCGGCCGGGCCATCTCGCCGGTCTTTGCGCCGATGGGCGTGGAGCGGAGCAACTGGCAGGGGTCGGTGGCGCTCATCGTCGGCCTCTTCGCCAAGGAACAGGTGGTCTCCTCGCTCAACTCCCTCTACGCGATTAGCAAGGAGGTCGAGGAAGCGGGCGACGAATCGGTCACCTGGGCCAGCGCGCGGGAGGACTTCCGCGAGGGCGTGGCCGAGGCCATTGCCTCTATCCCCGAGGCCTTCTCAGGTCTCCTCGACACCCTGCTCGACCCCCTGGGCGTGGATATCTTCAAGTCCGACTACGAGCAGGTCCTGACCCTGGCCGAGCGCCTGGATGACCCCACCCTCTCGGCTGAGGAACTGGCCGAACTGCAGGCCGCCATTGACGAGGCGCTGGACTTCGATACGCTCAAGGCGGAGTTGGCCGAAGCCACCGCCGAGCGCGACGCCCTAGCCGCCCAGGCCGCCCAGAATGAGGCCCTGCAAGGGCAACTGGAAGAGGCGGAGGGCGCCGTTGAGGCCGCCACCGATGCGTTGACCCGGGCTGCGGAGATGCAGACCATCGTCCGGCGGATTACCTCCGGCGCGGTGACCCCGGAAGCACGCGGCGCCGAGGTCGAGGTCCTGCGCAAGCAGATCAACGAGGCCTACGAACTGGCGATGGGCGAAGAGTTGGAGACCGACGCCACGCTGATGAGCACGCTCCGCAACAAGTTCGACAACGACCGCAACCGTGCCTTTGCCTACCTCCTCTTCGTCCTGCTCTACGTGCCGTGCCTGGCCGCGATGGCCACGGTGGTGCGCGAGATCGGCTGGGGCTTCTCCACCATCCTCTTCAGCTACCTGACGCTCCTGGGTTGGTGCGTGGCCACGCTCTACTTCCAAGTGACCACCGGCCACTCGCTACTCTGGATTGCCGTTGCCTGCGCCTTCCTTGCCGCCACCGCCGCCTTCTTCTACGGCCTGGGCCGCAAACTGAAGGTCAAGCTCGTCATCTAAACCGCCGGCGGCCTTCGGGTGTGCGCGCACCCGTTTCGCCCGAAGGCCG
>JBJFFT010000199.1:0-13753 GCA_051891975.1 Candidatus Spyradenecus sp. | reverse complement strand
AGCGACCGTGAGGCTCCCCAAGAACTCATTATCGCTGCTATTCCAGGTGATGTTACCCTTCGTCGTCAACGAACCGCCCGAGGCCACCTTGATGGCGTTGGCGAAGGAGCGCGTGTCCGTTACAGTTGCGCGATCAATGACCAGGTTGCCAGTCACATTCAGCGGACCGCCCAGCGTCATATCCGTCACCGTCACCGTGCCGGTGCCGACAATCGTCTTTCCGCTCCCGGTAATCAGCTTGGCGAAGGAGACAGGCCCATTCGCCGTCAGGTTATCCGAGGCCGTCACATCATTACCCGTCAGATCAAAGGGGGTCCCGGTCAGCGTGCTCTCGAGCGTAATCGGTATCGAGAAGGTGACCGTCTTATTTGCACCTGTATTCGTCATAGAACCCGCCTCGACCACGATCTTGCCCGAGGTGCCGGTGACCGTTGTATTCATCAGCCAAAAGCTGCTGTTGCCCTGCTTCGTGAGCGTGTGCCCATTGAGCGTGAGGGTCGTTGCGGTATGCCCATGCGCGAGCAAGCCGAAGTTCGCATCTGCCACCACCGTGGCATCGCCGAGCAAGGTTACCTTCTGCAATTGACGCGTACTTGTACCAAGTTCACTGCCACTATTCTTGTAAGTAGCCCCTGTTTTCAAGGTAATCTCACGCAACCACAAATTAGGCTTGCCCTTCAAATCAAGCACGGCATTCTCGCAGACCAACACATCCCCCATCGCATTGGCTGTATAATTACCCGGATTACTTTCCGTCGTGATGCTCCCAGTGCCAAAGTTGAGCGTACCGCTCTGGACAATCGAGCCGCCAGTGGTGGTGATGTTTGCGCCGAGGGTGAGCACACCTGCGCCGCCCTTGGCGAAGGTGCCCGCGCCGGAGATAGGCGTGGTGAGCGTCAAGTCCTCGTTCTCGGCAACCACCACCTCGAGGATGCCGCCGGCATTGACCGTCACCGAATTGGTGATGGCATTGACCGCCCCCACAGCCATCGCCACGGAGCCATCAACTAGCAGCGCACCAATCGTATTGCCGCTCTCAACTGCAATCGTCACTTGGACCGTTGCCGGTGCCACCACCGTCAGCGTCGAGAAAGTTCTCGTCGCTTCCGACGCAGGAATCGTGATTGTCTTGGCCGTCGTAACTGCCGAAGCATCCACCTTTACCGCGCCGGAGGTAGGCCAACTCGCACTATTCGTCCAAGTCTGCGTGTCATCCGTCACCGTCAGCGTCGGCAACACGCTCGGCAATGTAATGGTCAGCGTGCCATCTGCCACTGCGGCCGAGAAACCCTCCACCGCAGAACCCGTATCATCCACCACCGAGAACTGACTGGCCGTGACGTCTGTGAGGCTCGCCCCCACCGTCAAGGTAATCGTCTGCGCGCTCAGCTCTGCCACGGTGGCCTTAACCTTCAGCACCGCCCCGCTCGCAAGCGCATTGACCGCCGGACGGTTTGTCCCGATATCCAGCGTTCCCGCTGCCACCTCCACCGGCGTACTCACCGAACCCGTCAAGGAGAGCGTGCCCGCGCCAAGCTTCTTCACCGTGCCCGCGCCGGAGAGGGTGTTGGCAAATATCTTCGTAGTATCTGCCGAGGAGACCTCCACCTCCAGCGCTGCGCTTTCCGCCACCGTGATAGCACCCGTGCCCCAAGAGGAACCGTTCTTGATTAGAACCTTACCCGCGCTAATGGTCAGCGCATTGGAGGTATTCGTCTCCGTCGAGGAGAGCTCGAGCGTGCCAGAGCCAACCTTCGTCAGGCTACCACCATCCACCGTTCCCACGAACTTCGCCGAAGCCTTCAAGGTGGCATTGTTTCCGACGGCAATCGTAGAAGCCTTCTGCCCGGCCTGCCCACCATTGATATTCGTAATACCAATCTGGCCAGCGAGGGTCGCTTCAACCGCCGTATTGGAGTCCAGCATCGCAATCTGCGCGTGAGCAGCATCCTGCGTGCCACCGTGGAGAACGAAGTTAGAGCCCGCCATCGTCACGCTTGCCCCGCCATCGAGCACCAAACGGTCGCGGAAGAAGCCCGACCCACCGTAGTCCTGGAAGTTGAGCGTGCCACCGTTGCGGACGCGAATCACTGCCGGCTTCGCCTGAACCGTGCCGTTCCAACCCGAGAGGTCCTTCTCGTAGAACTCCAGCGTGGTGTCTTTCTTGACATCAATCGTCGGCACATCATCCCCGCGCCCAGTGGCGAAAAGACCGTAGCCTTGGCCCGTCGAGCGGCCATACTTGAAGGTGTGCGTGCCGCCATCAAAGGCAAGGCAGGAGGCAAGAGAGGCCGTAGAGTCCGCAGCATACGCCAACGTCGCCCCAGTCGCCCCCGTTGCCTTGAAGGTGACAACACCCGGGAAGTTCTGGATAAGATTCCGACGCGTGGCCTCATCTGCAAGAGAAGCACCTAGATTATAGACCACCTGAGAGGTCACCTCGCCCACCAACCCCGACAGCGTGGTTGCATTGCCCACCGTCAGCGTCTTGCCGGAGGCGAGGGTGACTGCGCCGAGGTTGGCGGTGATAGCCGAGACGTTGGTATCGGTGGCGATGGAGGTGGTGGAGGAGGTGAGAGAACCCGAGCCGCTGATGGTCAGCGGGCCGACGGCGGTCTCCGAGCCGATGGCCAAGCCGGCGACCGTCGCTGAGGTGTCCATCGTCAAGGCCGCATTCGCCGCCGTCACATTCAGGCCCACGGTGTCCGTCGACGCAGGTGCCTCACTCCAAAGGCCACTCCAGGTCGCCGTCTCCCCGACGTCAGCAAGCTTGCTCCGCTCCACCGCGATAATCCGCACGCAAGGCGAGTAGTTGGCATCTGCGCTCGCGTGAATGGTGGTGTTCGTGTTCTGCGTGGTCTGGTTGGTCGAATCGTTATACATCGCAAGCTGCTGATTGGCGGCAGTCCCACTCTCGTTGTAGAAGGAGGCGGTGTAGAGCGTGCTCTTCTTCAGCGGGAAGGGCGCTGCGAAGGTATAGGTCCGCAAGGTCTGCGAAGCGGTCCCCACCGTCAGCGTCTCCGTAGACGAAGCCGAGAGCGGCTGCGAGATAGCAATCACCGCCGCGTTCTGGGAACTTGAAAGGCCCGTGCTCGCATTCGTTCCCGTCGACTGCTGGATGCGCAGGGTCGAGTTCGCGGCGATGGTATTATTCGGGCGCTGGACAACGCCAATCGACTTCACCCAGATGACATCCCCTAGCGCCTCCGCGCCTGTGACGGTAAAGCGTTGATCATCCAGCTGGAACTGGACGCGGGCGTAGTTGCCGCCGCTGACACTCAATCCCGACAATGCCGCAACATTGTCGACCTGTATATCAGCCCAAGCATAGGCTGACCACACGGCGGCGCAAGTGGCCGTCGCAAGCCATTTCAACTGACTCTTCATCTCTTTCATCCTTTCCTCTACGTCGGGAGGATCGGCCTCCCGAGCGTACCCTTTCTCAAGGTTTCGGGAGTAGATTAGCATCTTTACCCCCCCCGTGTCAAGCACTTTTTGCAACTATTTTTTGGGGCGCGGGCCCCCGCGCCCCTAGCTGACAATGGGCGAAAAGCCGCCGGGAACGGCGGCGTGTAAAACGCTTACAGGTACACACCGAGCCCCACCCTCGTCCGCGCTTCGCGCGATACCCTAAAAAAGGTAGGGCCTACCTCGAGGCGACCTAGGGCCTAGGTCGAGGCGAGGTAGGCCCTAGGTCGATTTGAGGTAGGCGCGGGGGCGTGGCGCTGACGCGCCCAGCGGTTAGCTGTTAGCGGTTAGCCGTTAGCGTGGGGCCGCCGGGGCGGCGGCCTGCAAAACCGATTGCGCCCGATGGCCGCCGCAGAAGGTGGCAGTGCACAACGCTTACAAGCACACCCCGTGCCCCCACCCCCGTCCGGGCTCGCCCGATACCCTAAAAAAGGTAGGGCCTACCTCGAGGCGACCTAGGGCCTAGGTCGAGGCGAGGTAGGCCCTAGGTCGATTTGAGGTAGGCGCGGGGTCTAAAAGAGCGCTACGCAATATGCGCGGGATTGTGGTATACTTTGCGGCCGTGATTTACGCACCCTAGTCAAGGAGAGAGAACGATGTTTCCGATTGTTGCGAAGGAGCAGTTGTCCGCCGAGGTTTATTCGATGTGGATTCACGCTCCGTTGATTGCCGAGGAGCGCAAGGCCGGGCAGTTTATCATTCTGCAGATTGATGAGCAGTTTGGCGAGCGGATTCCGTTGACGATTGCCGATGCCGACCCGGTGAAGGGGGATGTGCGCATCATCTTCCAGGCGGTGGGGTTCTCGACGAAGAAGCTGGCGATGATGAATGTGGGCGATGCGTTGCCGGTTTTCCTGGGTCCGCTGGGGCGCCCGACGCATATTGAGAAGCGCGGGACGGTGGTTTGCGTGGGTGGCGGCATTGGCGTGGCGCCGCTCCATCCGATTGCGCAGGCGATGAAGGCCGCGGGCAACCGGGTGATTGTGATTATCGGCGCGCGCAACAAGGAACTCCTGATTATGGAGGAGGAGATGCGCAAGATTGCCGATGAGCTGATTATCTGCACCGACGATGGCTCCTACGGGCGCAAGGGGTTGGTGACCGAGCCGCTCAAGGAGGTCTGCGAGCGCGAGGAGATTAAGGAGTGCGTGACGATCGGGCCGCCGATTATGATGAAGTTCTGCGCGCTGACGACCAAGCCCTTCAACGTGCCGACGGTGGCCTCGCTCAACGCGATTATGATTGATGGCACCGGGATGTGCGGCGGCTGCCGCGTGCTGGTGGGCGGGAAGATCAAGTTTGTCTGCGTGGATGGACCGGAGTTCGACGCGCACCAGGTGGACTTCGATAACTTGATGCAGCGCAACCGCGCCTTCATCCCCCGCGAGCGCGAGGAGAATTGCAACCTCTTTAAGATGGCCGACGAGAAGTAAGGAGAGAGCCATGTCGTTTGTTTCTAAGGAAGCGTTGGAAGCGCAGGCCGAGCAGTTGTGGGCCGGGATGCAGGGCAAGGCCCTGAGCCCTAAGGAGCGCACGGGGATTGCCCAGCAGCCGATGCCGGTGCAGGCCCCCGAAATCCGCAAGCGCAATATGCAGGAGGTGGCCATCGGCTACACCGAGACCCAGGCGCGCGTGGAGGCGAGCCGCTGCTTGCAGTGCAAGAACGCCCCGTGCATGAAGGATTGCCCGGTCTCTATCAACATCCCCGGCTTCGTCCACGAGGTGGCGCAGGGGAACTACGCCGAGGCGCTGGGGATTATCCGGCGTACGAGCATCCTGCCGGCGATCTGCGGGCGCGTCTGCCCCCAGGAGAGCCAGTGCCAGAAGCATTGCACGATGGGCGTCATCCGCAAGGATGTGAACCAGAGCGTGGCCATTGGCCGCTTGGAGCGCTTCGTGGCCGATTGGCAGCGCGCGCACGACGCCGAGCACCCCATCGACAACACCGTCAAGCCCGAGACGGGCAAGAAGGTGGCCGTGATTGGGTCGGGCCCCTCGGGGATTACCGTGGCGGCCGACGTCCGGCGCGAGGGGCACGATGTCACGCTCTTCGAGGCCTTCCAGAAGCCCGGTGGCGTGCTCGTTTACGGCATTCCCGAGTTCCGTCTGCCCAAGGCGATCGTGAACAAGGAGATTGAGGGACTCAAGCAAATGGGCGTGAAGGTGGAGACGAACTTCGTCGTCGGCCGCACCCGTAAGCTGCGCGACCTGATGGCCAAGGATGGCTTCGACGCGGTCTACATCGGCACCGGTGCCGGCTTACCGCGCTTTATGGGCATCCCCGGCGAAGAGCTCGTCGGCGTCTTCTCGGCCAATGAGTACCTCACGCGCGCCAACTTGATGAAGGCCTACGACAAGGCCGAGGCCGCCACCCCCTACTATCCGGCCAAGCGCGTGGCCGTGCTCGGCGGTGGCAACGTGGCGATGGATGCCGCGCGTATGGCCTTCCGCCTGGGTGCCGAGGAGGTCTACCTGGTCTACCGCCGCAGCCGCGCCGAGATGCCCGCGCGCGCCGAAGAGGTGGAGCACGCCGAGGAGGAGGGGGTCAACTTCCAGTTCCTCTCCAACATTGAGCGGATTGTGGGCGACGAGAAGGGCGCGGTCAAGGCCATTGAGTGCCTGCGCTACGAACTGGGCGAGCCCGATGCCTCCGGCCGCCGCAGCCCCGTGCCGATCCAGGGCAGCGAGTACACCCTGCCGATGGACGCAGTGATTATCGCCATCGGCAACGCCTCCAATCCCCTCATCCCGCAGACCACCGACGGCTTGGAGATTGACCGCAAGGGCCACATCGTCGTCGACGCCAACCAGGCCACCTCCATCCCCGGCGTCTATGCCGGCGGCGACATTGTCCTGGGCGCGGCCACGGTCATCCTCGCGATGGGCGAAGGCCGCCGCGCAGCGAAAGCCATCAACGATTACCTGGCGCAGAAGTAAAGCCTCTGCCTATCCCAACAAGAAAGGGAGCCCGTCGGGCTCCCTTTCTTGTTGGGATGAACTGCCGCCCTTACTCGGCCGCTTCGTCAGCTTGGGCGGCGATGGGGGCGATGAGCGGCTCGTCGGTGGCCAGCGGGCCAAAGAGGGCTGAGGCGGGAAGGGTGTCGTCGCCCTCCCAACCGCCGCAGAGGGCCTTGTAGAGGGCCACCTGCTGCTGGGCGATGGCACCTTCGCTGATGACGCGCGCCTCGTCGAGGGTCTGGAGCTGGCGCTGGGCATCGAGGACGTCGAAGAAGTCACCGAGGCCGGCGTTGTACTTGTTGGCGGCGATTTCGTAGGCGGCTTGGGCGGCCTGGACGCCGAGGCGCAGCTGGGTGAGGCGCTCGTATTCCTGGGTGACGCCGGCGAGGGCAGTGCGTACATCGGCCAGGGCCGAGAGGACGACCTGCTCGTAGCTGGCGAGGGCGGCCTTCTGCTGCTCGGTCTTGATCTTCACGTTGGCGACGATCTGGCCGCCGCGGAAGATCGGCAGGGTGACGCCCGGACCGAAGTTGTAGAAGCGGCTGTCCCAATCGAAGAGGTCGCCCAAGGTGAGCGAATCGAGTCCAAAGGAGCCGGAGATGTAGACGGTGGGATAGTGCTCGGCCTCGGCGGCCCCGAGGGTGGAGGTGGCGGCCTTCAAGCGGCGCTCGGCGGCGTAGACATCGGGGCGGCGGCGGATGGCGTCGGCCGGGATGCCGGCATCGAGGTTGATGCGCTTGGCGCGGGGGATGCCGGTGGGGCGGAGGCCAGCGGCCTTGGCGTTGTCGTTCTGCGTGCCTTGGGGGACCTCGCCGGCGGCAGGGCCGGGGGCGGACTGGAGTGCGGGCTGGGCCAGGAGCTCGGGCGGCAGGGTGCCGGGGGTGACGCCGCAGAGGAGGGCGATGGCATTCTCGGCGGCGACGATTTGGGCCTTGAGGGAGGGGATGGTGGCGGCGGTGTTGCGCAGGTCGTATTCGGCCTGGTTCTTCTGGAGGTCGTTGGTGATACCGGCGCGGTTGCGGTTGGCGAGGAGGTCGTAGTTGGCCTGCTGGAGCTTGAGGTTGTCCTCGGCCACCATTAGGCGGCCCTGGAGGGTGCGCAACTCAAGGTAGTAGGTGGCGAGCGACCCGGAGACCGAAACCCAGAGGGCCTTGAGGTCGGCCTCGGAGGCCTGCGCCTCGGCGGCGGCGGCATCGGTGAGGTGCTGGACGCGGCCAAAGAAGTCGAGCTCCCAACGGGCACTGGCAGCGAGGTTGTAATCGGTGTAGCGGCGGTTGGGGGAGGAGCCGGAGAGGCCGTTCTCGGAGGTGCGGGCGCGGGTGAGGTCGCCACCGACGTTGACCGAGGGCCAGAGGGCACCGCGCTGGTATTCATAGGCGGCGCGGGCGGCGGCGAGGTTGGCGCGGGCGGCAGCGAGGTTGCGGTTGACGGCGTAGGCCTTGGCCAGGAGGCGGGAGAGGGCCGGGTCGTCGAAGCGCTCCCACCAGGCGGTGAGCTCGGGGGCGGGGAGTGCGTCGCGCGTATTGAGGCGGGGGAGGTTGTCTTGGGCCTCGGCCTGGGTGACGGCGGCTTCGTCGAGGATGTCGGCGGCGGGGCGCTCGGTATACTGGGGGCCGAGGGCGGTGCAGCCGCAGAGGGTCAGCAGGGCGGTCAGGGAGAGCAGGGAAGGCTTCACTTGGTTTCCTCCTTCTTGTGCGTGGTGCCGAAGAGGGCGTAGGTGCCCTCGCGCATCTTCTCGAAGAGTGAATAGAGGGCCGGGATCATCAGCAGCCCGGCGGTGGTGGACATCAGCATCCCGTAGTAGACGGTGACGCCGATGTGGCGGCGGCTGGCCGCGCCCGCGCCTTCGGCGTAGACCATCGGGAGCACGCCGAGGATGAAGGTGAGGGCGGTCATCAACACCGCGCGCAGACGCTCGCCGGCGCCCTCGCCCGCCGCGTCGACGATGCTCAGGCCTTGCTCACGGCGCGTGGCGGCGAACTCGACGATGAGGATGGCGTTCTTCGCGGCCAAGGCCACCAGGAGCAGCAGGCCGAGCTGGGCGTAGATGGAGAGGTCCAGGCCGTTGCGCATAATGCCGATGAAGGCACCCATGCAGCCGACGATGATGGAGGTCATCACCGGTAGCGGCAGCGTCCAGCTCTCATACTGGGCCACCAGGAAGAGATAGCCGAAGACGAAGGCGGCGATGACGATGATGGTCGTCTGGCCGGCGGTGGCGTTCTCCTGATAAGAGAGGTCGGTCCACTCGAAGGAGAAGTCGCGCGAGAGGGTGGCTTGGGCCACATTGCGCACGGCCTCCATCGCCTCGCCCGAGGCGAAGCCGGGGGCGGCCATCGCGGTAATCTTCGCCGAGGGATAGAGGTTGTAGCGCGGGTAGTTGCGCGTGCCGCCGATGGTCTGGCTGTTGACGAGGGCGGAGACGGGGACCATCGCGCCGGTGTTGCTCTTGGCATAGAGCCGGCCGATGGCATCGGCGGTGTCGCGGCCCTTCCAGTCGGACTGGATGATGACCTGGTTGACCTGGGTGCCGATGTTAATGTCGTTGATGTAGTAGGAGCCGAGGTAGCTCTGCAAGGTGCTGTAAAGGGTGGAGACAGGCACCTGGTAGCTCTCGGCCTTGGTGCGGTCGACCTCAAGCTTGATGTGGGGCGTGCCGGAGGTGTAGGGCGAGAAGGCCATCGCAAGCTCCGGGGCCTGGTTGAGGGAGACGAGGAAGGAGCGGAGGTTGCGCTCGATAATCTCCGGGTCGGTGAAGGAGAGCGACTGGAACTGGACGCTCAAGCCGCCGGTGTTGCCCAGGCCCATAATCGCCGGCGGGAGCATCGCGAAGAACTTGCCTTCGTGATACTGCGCCGAGAGGGCCATAATCTGGTTGAGGATGCCGCGGGCGGTGGCGCCTTCGGGGCGGTCGGCCCAGTCTTTCAGCGCCACGATGAACATCCCGGTGTTCTCCGCCGAGCCCGAGACCATCGCGTGGCCGGTGACGGACAGGAGGTGCTTCACGCCGGGGATCTTCCGGATCTCGTCGCCCACGCGGGCCATAAACTTGTCGGTGACGGCGCGGTTCGTGCCCTCGCTCAGGGAAACGTCCACGAAGACCACGCCCTGGTCCTCTTCGGGGAGGAAGGAGCTCGGGGTCTTCTCCAGGGCAATGATGGCCCCGGCGGCAGTCAGGAGCAGGAGGAGGAGCGTTAGGATGCGGCGCGCGGCCAGGAACTTGGCGATGGAGGCATAGCGCTTCTTGAGCCACTCGAGCCCGGCGTTAAACCAGGTGAAGGGGTCCCACAGGTGCTTGTGTTCGGTGGGCGTGCCCATAATGGTGGCGCAGATAGCCGGGGAGAGGGTAAGGGCGTTGACGGTGGAGAAGCAGATGGCCACCGACATCGTCACCGCGAACTGCGCGTAGATGCGCCCGGTAATGCCCGAGATGAAGCCTACCGGCACGAAGATGGCCAGCAGCACGAGGGTGGTGGCGATAACTGCGCCGGTCACCTCGCTCATTGTCAGGAGCGTAGCGGTCTTGCGGTCAAGCTTGCTCTTTTGCATGTGATACTGCACACGCTCGACCACGACGATGGCGTCGTCGACGATTGAGCCGATGGCCAACACCAACGCGAAGAGCGAGAGGGTGTTGATGGAGAAGTCGCAGGCCTTGAGCACGGCAAAGGTGCAGAAGAGCGAGACGGGGATGGCGCAGACTGGCACGAGCGTGGCGCGGATGTCTTGCAGGAAGAGGAAGCAGACGATCACCACGAGCACGAAGGTCTCCACGAGGGTGGAGACGATCTCCTTAATCGAGTCGCGCACCGAATCGGTGGCGTCGTAGGCGAAGACCACCTCCAGGTCGCCGGGGAAGGTGGGCTTAAGGCGCTCGAGCTCGGCCTTGATGGTATCGACCGCCTCGATGGCGTTGGTGCCGGGGGTCTGGCTAAGGCCCATCGAAACCGCCTCGGCGTTGTTGAAGGTGCCGGTAGCGTCGTAGCTCTGCTCGCCCACCTCAATGCGCGCCACATCCCGCAGGCGGACCATACCGCCGTCCTCGGAGGTGCGCACCACGATATTCTCGAACTCCTTGACCGAACTTAGGCGCCCGTTGGTGGTGATGGTGTAGACGTTCTTGATGGTGGGGTCCTGCACCGGCGAAGCACCCACCGAACCGAGCGAGGCCTGGCGGTTCTGCGAGGAGATGGCCGCGACCACCTCGTTGGCGTCCATATTCTGCGCCGCCATCCGGTCGGGGTCCAGCCAAATGCGCATCGCCACCTTCGCGCCATAGACGTCCGCGCCGCCCACGCCGGGGATGCGCAGAATGGTGTCGCGGATATTGGAGAAGAGGAAGTCGGAGATTTGCAGCTTGTTGAGTGCCCCCGAGGGCGAACGGAAGGCAAGGAAGCCGAGCATCGAGGGCGAGCGCGAGTTCACCGAGATACCCTGCTTGGTCACCTCCGCCGGCAACTTCGGCTCGGCGCGCGCCACGCGGTTCTGCACGCGCACCATACTCATATCGCGGTCCGCACCCACCGCGAAGGTGACCGTCAAGGTATACTGGCCGTTATCCGTACACTCCGAGGACATATAAATCATATCCTCCACGCCGTTGACCTCGGACTCGATTGGGATAGCCACGGTGTTGGCCAGGTCCACGGCGTTCGCGCCGGGATAGGTGCAGCTCACGCGCACCGAAGGCGGCGCCACCTCGGGATACTGCTCCACGGGCAGCGACTTGATGGCCAGCGCGCCCACCAGCGTCATCACAATCGCGATAACGAAGGCAAAGCGCGGCCGGTTCACAAAGATGCGCGAGAAGATGGACTTCGTCGGCAGCTCCTTGAGCGCCTCTTGGATGACCCTGCGCTCGTTTGCCTCGATCTCCTCGAGGCTCATCTTCCGTTCTTCAGCCATAACCGAAAACTCCTTCTGCCGGCTGCCGGGCTTACTTCGCGGCCACGGGGAGGGAGGCCTCCGCCGTTACCGCGCTCTGCTTGACCGCCGGGTTCACCACATTCAGCTTCGCGCCGTCCGAGACGTTTACCACGCCCTCGGTAATCACCTCTTCGCCCTCGTTCAGCCCCGAGAGGATGGCGATGTAGCCGCCTTGCACTTCGCCGAGCTTGACGATACGCCGCACCGCCGTGCCGTTCACATTCAGGTAGACATAGTCGCCGGTGGCGTTCGCCAGCACGGCCCCGGTGGGCACCGCGATAATCTCCTTGGGCTCGGCCTCGCTCAGTAGCACCGTCACATAGCCATTCGAGATCAGGAGCTGGTCGGGGTTCGCGAAGCGGTAGCGCATCGCCAGCGAGGCCGTGGCGCTATCCATCTCGTTGCTCACGAAGTCCGCCTCGCCATCGTGGTCGTAGATGGTCCCATCGGGCAGACGCAGCTGGGCGCGGATGGCCTCAATCTTCCCCTTCTCCACAATCACCTTGCGCCCGGCAATCATCTCCTTGTCGGGCAGGGAGAAGGCCACGCGCACCGGGTCGGTCTGCACAATACGCGCCAACGAGCCCATCGAGGGGGCCACGTAGTCGCCCTTCTTGAGCAGGCTCTTACCGATACGCCCGGAGATGGGGGCGGTGATGCGCGTGTAGCCCAGGTTGATCTCCGCGCTCTGCAGATCCGCCTCGCACTGGGCGATGGCCGCGCGCGCCTCGAGCATCGTGGCGTAGGCTTGGTCGATCTCCGCCTCGGTCACCGAGCGCTTATCCACCGCGCTGATACGCGCGTAGTAGCGGTCGGCATTCTCGCTGGAGGCTTTGGCCTTCTCCAGGGCCGCCTTGGCCTGAGCCACGCGCGCCTCGTAGACCCGCGGGTCGATGAGGAAGAGCAGATCGCCGGCCTTGACCATCGAACCTTCGGTGAAGGCCACCTCGGCGATGGTGCCATCGATCTGCGCACGCAGGTCGGTCTTCTCAATGGGCTCAACGTGGCCCATAAACTCCTTGGGCGGGTTCATCGCGCGCTTGGCGGCCTTGGTGGTCTCCACCGTAACCGGGCGGCCCATCATCAACGCCTGCTGCTTGGCGGCCTGTTCGGCGGCCGCCTTGGTGGCCTGGCGCGTGGTGTAGATCTGGCTCACATGCCACCCCAGCGCGAAGGCCGCGCCCACGCTCAACAGCAACCCCAGCGTGCCGGCCGCTGCCGCCGCACCGCGAGAAGGCTTCGTCGCCTGTTCCGTCGTTTCCGTCGCTTCAGTCATTTGATGTCCTCCTGATACCATTTAGGATAAAGTCCAATCCTGCCTCCAGCGTCGGGGGCAGGTCCAACTGCTCCGTGCAGCCGCAAGGCTTGTGCAACCACGCCTCCCGGTGCAACCCGAAGAAGCACGAAATCAACAACGCGGCGATCTGCACTCCCGAGAGCGGGGAAGCGATCTCGCCCAAATCCTTCAGCCGCGCCACACACTCCACCAGCCGGTCGTATGGGTCGGCCACCATCAGCGCGTCCAACCGCTTGCGCAGCTTCGCCTTCAACGCCTCACTCCACTCCACCCGGCTCATCACAAAGATCATAAACTGCCGGTGCTGACGGTTCGTCGCGAGCACCTTTGCCCAGGCCAAGAAGGCCTCGCGAACCTCCGCGAGCGTCGTCGCCGTCTCCAACGGCTTGAAGGGGTCGAAGGTTTCCTGCATCCACACCAAGAGCGCGGCCAGGAGGTCCTCCTTCGTCTTGAAGTGCCAGAAGATCGCTCCCTTCGTCAAATTGATTCGCTTGGCGATGTCATTGAAGGTCGTCAGCGCATACCCGCGCTTAGAAAAGCTCTCCAACGCCACCCGCAGGATGGTGTTTCGCGTCTCCAAAGCCTCTTCTTTCGTTCTGCGCACGGCATTCCTTTCCGAAAAACGCCCCGTATTATACAAACCGACAGGCCAGTAAGCAAGCATTTTTTCGCGCCAACTCGCCCCTGCGCGCGCCCAACTTCACGCGAGGCCCCCGGCAGCCAGAGCCCCGATGGGCCGCGAGGACGCGGCCCGTCAGAACGGGCAACCCGGGCGCTTCCCCCTCCCATAAATAACCGCGCGCGCTCGTAACGCGCGCACGCGCACGCACCTACGCGCGCGATAGGCCCTAGGTCGAGGCGAGGTAGGCCCTAGGTCGAGGTGAGGTAGGCCCTAGGTCAAGGTGAGGTAGGCCCTAGGTCAAGATGAGGTAGGCGCGAGGTCAATGACCCCCTGCTCCAGTGGGCGAGTAGGGCAACCCCCTTCCGCGAGGTTGAAAGCGCGTGAGCGTGCGGCGTATAATAGGGGCAGAAGGAGAGAGACGATGGTTTCGGAAGTGATTTTGACGACGCTGCTGAGCGTCACCTCGCCCAATGGACTCAATC
>JBJFFT010000198.1:0-3367 GCA_051891975.1 Candidatus Spyradenecus sp. | reverse complement strand
GTCGTTGGTCGGTTCGTCGAGGAGGAGGAGGTTGCCGCCGGCGCGCAGGAGCTTGGCCAGGTGGACGCGGTTGCGTTCGCCGCCGGAGAGGACGCCGACCTTCTTCTGTTGGTCGGTGCCCCTGAGGTTGAAGCGCGAGCAGTAGGCGCGGCCGTTCATCATCCCCTTGCCGGCGAGGTTGACGTAGTCACCGCCGCCGGTAATCTCCTCGTAGACGGTGTGGTTGGGGTCGAGCGCCTCGCGAGTCTGGTCGACGTAGGAGAGAACGACCGTCTCGCCCACGCGCAGTTCGCCGGAGGTGGGCTGGAGTTTGCCGGTGATAAGCTTGAAGAGGGTGGTCTTGCCGGCACCGTTGGCACCGATAACGCCGACGATGCCGCCGCGCGGCAGGTCGAAGTTCACGTGCTCAAAGAGGACCTTGTCGCCGAAGGCCATCGTGAGGTCCTTGGCTTGGACGACGAGGTTGCCCAGACGCGGGCCCGGCGGGATTTGGATCTTGAGCTCCTCTTCGCGGGTGTCGACCTGCTGGGCGATGAGCTCCTCGTAGCGGGCGATGCGGGCCTTGCCCTTGGCGCGGCGGCCGGAGGGGTTGGTGTGGATCCACTCGAGCTCCTGCTGAATCATCTTCTTGCGGCTTTCGGCCTGCTTGGCCTGGGCGGCCATCATCGCCTGCTTTTGCTCAAGCCACTGCTCGTAGTTGCCCTTGTAAGGGTAGGTGTGGCCGGCATCCATCTCGAGAATCCACTCGGTGACGTTGTTGAGGAAGTAGCGGTCGTGCGTGACGACGATGAGGGTGCCCTTAAAGCGCTTGAGGAAGGCCTCGATCCAGGCCACCGATTCGGCATCCAAGTGGTTGGTCGGCTCGTCGAGCAGAAGGACGTCGGGGTTGGAGATAAGCAGGCGGCACATCGCCACGCGGCGCTTTTCGCCACCGGAGAGTACCCCCGCCTTCGTCTCAGGGTCGGGGCAACGCAGCGCCTCCATTGCCAACTCCACCTGATGGTCGAGGCTCCAGAGGTCGTTCGCGTCGATAATCTCCTGTAGCCGGGCCATCTCCTCCTCGGCGCCGGGCTCATCCAGGCGGCAACAGAGGTCCTCATACTTCTCAAGCATCGCCTGGGCTTCGGCCACGCCCTCCATCACGCATTCCTGGACCGTCTTCTCGGGATCGAGCTCAGGTTCCTGGGGCAGGTAGCCAATCTTCAGCCCCTTGGCGCGCATACACGTGCCCATAAAGTCCTTGTCCAGCCCTGCGAGAATCTTCAGCAGCGAGGACTTGCCCGACCCGTTCGCGCCGATGACGCCAATATGCGCGCCGTGGAAGAAGGCGAGGTTCACGTCTTCTAGGATAACCTTCTTCTCGTGGTGCTTGGTAACATTCTGCAGGTTGAATACGTACTCTCCGGCCATGCGTCGGACTCCTTTGGGTTAAACATCAAAGACAAGGAATTGGTGGAAGAGGAAGGTGAAGTTCTCCACCGCGTAGTCGATATGGTAGTGCCCGGCGAACCAGTGGCCGAAGGTCAGCTTCTCGCGCAGCGTCTCCAACCACTTCTCCGTGCTCTGGTCAAGCTCCACCTGGCTACCCAGCGGTGGCAACTTCTCGCGCGGCACTTGCGAGAGCGGGCAAGTGTGCGAGAGGACCGCATCCACCTGCCAATTCGCGCGCGCGGCCGCTGCCTCCGCCCGGGCGCGGATTTCGGCCGAGGGCTGCTCATCCTCAAACCACGCCCAGTGATTTAAGAGGCGGTAGAACTTATCTACCGAGTAAGCCCCGCCGATGACCAGCACCCGTTGCCGGCCAAGCGTGTAGAGCTCCCCATCCACGGGGAAGACCTGGTTGGGGAAGCGCGGGTCCACATAGACCTGTCCCCCGAAGCCCGGCTGCAACTCGTAGCCCGCCACCGTCTCCGGCCGAGCCTCGTGGTTGCCGTGGATGCAGAAGAGGGTGATGGGTAGCTGCGCCAAGTGCTGCTTCAAGGCCAGCGCGCGCGCGTCCTGAAAGTAATTGATGCCCGCGTCGCCCAGGAGAATGAGCACATCGCTCGGCTGCGTCTGCCACTCCCGGCAGAACGCCTCCACCTCCGCGAAGTCGCCGTGCTTATCGCCCGTAATCCAAATCATACCGCCATTCTACCACATTCCCCCGCGCGTTGCCCGGGGGTGTGGCGCGGTGAGGCCCTACTGCGCGGCCGGCTGAGTCGCCTCAATGCGGCTGCGCAGAATGACCGATGCCCCCTCGCCGGCAGCCTTCAGCTGCTTGCCGAGCTTGACCGTGTCGCCCCCCAACTTCAAGCGTGTGGCATTCTGGGCCAAACGGTTGGTGATGTTGGAAATTGAGCCGTCGTTGCGCAAGTTCTCGGTGTAGTTCGCCAACGCCTTGGAC
Organism: Candidatus Spyradenecus sp.; assembly: GCA_051891975.1. Lineage (GTDB taxonomy): Bacteria > Verrucomicrobiota > Kiritimatiellia > RFP12 > DVOR01 > Spyradenecus. The sequence goes on along the minus strand of JBJFFT010000198.1, from coordinate 981 downwards.
TGCGCCTCAATCTCGCGCATCGTGGCCTGATAGCTGGAGGTAATCGCCGCCTGGATGGCCGCACGCTGCTCGGCATCAGGCAGATTTTGGACCTTTTCAGCCACCGCTGCCAGCGTCGTCTGTAAGTCGGCCCCTTTGCCGGTGGCCGTGTCCTGCGCGTCCTGATAGACCCGCTGATAGATGGCAAAGACCTTCTCGGAGATGGCATTGAAGTCCGCCACCGCTGAGGGCGCCGACTCCTGCGGCACCGAGCAGACCACCTTGGCCGGGGCCTCGGCCTGCGCAAGCCACTGCTCCAACGGCGAAGCGGCCTCCACGGCCACCTGCTGGGCCGGCTCGGCCGGAGTAGCCGCGCCACCCTTCGTTTGGGCACACCCAGCCGTCAACAGCACGGCCAGGACCATCAAGAGGAAAAAGGGATATGTGTTGTTCATCTCTGCAACCTTTCATTACACATAATAGCACATCCCCCTGCCCTCGGTGCAACTCTTTTCGTGCGCGCCCTCTTTCTACCTCGCCTCGACCGAGCCCCTTGGTTGATTCGCTCCTAGGCGGGGACTAATTAATCACTGCCTCACCTATTGGCGATAAGTTCAAGCCGTATTAATTCCACTCGCTCGGGGGCCTTTTGGTGCTTAGGCGAAGAGAAATAATTAGGAGGGCTTTTTAATTCCAATAAGTGGAGGGCTTAATTGTTTGCCTCGGACGGGGGGGGGGGGATAATCGGCCCCGGGCCTTTTACATTTTTGTCCGCGCCTACCTCAAAGTGACCTAGGGCCTACCTCGCCTCGACCTAGGGCCTAGGTCACCTTGAGGTAGGCCCTACCTTTTTTAGGGTATCGTGCGAGGCGTTTTGGCGGGGGTGCCGTTCAGCGTGTTGCATCGGGCGGAGTCTCTGGGGAGATCGCCTCGGTAAGCAAAGTTTTTTGTGTAAAATGTCAATAGATTTGCGCAGGGCGCTTGGGAAAACTTGGAAAATGC
>JBJFFT010000197.1:0-13790 GCA_051891975.1 Candidatus Spyradenecus sp. | reverse complement strand
CCGCCGCGGCCGTAGGTGGGCGGGTCGAGGATAATCCCCTCATACTGCCGGCCGCGTCGCAGCTCGCGGTTCATAAACTTGTGCACGTCATCGACAATCCAGCGGATGGGGTGCTCCTTGAGGCCGTTGAGCTCGGCATTCTCCCGCGCCCACTGCACCATCCCCTTCGAGGCATCCACGTGGCAGACCTCTGCCCCGGCCAGGGCCGACGCGAGCGTCGAGCCGCCCGAGTAGGCAAAGAGGTTGAGCACGCGCGGCCGCTCGGAGCGAAGCTCTCGCGCGGCGGCCACCTGCGCCTTAATCCACGCCCACTGCGCGCGCTGCTCGGGGAAGATGCCCAGGTGACCAAAGTCGGTCCCCGAGAGGTTGAAGCGCGTGCCGTCGACGGTCAGCACCCAACGCTTGGGCAGACGGCTACGGCCGTGCCAACGGTTACCCTCTTCGCGGTCGAAGGTCGCGTCGGCCTGGGCCCAACGCTTGGGCGTGCAAGGCTGCCAGACCGCCTGGGCGCAGGGGCGGGAGAGGATGACTTCGGCAAAGCGTTCGAGCTTGGCACCGCGGCCGCTATCGAGCAGTTCGTAATCGGTCATAGAGACTTCTTGGGTTGGGGTGGGAGGTGCTCGAGCATCGCCTGGGCGGCGGCGGCCTCGGCGGCCTTACGGGTGGGGCCGGTGCCCTCGGTGACGCGCTCGCAGAAGGTCACCTTGCAGCGGAAGGTCGGCGCGTGGCCAGGCCCTTCGCGCCCAATCAGGGCAAAGCGCGGCAGGGCCAGATGGCGACCCTGGGCGTAGGCGATGAGTTCGCCCTTCGGGTTGGCCGTGGTGTCGGTGGCCTCCGAGACGCTCGCGAGCGCCTCCTCGCCATAGAGCCGCGCAAAGAGCGCACGCGCCGCCTCCAGCCCGCCATCGCACCAGACCGCGCCAAAGTAGGCCTCAAAGGCGTCGGCCAAGGCCTTCTGCGGCCAACTGCGCCCCAGGTTCGCCTCGGAGAGCGCCTCCACAAAGCCCGGGAGCGCCTCGGCCCGCGCCGCCAGCGCCCGGCCGCAGACCAGCTGGGTGCGCATCGCCGTCAGGCGGCCTTCGTCGCACGCCGGGTAGTGCGCGTAGAGTTGCTCGGAGGCCAAGATTTGCAGCACCGCATCGCCCAGGAACTCCAGCCGTTGGTTATCGGCGCCCAGGCGGTTGGGGTGGGGGATGGCAAGCGCCTCGGCCAAAAGCGCGGGGTCGGCGAAGGCATAGACCTCCGCCAACCCCTCCGCCTCCGCTGCCGTTGCCGCGCCTGGCATTACTTCTGCCCGGCCTTCTGGACCACGCTGGTGGCCACCTTGAGCACGGAAGCGACGTCGGTGAGGTTGCTCGGGAGGATCATCGAGGTGCCCTCCTTGGCCAGCTTGCCGAACTCGGTGAGATACTGTTCGGCCAGGCGCAGGTTCACCGCCTCGGTGCCGCCCTCGTTGGTGCTGATGGACTGGGCAATCGAGGCAATGCCGCGCGCGGTCGCCTCGGCCACCAACTGGATCTCCTGGGCGCGGCCCTCGGCCTCGTTGATGCGGCGGGTCTTCTCGCCCTCGGAGCGGGCGATGGCCTCCTGCTTGTCACCCTCGGCGCGGTTGATCTTCGCCTGGCGCTCGCCCTCGGATTCGGCAATCATCGCGCGCTTCTCGCGCTCGGCGCGCATTTGCTTCTCCATCGCATCCTGGATGGTGCGCGGGGGGGTGATGGACTTAATCTCGTAGCGCGTCACCTTCACACCCCAGGGGTCGGAGGCCTTGTCGACCGCGCCGCAGATGGCCGAGTTGATGGAGTCGCGCACCTCGAAGATGGCGTCAAGATCGAGCTTGCCGATCTCCGAGCGCATCGTCGTCTGGGCCAACTGGGTGGAGGCCCAGAGGTAGTTATCGATGCCGTAAGAGGCCTTGACCGGGTCCATCACCTGCAGGTAGAGGATGCCGTCGACATCGACGGTGATATTGTCGCGCGTGATGCACTTCTGCGGCGGCACGTCGATGGGGGTCTCCTTGAGGGTGCGCTTGTAGGCCACGCGGTCGATAAAGGGCATCAGGATGTGGAAGCCCGCCTCGAGCGTTGAAGCATACTTGCCCAGCCGCTCGACGATGTAGGCCGAACGCTGCGGCACCACGATTGCCGTCTTGAAGAGCACCGCGAGCACCACGACGATGAGCACGCCAACTACGATTAATCCAGGCATAACCAGTTCCTTTCTTTTGAGTTATCGGGCTCTCGGCCTCACAGCCGCGCCACCCGTAAAGTGATATTCTGCCGCGCGGTCACCCGCACCGCTGTTCCCGGCTCGAGCGCTTCGTCCGCCTCCGCCGTCCACGTCACCCCGCGCAAGAGCACCCGCCCGGGCACCCCCGGGCGAATCGCCTCGCACACCTCCGCCGTCGCGCCGACCAACTCCGTGTCCGGCTCGGCCTCCGCCTCTTTCGTCCGCCGCCCCGGCATCAACTGCTTGCGCAGCAGCCATAGCGTCAGCAGCGAGGCCACCACAAAGACCAAACACTGCCCCGCCAACGGCAAGGCCGGCACCACCCAGTGCACCCCCGCCGTCACGAGCGCCCCAATCCCGAAGAAGAAAATCACAAACCCCGGCACCGCCAGCTCCGAGAGCACCAGCACCAGCCCGCATACCAGCCAAAAGGTAAATAGCGTATCCATCTTTCGCCTCCGTTCAACTGCCTCTACTATACCAAAAACGCGCGTGCGTGTGCGAGGGGGAAGGCACGCCGGCCCCTCGTTTCCGCCCCGACCTCGCCCGGAGGTAGGGCCTAGGTCGAAGCGAGGTAGGCCCTAGGTCACCTCGAGGTAGGGCCTAGGTCGCCTTGAGGTAGGGCCTATCGCGCGCGCGTACACGCGTGAGCACGCGCGTTAAGAGGTTAAGGCGGTGGGGGACCTCGCCGCACCTTGCGTCTGCGCAGCGCAGGCACTTGTGCTAGAATAGCGCACAACCACCAAGGAGAGAGGCACAACAATGGCAGAGATACCGACTCGGCAGGATTGGGAACAGGGTCCGGCGCGTTGCTTGAGCAAGGGACGCGCGGGGAATGCGCGGGTCTATGCCTTGGCGTGGCAGGGGCACGAGGTGGTCATCAAGGACTTTCGCAAGAGCCCGTGGTGGATTCGTTGGACCTGGGGACGGTGGATGGTGAGCCACGAGTTCGCCCTGCTCAAGCGCTTGGAAGGGGTCCCGGGCGTGCCGCAGGGGGTCTTCCGCAGCGACGCGTATGCCTTTGGGATGGAGCTGCTGCCGGGCGAGACGTTGGGGGACCTGAACCAGCGCAACACCTCCATCGAGCGCGGCAAGCTGCAGGGCGAGATGACGCACCTGCCGGCGAGCTTCTTCCGGGATTTGGAGCGGCTGATGTGCGCGCTGCACCGGCGTGGGGTCACGCATCTAGACGCGCGCAACGCCAAGAATGTGCTGGTGCTGCCGGGGAACAAGCCGGCGCTGATCGACTTCCAATCGGGCGTGGGGCTCCACCGCTTCCAGCCGCGCTGGCTGCGTAAGCTGCTGAAGCTGGCGGACCTCTCGTCGGTCTACAAGCACTATTTCCGCTACTACTACGATGCCCGCATCAAGCAGATTCCGCCGGTGCCCGGGGGCTTCCCGCCCAACCGCACGGTCATCTTCCTGGGGCATCTGCGCCTGCGCAAGCTCTGGATGCTCAAGGGCTACTCATTCCTGCAGAAGCGGAAGATGAAGGACTTTGAGGCGGCGCTGGTTGCCCAGCAGCAGCCCGCGCGCTAAAGGAGGGATAAGCAATGCTCTCAATCTACCAGTGGGTCAATGGCAGCCTGCGCGAAGTGGTCACCCCCGACGGGCCCTGCTGGGTCAACTTGGCCGACCCGACCACCGAAGAAATCCTGCGCGTGCAGACCCTCACCGGCGTCTCGCGCGAGTTCATCTCCGACCCCCTCGACCGCGACGAACGGCCGCGTATGGATATCGACGACGACGGCACCGTCCTCATCGTCGTCCACGTGCCCTACCACGAGCCCAACGAGAACCTCCACCCCTTCAACACCCTGCCCCTGGGCGTGGTGCACACCTCCAACGCCGTCATCACCGTCTGCAACCGCCCCACGCCCATCGCCGCCAGCTTTCTGGACCAGATCCGGCGCGTCTGCCCGCCCGAGCAGAAGTTCCGCTTCACCTTCCACCTCCTCTGGCACGCGGCCATCCTCTATCTGCGCTACCTGCGCGACATCCGCCAACGCGCCGATATGGTCGAGCAAGACCTCCACGAATCCATCTCCAACGAGGGCTTGATGCGCCTGCTCAACATCGAGAAGTCCCTCGTCTACTTCACGACATCGCTGAAGGCCGACGACATCCTCCTCGGCCGCATCCGCACCTCCCGCCAGCTGGCCATCGACGAAGATGACCTCGACGTCCTGGAAGACGTGCGCATTGAGTATCAGCAGGCCCTGGAGATGGCCTCCATCCACAGCAACATCCTCACCGGCACCCTCGACGCCTTCGCCTCCATCATCAACAACAACCTCAACAACGTGATGAAGTTCCTCACGTCGATGACCATCGTCCTGGCCGTGCCCACCCTCATCGCCTCCATCTTCGGGATGAACGTGTGGCTGCCCTTTGCCAGTGGCGAGGCCGGCGGCGAATGGGGTCCGCTGGGCTTCTGCATTGTTCTGGCCCTGGCCCTCCTACTCGTGGCCATCACCGTCATCTTCTTCTCCCGCCGAAAGTTCTTCTAGCCGATGGACCCCTCGGGCGCAGAGGCCTACGCCAAGCTGCTTGCCTGTGCCGAGGCGAGCCCCGAGCCGGGTTCGCCGCCTGACGAGGCCGCCCTCCAAGCCCTCTGGCAGAGCAATCGCTACCGCCCCAAAACTCTCGCGCTTCCCTCGGGCGAAGCGGTGGAGGTCATCGCCCCCGGCCGCCACAACGCCGGTCCCGGGCCCGACTTCCAGGACGCGCTGGTCTCCATTGGCGGGCTCCTCCGCCGCGGCGACATCGAGCTCCACCTCCGCCCGGCCGACTGGGACCTCCACGGCCACGCCGGCGACAGCGCCTACGCCAACCTCATCCTGCACGTCACCTGGTTCGAGGGCCCCGCGGCCAAGCACCTCCCTCCGGGCGTGCCCACCCTCGCCCTGCGCCCCTGGATGCCCCAAGCCGCCGGCTTCGACTTCTCCCTCCTCCCCCGCCACCGCTACGCCAAGGCCGACGCGCCCGGCGACGACGCGCGCCCCTGCTGCCTCGCCCTCGCCTCAAACCCCGGCGCGCTCGACGCCCTCCTCCTCCAGGCCGGCCGCTTCCGTCTCCAGAACAAAGCCCGCCTCCTCGCCGATGCCCTGCGCGTCGACCCGCCCCAAGAGGTCCTCTACGCCGGGCTCATGCGCGCGATGGGCTACGGCCGCAATGCCGAAACCTTCTGCCGCCTGGCCCGCGAGGTGCCCCTCCGCCGACTGCTTCCCTTCCCGCCGCTCCAGCGCTTCGCCATCCTCGCCGGTCACGCCGGACTCCTCCCCCAGGCGCGGCGCGACCTTTGGGACCTCTGGTGGCAGAGCAGCCTCCAGCCGCCCCTTACCCCCTACGCCTGGGACCTGCGCGCCATGCGCCCCCAGAACCACCCCTTCCGCCGCCTCGCCGGCCTCGCCGGGCTCCTCACGCAGCTCGACCCTCTGGCCGAACTCCCGCCCAAAGCCCTCCCCGAGGCTCTCTGCCAGGCCGCCGAGGCCCTCTGCGAGCCGCTCAATCTCCCCCAAGCCCCCATCGGCCGCGCCCGCGCCAACGCCATTGTCACTAACCTCTTTGTCCCCTACCGTCTCGCCCTCGGCCGCCTTGCCCTTGAGCGTCTCCCCGACCTTCCGGGCGAGTCGGTCTCCATGCCGATGCGCGAGGCCTGGTTCCACCTCACCGGCTCCCTCGCTCATCTCCCCACCGAGGGCCTCCGTCAGCAAGCCCTCCTTCAGCTCTACGCCGACTTCTGCCACAACCCCAAAGTCTCCTGCGCCACCTGCCCGGTTGCAGCCGCTAGCCGTTAGCGGTTAGCTGTTAGCCCGTGGGGGCTGCTCGCCCCCACACCCCTCGGGAGCGCGGTGCGCTCCACCCCGGCGGAGGTGCCCGATGGGCACCTCCGCTATTGCCACGCCGCACGGGGGCTACCAGGCACACCGCGCGGCGATGCGCTGCCGCGCCTCGCCGCCCAGGCCGTTTGGGGGCGCAGCCCCCAAACCCCAGCCCCACTTTCCCCCTCCCTCTCTCTCGCAGAGGTAGGGCCTACCTCGAAGCGACCTAGGGCCTACCTCGGGTCGAGCTAGGCCCTATCGCGCGCGTAAGTGCGTGCGCGTGCGCGCGTAACGGGCGCGTGCGGGTTTCTATGGTAGGGGCTGGGGCGTGGGCTGCCCGTTCTGACGGCCGCCGTCCCCGGCGGCCACACACCCCAATGGGCCGCGAGGACGCGGCCCGTCAGAACGGGCAACGCCCCCTCTCGCGTGCGTAGCACGCACACTTATGGTATAGTGAGCGTGTTTTTCCCAAGTGAAGGGCATTGGAAGCGTTATGGTTAAGGTTAAGATTATCGGCGCCACCGGGTATGGCGGCATTGGGCTGATTGAGTTGCTGCAGCAGCATCCGGAGGCGGAGATTACGGCGTTGGTGGCGCGCGAGGACGTGGGTAAGCGCATCAGCGAGCTCTTCCCGCACCTGGAGGGCTTCTGCGATTTGCCGATTTTGGACGCGGCCGACGAGCGTGCGCAGGCGCCGGCAGACATCGTGGTCTTCTCGACGCCAGACCGCGTGGGGATGTACGAGGCGGGGAAGGTCTTGGCCGCGGGCGCGAAGGTGCTGGACTTCTCTGGCGACTTCCGCTTCACGACCGCTGAGGCCTACGCCGACTACGCCACGCGCCACGGGAAGGACCCGGTCCACGCCGCGCCCGAGCTGCTGGGGAAGAACGCCTACGGTCTGGCCGAGCTCCATCGCGAGGAGATTAAGGCTGCGAGCGTGGTGGGCAATCCGGGCTGCTTTGCCTGTTCGTGCATTCTGGGCCTCTCGCCGGCGGCCAAGGCGCAGCTCTTCGACCCGATGAGCGTGATTTGCGACTGCAAGACGGGCGTCTCGGGCGCGGGCAAGAAGCTGGCGGCCACCTTCCACTACCCGGCGCGCTACGAGAATATGAACGCCTACAAGCTTGCCGGCCACCAGCACGTCTGCGAGGTGGAGCGTGAGCTTTCGCTGCAGTATGGCCAGGCGGTGCGCCTGACCTTCACGGCCCACGTGCTGCCCATCTGCCGCGGCATTATGAGCACGCTCTACGCTCAGCTCAAGGCCCCCCTCACCGAGGCCGAGGCCGTGGCGCTCTACCGCGAGTTCTACAAGGACGCGCCCTTCGTGCGGGTCTATGGCTCGAAGGTGCCCATCGGCACCAACTGCGTCCAGCGCACGAACTTCTGCGACCTGGTGGTGAGCGTCGACGAGCGCGTCAACCGCCTGCGCGTGGTCTCCTATATCGACAACCTGATGAAGGGCCAGGCGGGCTCGGCCCTGCAGAATATCAACCTGATGGCCGGTCTGCCCGAAACCCTCGGTCTGATGCGCTCGGGTATGTACCCCTAAGAGAGAGGTGCGCGTGAAGAAGCAAGAGAAGAAGTCTGGCCGTCACACGGGGTTGGGGCGCGGGTTGGGGGCGCTGATTGACGCGCCCGCCGCGCCGGTTAAGCCCATCCAGCGGCCGGTGATTGCCGCCTTGGGCAAGAAGCTCGCCAAGCCGGTGGCCGCGCCCGAGCCCATCGTGAGCGAGCCGGAGCCCGAGCCCGCCCTGCGCGCCGAGGCTGGGCGCGGCAGCATCCTCTCCGTGCCGGTCACCGAGGTGGTGCGCTCGCCCTGGCAGCCGCGCCAGACCTTTGACGAGACCGAGCTCCAGGAGCTGGCCGATTCGATCAAGGCCAACGGAATTATCCAGCCGCTCATCTGCCGCAAGCTGCCCGAGGGCCACTTCGAGCTCATCGGCGGCGAGCGGCGTCTGCGCGCGGCTACCCTCGCCGGGCTCACGCACGTGCCGATTATCCTGGTGGAGGCCGAGGACCGCCGCGCCGCCGAGCTGGCCATCGTCGAGAACATTCAGCGCGCCGACCTCAATGCCATTGAGGAGGCCGAAGGCTACCGCACGCTCGCCGAGCGCTTTGGGCTGAGCCAGAGCGAGGTGGCCGAGCGCGTCGGCAAGGCCCGCCCCTCGGTGGCCAACGCCCTGCGTCTGCTGGAATTGCCCGACGAGACCAAGGCGATGGTGGCCGATGGCCGCCTCTCGCCCGGTCACGCCAAGGTGCTCCTCTCCCTGCCTAAGACCGAGGACCGCATCCGCCTGGGCCGCAAGGCCGTGGCCGAGAATATGACCGTCCGTGCCGTCGAGCGCGCGGTCAACCAGCTGCTGATGCCCCCCTCGCTCAAGCGCTCGCCCAAGAATGACCTCCCGGATGCCTATCTGCGCGACCTCACCGACCGCCTCCACGCCCACTTCGGCACCGCCGTCCGCCTGACCCCCGGCAAGACCCTCCCCAACGGCCGCCACGCCAAGGGCACCCTCGAGATCGACTTCTACGGCAATGGCGACCTCGATCGCCTCCTCGGTCTCTTCGGTCTGCGGATGGACTGAGGCCGAGCTCGCTACGCTCGCGATGACCCTCCGCCCGCTCATGCACCGCCTCCGCCGCTTCGCCTTGGGCGCGGCGGGGGTGGGGATTGTGCTGGCTGGGGAGTTGACGGACGTGAGGTGGTTCACTGCGCGCGGCGATCGGGACGAGGGCGAGGCCGCGTTGCAGGCGGTGGTGCGCTTTTTGGAGGCGTGCCCCGAGCGCGAGGCCGGGACCGAGGCCGGGCGCCAGGCCGCCGAGTGGCTGGCCGCGCAGTTGGGGCCTCGGGCGCAGGTGCAGCCCTTCACCTCCGGCCTGGGGCTGCCGATGGCCAATGTCTATCTCCCGGCCGCCGCCCAGCCGGTGGCCATCCTGGCTACGCACTTCGACACCAAAGGCGGCATTGAGCGCTTCGTCGGCGCGAACGATGGCGCGAGCACCGTGGGGCTGCTCCTGCACCTGGCGCGCGAAGGGAAGCTGCCGGTGGCCTACCTCTTCCTCGATGGCGAGGAGTGCCGCGAGCGCTACAGCGCGCAGGATGGTCTGCAAGGCGCGTGGCACGCGGCGCGGTCGGCCGAGTTGCCGCGCGTGCCGGTGATTGTGCTCGATATGCTCGGGGCGAAGGAGGGCACGCCCGGGTTGGCCACGAATGGCTCCCCGCGCCTAAAGGCCCTCGCGCGCCGGGCGGCCGAGCGGGCGGGGTTGCCGTTGCCCTGGCAGGGGGAGATTGTCGACGACCACGTGCCCTTCCTGGCCGAGGGCTGGCAAGCGATTGACTTCATTGACTTTGACTACGCGCCCTGGCACACCGCCGCCGATACCGCCGAGCAGCTCTCGGCCGAGACCCTCTCCTGGAGCCTCCAGTTGGTGCGCAAGCTCGTAGCCCTCTTGGAAAAGGAAAGCAAATGATTACCGTTCTCATCAACCTTCTGTTGGCCCTGTGCGTGGGCCTGACATTGCCGCTTTCGGGTCTGACCGGCTGGGGCTGGGGCGTGGTGGCCGGCGTGTTGACGCTGGTGGCTGGGCAGCTCGGCCTGGGCTGGCTCCTCAAACGGCGCATGGGTGCCCTCTCCGAGCGCGTGCAGGCGGTGATGACCCGCAGCCAGGCGCAGATGCAGGCGAAGGTCAAGCGCTGGCAGACCCGCCAGATGGCCAACCCCAAGGCCGCCGAGGCCGAGTTGGCCAAGGACCGCGATGCGATGATCGCCGAGGTCCAGGCCCTCCTGCGTCCCCTCGAGCGCTATCGCCTCTGGGTCCCCTTCCTTGGTCGCCAGCTGGCCACGATGGAGCTGCAGTTCGCCTGGCAGCGCAAGGACTACAACCGCGTCGACGCCCTCCTCCCCCGCGCGCTCTTGCTCGACCCCACCTTGGCTTGCATCAAGCTCGCCCGCCTCTGGCAGCGCGAGGCCCCCGCCCCCGAACTCGAGAAGGCCTTCCGCCGCGCCGTCCGCCGCACGCGCTACGACACTTCTGCCCTCCTCTACGCCACCTACGCCTGGATGCTCGTCAAGCGCGGGGAGATCGATGCCGCCTTCCGCGTCTTACGCGAGGGCGATGAGCACAACGAGAACGCCACCCTCAAGGCCAACCTCGACCACCTCGCCAACAATCGCCTGGCCCACTTCTCCAACGCCGGCTTCGGCGAGATGTGGTATGCCCTCTGGCTCGAGGAGCCCAAGTTCCACCCCCGCCGCCTTCGCGACAGCGGGCGGTATTTTGGGTAGGCCGCCGCCGAGACGGAGTCGACAGTGGACAAGTCCGAGCAACGCGAGGAGCTATGTCATCGTGAACAGTCGACAGGGCGTGTTCCGCGACGGAGTAGCTGGGGGCACTCTACCCTCTGCGAGCGCAGCGAGCACCTGTCGCCTGTCGCCTGTCGACTGTTGACTGTTCTCCTCCTGCTTCTCTTCCCCGCCGCCGTGGCGTTGGCGGGTTCGCCGTTGCTCGTGGGGATGGTGACGGCCGGCTTTGCCTTGGTGGCCTTCCGCTTTGGGTGCTTGCGAAGGTGGGCGCTGCTGGTGGCCGCCGCGCTCGCGCTTGCGCTGCTCACCTTCGCCCCCAGCGGCCTCTACGACGTGGAGAACTACCTCGCCCCGCAGACCCTCCTCCACGCCGGGCTCACGCTCTCGGGCCACTACTCGCCCCTCCACTGCGCCCTGCCCGACCTCCTGCCCCGCTTCGGTGCCGCCCTCTACCGCCTCACCGGCAGCACCGACCTGGCCACCGCCGCCCTCTGGCTCTGGCTCGCCGCCGCCTGGCTCACCCTGCGCGCAACCTGCTCGCGCCTCCAAACGGCCCTCCTCCTCTTTTCGCCGCTGACCCTCCTGGGTGTTGGCAACCTCATGCCCGATGGCGCGCTCTACTGCCTCCTGCTCATCGCCCTCTGCTGCGTGGCCGACACCCGCGCGCTCCTCACCCCCGCCCGCGCCCATCTTGCCCTGGCCGCCCTTGCCCTCGCGGCGATGACCAAGACGACCACCTGGATCCCCGGCGCGCTCCTGGGCTCTGTTTTGCTCTACCGCGCCCCGCGCCTCTGGTGGAAGGCGGCCCTGACTGCGGCCGGGGTGGCGCTCTTCTGCCTGCCGACCCTCCGCCTTATCGCCTCCGGCCAACTCCGCGAGATCTCCTTTGACTTCCTCGCCGCAAACGCCGATGCCCAGGCGATGGGCTACTTCGCGCGCGTGCTCTATGTCTACCTCGGCCACTGGACGAGCTCCCTCTCCCCCCACTTCGGCGTCCACACCCTGGGCCCCGATGGCGCGAGTGCCGACGCGCTCGGCCCCTTCCTGCGCCTGACCCTGTGGGGTGGCGCGCTCCTGGCGCTTGGCTGCCGGCGGCACCTGCGCGGCTGGGGAGGCGCGTGGGCGCTGTGTTTGCTCTCGCTGCTGTGTGTGCCGCGGCTCTACGTGGGCTACGCGCGCTACGTGCCGCTCCTCTACCCGGCGGCGATGTTGCCCTGGGTGATGCTGCGCCCGCGCTGGGCGGTGGTGCCGTGCGCGGTGCTTGCGGCCGTGCCGGTGGCCTTTATCGGCTGGCGAGGGCTCCTGGCCACCGAGGCCATCACCGTTGCCACCCATGCCACGGCCGTCTGCGCGCCCTACGCCACCTCCCGCGCCCTCTTCGCCGGTCGCCTCACCGCCGCCGAGCAGCCCACCCGTAGCGCCAACCTCTTCTACACCTACACCCTCGACCGCCCCGACGCCTTCCCCCCTGCCGCGCGCGCCTTTCACGATCACCTCTCCACCACCCCCGCCGCCGTCAAGGCCACCGAGGTCGCCCCCTACGCCCTGCGCCGCTGGTTGCCGTGGGCCCTGCGCTCGGCCCCGCGGCTGCTCGGCGACCTGCTGGCGCTGCGCCTGCGCGCCTTTTGCCGTCTTCACTTCCAGGAGTCTACCGATGGAGTTCCGCCCGCTCACCCGTGAGCTTTTGCCCGCCCTGCGCCCCTACTTCCTCCGCCAGCGCTTCCGCCTCTCGGATTACTCCCTCGGCTTCCAGCTGATGTGGCTGCCCTACGCCAAGACCGCCTACGCCGAGGTCGAAGGCTGCCTCCTCCTGCGCTCGGCCTACGGCGGACGCCAGGTCTTCGACTACCCCCTCCACCCCGAAGGTGACAGCGAGGCCGAACTGCGCGCCCTCGCCGCCCTCGAAGCCTGGTGCGTCGAGAACGCCTGGCCCCTCGTCCTCGCCACCATCCCCGCCGAGCGCCTCGGCCCGCTCGTCCGCCGCTACGGCCGCGACCTCACCCTCTCCAACCCCCGCACCTGGCGCGACTACCTCTACCGCTTCTCCGACTTCGTCGACTACGCCGGCAAGCGCTTCGCCGGCCAGCGCAACCACGTCTCCAAGTTCCGCCGCCTCTACCCCACCGCCACCTTCCGCCCGATGACCTCGGCCGACCTCCCGCGCGTCCTCGACTTCCTGCGCGCCTACGCCGAGCGCCAATACGCCAAGCACTCCTTCGTCGCCAACGAAGAGCTCCACGGCTCGCGCCTCCTCCTCGAAGCCTTTGACGACCTCGGCCTCTGCGGCGGCCTCCTGGAACACGAAGGCACCCTCGTGGCCATCACCGTCGGCGAAGTCGTCGGCTCCACCCTCGTCGTGCACATCGAAAAGGCCCTCGTCGGCTACGAAGGCGCTTACCCCACCATCGCCCAAGCCTTCGCCCGCGCGATGCAGCGCCCCGAGCTCGACACCATCAACCGCGAAGACGACGCCGGCGACTGCGGTCTGCGCAAGTCCAAGCTCCAGTACAACCCCATCGAGATTCTCGATAAGTACACCCTCACCCCCCGCCGCGTCATCGAAACCCTCGACGCGCCCCCCGCCTTCCACTCCGAGCGCCTCACCCTCCGCCCCGTCGCCGATGCCGATGTCCACGCCTACGGCCGCCTCGCCCGCGACCTCCCCCGCTCCCTCCTCTGGGGCTGGGACTGGCGCAAAGACTGGTCCGGCGAAGGCGATCCCCCCGCCGCCTGGTTCCTCCAAACCGCCCGCCACGATTTCGAGCGCCGCGCCGAAGCCTCCCTCGGCCTCTACGCCGGCGAGGAGTTCATCGGCGAAGGCGTCTTCCACAACTTCACCTACGACAACACCGTCGAACTCGGCATCCGCCTCCTCCCCGAAGCCGAAGGCCACGGCTACGCCACCGAAGCCATGCGCGCAATGGCCGACTACGCCCTCTGCTACTGGGGCCTCGAAAAGGTCCTCGCCAAGTGCTACCGCGAAAACCTCCCCTCCAAGCGCATGCTCCTCGCCTCCGGCCTCCGCCCCGACCACGAAGACCCCACCTTCTTCTACTTCTCTCGCACCGCGAAGAATTAGCTGTTAGCGGATAGCAGATAGCCGTTAGCGATGCCCCCGGCACCGCCTAGCCCCATTCGCGCCCGCCCCGGGCTCAATAAATAAGGCCCCGTCTTATTGCCAACAAGACGGGGCCTTATTGCAAACAAGACGGGGCCTTATTGCCAATAAGACGGGGCCTTGTTAATTCCACCCCGCCCGAGCGATTTTTGACCTAGGCCCTACCTCAAATCGACCTAGGGCCTACCTCGCCTCGACCTAGGCCCTACCTCGCCTCGAGGTAGGCCCTACCTTTTTTAGGGTATCCTCCAGCCACCCAAACCTCCCCCCAGCGCTTTCGCCCATTCCCCCTCGCGCGGCAGCGCGGCTAAAAGC
>JBJFFT010000196.1:0-13917 GCA_051891975.1 Candidatus Spyradenecus sp. | reverse complement strand
GCCCGGCCTTCATCAAGCGCCACGCCAATGGCGCCACGCTCTGCATTCCCACCGTTTTCTGCTCGTACACCGGCGAGGTGCTTGACAAGAAGACCCCGCTCCTGCGCTCGATGCAGGCGATGGACCGCGCCACGCAGAAGCTGATGGCCTGTTTCGGCGAGGCGGAGGGCCACGCGGCGATTACCTTGGGCGCCGAACAGGAGTACTTCCTGGTGGATAAGGCGCTCTGGGCCAAGCGGCCGGACCTGATGCAGTGCGGGCGGACGTTGGTGGGGGCGCCGCCGGCGCGCAGTCAGCTCTCCGAGGACCACTACTTTGGCTCGATTAAGCCGCGGGTCTTGGCCTTTATGGAGGAGGTGGAGCAGGAGCTCTGGCGCCTGGGGATTCCGGCTAAGACGCGCCACAACGAGACCGCGCCCGCGCAGTTCGAGCTCGCGCCGATGTTCGAGGAGCTCAACCTGGCCGTGGACCACAACATGCTCATTATGGAGACGCTACGCAATGTGGCCGAGCGGCATGGGTTGGTGTGCCTGCTGCACGAGAAGCCCTTTGCGTGGGTGAACGGGTCGGGTAAACACAACAATTGGTCGGTGGCTTACAAGGGGCGCAACCTGCTCGACCCCGGGAGCAATCCGCGCGAGAATGCGATCTTCCTGGCGGTCTTGGCCTCGGTGGTGCGCGCGGTGGACCTCCATGCCGACGTGTTGCGCGCGGCCACGGCCTCGCTGGGGAACGATTGCCGCTTGGGCGCGCTGGAGGCGCCGCCGGCGATTGTCTCGATCTTCCTGGGCGATGAGCTCACGGGCGTCATTCGCCGCCTGGAGCAGGGGCGCGACGAAGCGGCGCGCGGGCAGGCCGAGAAGTTGCGTATTGGCGTGGACACCCTCCCGCCCATCCCGCGCGACACCTCCGACCGCAACCGCACCTCCCCCTTCGCCTTCACCGGCAACAAGTTTGAGTTCCGCGCGCCGGGCTCGAGCCAGAACTGCTCGGGCGTGTGTATGGTGCTCAACACGATGGTGGCCGAGTCGATGGAGGTGCTGGCCGCGGCGATCGCCAAGCTGCCCAAGAAGCGCTTCCACGAGGGGCTCGAGCGCGTGCTGCGCGCGGTCTTCCGCGACCACGGGCGGGTCATCTTCAATGGCGATGGCTACTCCGAAGCGTGGGTGGTGGAGGCCAAGAAGCGCGGACTGCCCAACTTGCGCAACACCCCCGAGGCGTTGGCCTGCCAGATCACCGAGAAGAACCTCGAGCTCTTCGCGAAGATGGGCGTGCTCACGCCCGCGGAGCTGCGCTCGCGCCACGACGTCTTCCTGGCCGAGTATGAGCGCAAGCTCGGCATCGAGGCCAAGGTGATGCAGGAGATGGTCCGCGGGCGCATTATCCCCGCCATCGAGGCCGAACTGCGCCGCCTGGCCGAAACCTGGCAGGCGCTCGGCATCCTCAAGCTCGGTAAGAGCGCCGAAGCGATGCACGCGCGCGCCGAAGCGCTCGACGAGAAGCTCCAGAAGGTCGCCGAAGGTAGCGAGGCCCTCGCCCGCGCGATGGAGGGTAAGCACCCGGCCGATATCGTCGCCCAGATGCAGCGCCTGCGCCATGTGGTCGACTGCGCCGAGGGGCTGGTCAGCGACGACCTCTGGCCGATGCCCAAATACCGCGAGTTGCTGGCGCTTAACTAGGCTCGAGCGCGCGCTCCCGAGCACGAAAGGACTCCGATGGCACAGGTGATGGCGCGCGTGGCGGTGGTGATCCCGGCCTTGAATGCGGCGCAGGGAGGCATGTGGCAGGCGTGCTTGGAGGCGGTGGCGCGGCAGCGGGTGCAGCCGGGAAAGCGCTTGGTGATCGATAGCGCCTCGGAGGACGAGACGGTGGCGATGGCGCGCGCGGCCGGGTGGGAGGTGCGGCAGATTGCGCGTGCGGACTTTAATCACGGGGCCACGCGCCAGGCGGTGGCGGCGGAGCTGGCGCAGGCGGGCTTCGAGGTGGTGGTGATGATGACGCAGGACGCGCTCTTGCAGGGGGAGGATGCGCTGGGGACATTGGTGGAGGCGTTGGCGCGGACGGGGGCGGCGTGCGCGTATGGGCGGCAGGTGGGGCGCGCGAGCCCGGCGCGGTCGTTGGAGGCTTTGCAGCGGGCGCGGTGCTATCCGGCGGAGTCGGCGGTGAAAACGCGCGCGGAGATTGGGCGGTTGGGGCTTTCGGCGTGCTTCTGTTCGGATGCGTTCTGCGCGTGGTCGCTGGCGAAGTTGCAGGCAGTGGGGGGCTTTCCGCGGACGGACTTTGGGGAGGATATGCTGGCGGCGGCCAAGCTGCTGCTGGCGGGGGAGTCGGTGGCCTACTGCGCGGAGGCGGTGGTGGAGCACGAGCACGCGGTGCGGCTGGGGGCGCTCTTTGCGCGGGGGGAGGCGATTGCGCGGCTGCATCGGGCCAATCCGTGGTTGCGCGAGCGCTTTGGTCGGCCGGAGGCGCGCGCGGCGGCGTTGTTGGGGCGGGGGTTGACGTGGGCGTTGGTGCCGCAGTTGGCGGCGAAGTACGCGGGTTATCGGTGGGGACTGGCATGCAGCGTTTTTGCGCGGCCGTGGGCGGTCTGGGCTGTGGCGGGGGCGCTGACGGTGCCGGCGCTGGCGGTGAGCGTGGTCTGGAAGGGCTATGCCTACGACGTGCTCTCGCGGTATGCGCCGATGGCTGAGTATTTTGCGAAGGGAGAGTGGGCCTACGCCTTTCATCCGCGCTTCGGGGTGCTCTTCCAGGCGCTTGCCGGGAGCGTGACGTGGGCGGCGGGGTGCGATGGGCTGCAGGCGTGCGTGTGGGTGTCGCTGGCGGTTTGGGGACTGTGTATGCCGTTCCTTTTCGAGGTGGCCGAGCGGGTCTTTTCGCGGGCGGTGGCGTGGATGTCGGTGGCGCTCTACGCGCTCTGTTGGCCGCTGCTCTTCGATGGCTTCTGCGGGTTGCGCGATTCGCTGCGGACGCTGGCGCTGCTGTTGGTGGCGGCGGGGATGTTGCGCAAGTTGGAGCGGGAGCGCGCGTTGCCCTATCTGCTGCCGGGGCTCTTTATTCTCTGCACGGTGCGGGGCGATACGGTGGCGATGGCGTTGGCGGCGGTGGGGCTCTATGCGTGTTTCGACCGCTTCCGCTGGCGGACCTGGGCGCTGGCGGCGTGGACGGCGTTGGCGCTGCAGCCGTGCTGCTGGCTGGTGTGGTCGTGGACCGGGGTGTGGCTGCCGGCCGCGCAGTATGCGAAGCTATGGCTGAAGTTCTGGGGGGCGTAAGATGCACGAAGGTGCCGAGATTGTTTACGAGGGGGCGCTCCATTCGCCCTTTTGGACCTACCTTTACGACCTCTACTTCGTGCCGGTCTGGTTCGCGCTGGTGCTGCGGTTGTGGCAGGGGCGGCTGACGCGGCGCGAGGGGTTGCTCGCGCTCCTCTTCCTGGGGCACCACGCGCTGGAGATTGTGCAACTGATTTTCAGCGGCGGCGGGGTGCAGTTCAACTGCTTTCCGCGGCGCTACTTTTTGGAGGCCGCACCCTTGGCGTGGGGGTGGTGCGCCTGGGTGCTGGTGAGCGCGTGGCAGGCGCCCAAGCGCTACGGGCTGCGTCTAGTGCTGCGCCTGGCGGTGGTGGCCTTCTTCGCGGCGTTGGTGGGCTACGAGAATGTGGTCAAGATTGGCCACGAGCACCGCAAGGGGTCGAGCCGCGACTCCTACGTGGCCGGCGAGGCAGCCCTGCCGCTACTCTTGCGCGACTGGACACCGCCGGCCGAGACGCCCGCGCCCGAGCGCACCCTGGGCGCCTATCTCACCCCGCGCCGGCCGGTCATTGCCAGCAACTGGCCCTACTTGGCTTGGCGGGTGCGCGGGCAGGTGGCCCCGGGCGACAAGCACAACAACCCGCACCGCCAGCAGATCGACTACCTCTTCGAGCGCGTCGACATTTTGCAGATTGACCCGCCCAAGCCCACCGATGCGCTGGTGGGCGAAGTGCGCGGCTCGCGGCATCTGTGGCGGCTCTACCGCCGCACGCCGGCGCGTTAGAGCATCCAGGGCTCGTAGACCTCGCGGGGGAGCGGGGTGACGGTGATGTCGCGTTTGCTTTCGGGGGTGATAATCTTGACCACGATGTCCGTGAGGGCGCCCTTGTCGCCGTAGTTGGCGATGATGGCGGCGGCGCGCAGGAGGTCTGCCTCGTTGATGGGGCCGAGGACGGCGGCGGTGGGGCCGGGGATGTTGACGGTGTGGAGGATGGTGCGGCCCTGGGCGGTGAGGGCCTTGAGGGCTTGGTTGTCGGCGCGGTTGCGGCCCACGATGATGCGCCCGCCCTCGGGGAGGCGGAACTGGCGCGCGAAGACCAGCAGCTCGACATCTTCGCGGGGTGGGATGCCGTCGGTGTGGTCATACAGGTCGCGCAACTTGCGGCAGAAGCCCTTCTCGGTGAGGCGGCAGCCGCCGGCGGGGGAGGGATATTCCAAGAGGCCAAAGTGCTGGGCCAGGGCCATCTGCGCCTGACGCTGGCGGCCCTGGAGGTCGAGGAGACGCGCGCGGTCCACGCGGCCATCCTCCTCGGGCAGGGTGGGGGTGAGGTGCTTGGCGCAGAGCGGACGCAGGAGCAGGCCCTTGAGGCCGGAGCTCTCGGCCACGGTCTCGAGGCTCTTGCGGTTCTGCGACATCGGGCGCTGGTTGAGGACTTCGCCGGTGGAGACGAAGTCGAAGCCCCACTCGCGCATCAACTCGCCCGCGCGGCGGATCATCGCGGCGTGGCAGTCGATGCACGGGTTCATTGCCCCGCCAAAGCCGTGCGGCGGGTGGCGGACCAGCGCGAGGATCTCGTCGGTGAAGTCGACGATGTGCAGGGGGACCTTGAGCTGGGCGGCGGCCTTCTCGGCAGCCTTCGTGCCGAAGAAGGGACTCTTGAAGACGACGGCCTCCATGTGGACACCCTGGTCGCGCAAGACGCAGATGGCGAGCATCGAATCGAGCCCGCCGGAAAGCAACGAAAGACCCTTAGTCATGACTGGGAATCCTTTCGGTCTAAATAATTGTGGAGAATACGTTTGAGGGTGGCTTGGGCGGAGGTTGCACCAGAAAGGCGCACAAGCGCTTCGTAATCAGCCACCTCGTTCCCCGTGAAAAGGACCTGCAACGCACGCTCTGCGCGTCCTGCGATGTGGGTATATTGCTCAGGATGCGCCCAAAAACAGCGGAGGCAGAAAGAAACTCCCTTCCGTGTCCAGTTTTCGCAATGCTCACAGGCCCAAGACTTTGCACGGTTGGCCGAAGGACTAAGAAGCATGAATTGCTCAACATCTCCTGCTTTCACCTCCCCGCCGACTTCATAGGGAATGCGATGATCGACCTGTAATGTCGCGGCATCCATTTCTTCAAGGTAGATAGCGCACTTCGCTCCATATCGTTCAATAAGCGCTTCTTTGAGCGCTTTTGTGAGTGCCGTTCGCCCCGCATGCTTAGCGGTAGATTGCGGCGGAGAGCTGGTCAGATCGCCAAACTTGTAGGCTGCTATATGTCGCCCATGCTTCCCTTCAATCCGATAGGTTATAATAGGGATGCCGAGCTCTCGCACATCACGGATGGCGCGTGGCGGATGGTTATAGCCATAGAGGTCTTGCAACTCTTGGGAAGTGATGTGGCCATGCTTAAGCAGGTGCTGAATGACGGTGCGCGGGCGCTGCGCGGTCACGGCATTGAGGTATGCACGGAATGCCTTGGAGATTTTATTCACGCGAGCGCCTCTAAAAACGTTTCTTGTTGTGGGAGAGGGCGGGCGTTGGCGAGAAGCCGATTGCTGACATAAAGCGCCTCATAGGTGACAGCCTTACGTCCAAGCAAGGTCGCTT
Organism: Candidatus Spyradenecus sp.; assembly: GCA_051891975.1. Taxonomy (GTDB): domain Bacteria; phylum Verrucomicrobiota; class Kiritimatiellia; order RFP12; family DVOR01; genus Spyradenecus. The sequence goes on along the minus strand of JBJFFT010000196.1, from coordinate 8,068 downwards.
GACTGGAAAGGCCGGCCTTCAACATCACCTTGGTGCACCGCAAGGAAGTTGGCAAGTCTTTGCCATAAGCCTTCTCTCCGCAACTGCCGTCATAGCTGATGAGATAATCGATGTTGCGACTCTCCAAGTCTTCTACGGCTTCGGCAAACGCCTCGTAAGAAACGCCTGAAATGTAGCGAGTGTCTCGGACACTGGAAACGCCTTGGTAGGGCGGGTCCATATACACCACATCTCCTGGCTGTGCTTGTTTCAGAAACTCACGATAATCAAGCGCAGAAAAGGTAGTCTTGCCCGTTAGGAGTGATGAAAGGGGCAAGACGCTCAAGGCAAGTGTCTGCGGGCTAGTTCCGTGGCGGCGTTTGTCGGGGGACTGGTTGAAGTTTCCGTCACGTCCATAACGCACGGACCCTTTAACACAACGTGCTAAAAGGTAAAGCATGTGCGCGGGCATGGTCTCGCCGGCATTGAAAAGCTCGCGGATGGCGTAGTAATGCTCAAGATGACCACCGGGATAATCGAATTGCCCCTTCCACACCTTCTCGTACTCTCGGATGAGCCGACGGGGTTGCATGATCGCTTCCTCCAAAAGGCGCATCACTGGGGTATTCAAGTCGTTGAGAAGGTAGTGCATTGCACGCCCCTCTGCGGCCGCAGCAATGGAAATCGCCGCCATACCGGCGAATGGCTCCAGAAGACGGTTAAAGTGGCGCGGCAAGTATCGGACAATCTGAGGGGCCAAGAGCCGTTTAGACCCTTGGTACTGCACTAAATGTGGCCGACCTTGCCGCATCAGGTCTTATACCTTACTTGGCCACCACGTTCACGAGCTTGCCGGGGACGACGATGACCTTGGCAATCGTCTGGCCCTCGGTGAAGCGCTTGACCTCCTCGGAGGCGCGGGCGGCGGCCTCGAGTTCCTCGCGCGAGAGGCCGGCGGGGAGGGTGAGCTTGCCGCGCATCTTGCCGTTGACCTGGAGGATGATCTGGATGGCGTCTTCCTTCAACGCCTCGGGGTTGACCTTGGGCCAGCCGGCGTTCATCACGCCCTCGGGCTTGCAGCCGAACTCGGCCCAAATCTCCTCGGCGATGTGCGGGGTGATGGGGGCCATCATCCGGGCAATGGTGACGACGGTCTCGCGCAGGAGGGCCTTGGCGGCGGCGGAGGAGTCCGGGCCGATCTTGGCCTTGTCGGCGGTGTTCATCAGCTCCATCAGCTGGGCGATGGCGGTGTTGAAGCGGAAACCGTGCTCGATGGAGTCGGTCACGCTCTGCAGGGTCTGGTGGAGCTTGCGCCAGAGGTCGCGCTCGGCGGGGGTGAGGGCCGCGCCGTCAACGGGCGTCTCTTCGGCCGGGACGATGGCCTTGGCGTCGTAGGCCTTCTTCCAGAGGCGGCAGAGGAAGCGGTAGGGCCCCTGGATGGAGGCATCCTGCCACTCGGCGTCGAGCTCGGGCGGGCCGATGAAGAGGGTGTAGAGGCGGACGGTGTCGGCACCATAGTCGCGGATGAGGTCGTCGGGGGAGACGACGTTGCCGACGGACTTGGACATCTTGTAGAGCTTGCCGTCCTTCTCGGAGCGCTTGCAAATCATCCCCTGGGTGAAGAGGGCCTTGAAGGGCTCGACGCAATCGAGGGCGCCGGCATCGTTGAGGATTTTGACGACGAAGCGCGAGTAGAGGAGGTGGAGCACGGCGTGCTCGACGCCGCCGATGTACTGGTCCACGGGCATCCACTTATCCACCAGGGCCTTATCGAAGGGGGCGTGCTCGTTGCGCGCGTCAATGTAGCGCAGGAAGTACCAGCACGAGCAGAGCCATTGGGCGAGGGTATCGGTCTCGCGCTTGGCCGGGGCACCGCACTTGGGGCAGGTGGTGTTGATGAAGCCTTCGTGGCGGGCGAGGGGGTTGCCCTGGTCGCTCTTGAAGTCCACGTCATCGGGCAGGCGCACGGGGAGCTGATCCTCGGGCACCGGCACCGCGCCGCAGTGCGGGCAGTGGACAATCGGGATGGGCGCGCCCCAGTAGCGCTGGCGGGCCACGTTCCAATCGCGGATACGGAAGTTGGTGGTGGCCTCGGCAAAGCCCGCCTTCGCGCCATACTCAATGATGGCCTTGAGGGCCTGGCGGTTGGGCTGGCCATCGAAGGGGCCGGAAGCGACAAGCGTGCCGTCCTCGACGTAGGCCGCGGTCATCGTCTTGAGCGAGAGGGTCTTCTCGGGGTTCTGGATGACGATCTTCTTGGCGATGCCGTACTTGGTGGCGAAGTCCCAGTCACGCTGGTCGTGGGTGGGGACGGCCATCACGATGCCGGTGCCCGAATCGGAGACCACGTAGTTCGTCACCCACAGCTCGATGTCCTGGTCGCCATTATAGGGGTTGGTGACGTGGAAGCCGGTGAAGACGCCCTCCTTGGCCAGCGCGTCGGAGAAGCGCTCGGCGGCGGGGATGTTGGCGAGCTTCTCGGTAAAGGCCTTGACCTCGGCCTCCTTCGCGGTCCCGGGCAGGAGCTTCTTCAAGAGCGGATGATCCGGGGCGATGGCCATAAAGGTGACGCCGAAGATGGTGTCGGGGCGAGTGGTGTAGACCGGGCAATCGTCGCCCGTCTCCGTCACCTTGAAGTTCACCTTCGCGCCCTGCGACTTGCCGATCCAGTTCGCCTGCATCTGGCGGACCTTCTCCGGCCAGCCCTCGAGCAGGTCCAGATCCTTGAGTAGACGGTCGGCGTAGGCCGTAATGCGGAAGAACCACTGCTTGAGGTTCTTCTTCTCCACCGGGCGGCCGCAGCGGACGCAGTGACCATCGGCCGTCACCTCCTCGTTGGCCAGGTTGGTGCAGAGCGGGCACCAGTTCACCGGCGCCTCCTTCTGATAGGCCACGCCCAGCTTGTAAGCCTGCAGGAAGACCCACTGCGTCCACTTATAGTAATCGGGATGGCAGGTGGCAATCTCGCGCTCCCAGTCGTAGCCCACGCCCCAGCTACGCACCTGGCGCTTCATCTCCTGAATGTTCTCAATCGTCCACTTGTGCGGGTGGACGTGGAACTTCTTGGCCGCGTTCTCCGCCGGCAGACCGAAGGAGTCCCACCCCATCGGCGAGAGGACGTTGTAGCCGAGCATCTTCTTGTAGCGCGTGATGACATCGCCCATAATGTAGTTGCGCCCGTGGCCCACGTGCATGTGGCCGCTGGGGTAGGGGAACATCGTCAGACAATAGAACTTGGGCTTGCTCTCATCGTGCGCATCGCACCGGAAGGTGCCGTGCTCGTCCCAATACTTCTGCCACTTCGGTTCAATCGCGTTAAACGGATACTTCTCTTCCATAAGGCTGGTCCTTCGTTGAAAACAGCCGCATAGTCTATCACAACCCGCGCGCGCGTGCTTGCTGGGGAGTGTCAGCGGTTAGCTGTTAGCGGCTAGCGGTTGGCGCGCGTGCCGCGGCGGGCAAACGGCAGTGGAGAGGCAACCTTAAGGGCCTCTAACGCCGCCGGGGACGGCGGCCTGCAAAACGCTTACCGAAACACCCCCTGCCCCCACCCCCGTTCGTACCCGCCGATACCCCCAAAAAAGGTAGGGCCTAGGTGACCTCGACCTAGGCCCTAGGTCACCTCGAGGTAGGCCCTACCTCGAAATGAGCTAGGCGCGGGGGCGGGGATTAGCGTTCGCCGACGAGGCGGGTGTAGGTGCCGTCAAGGCGTTGGAGGAGGGGCTTCCAGAAGCGCCAGGTGAGGGTGAGGAGGCCGCGGCGGGGGAGATCAATTGCGAGGCAGAGGGCAAAGATGGGAAGCGTGGCCAGGGGGTAGGCGATGAGCCGCGGGCAGTGAAGCGCGTTCATAATGGCCTGTTCAAGGGGCTCAAAGTAGGGGAGGATGACGCGATTGCAGTGGAGGAGGTAGACGGCGAACATCGAGGGGCCGAGCCAGAGGGCCGCGCGGCCGATCCTGGCGGGCCAGGGGATGCGGCGGAAGAGGAGGAAGAAGCAGCCGGAGAGGAGAGCGGCGACGGGGGAGGCATAGGCATAGAAGCCGCTGATGGAGAGCACCATCAGCACGCCGAGGGCTACGTAGAGGCGGGGACCGGCCAGGAAGCGGTCCCAATCTCCCAGGCGCCAGAGTCGGGCGAGGATGTAGATGCCAAAGAGGGTGAGGCCGGAGTAGGAGGTGACACCAGGGGAGTTTGGGAAAAGGCCGCCGATGCGCGGGATGGACTGGGCAAAGGCCCAGAGGAAGGTGATGGCCAGCGGCGGGAGGAGGATGGGTAGGCGTTTGGCGGGCGGCACCCAGGCGAGGACGGCATCAACGAGCGGGGCTAGGAGCATTAAGAGGGCGTAGGCATTGAGGAACCACGGGCCAATGAGCAGCCCGCGCAGGAGCTTGAACGTGGCGCGGTCGAGGGCCACGGGGTAGGCGCCGCTTAGCCAGCCGAAGAGAGCGATGAGCGTGCCGCAGAAGAGGGCGAGCGCGTAAAGGCGGATGAACTTGGAGGGGCGGAAGGTAAGGCCATACCAACCGCTGAGGAAGGCGAAGCCATCAACACATGAATGAAGGAGTCGCCATGGCCAGAGGGAGCGGTCGCCCGCGCTAAAGGTGATGCTGTGGAGCAAGCAGATGCCGAACATCAGAGCCACGCGGTAGACTTCCGGCGCGGTCTGTCGCGCGCTTAACGGGGGGGGGCAAACAGTCATTACAGTCTGAGGGTTACGGTTGGGGTTTGCGGGCGGAGAGACGGTTCATCACGGCGCGGGCGATAAAGTATTGGGCGAGGATGAAGGCGGCGAAGAAGGTGCCGATGATGGCCAGGACGAGGAGGGGGTGGTGTTGCCAGAGGCCTTTGAGCCAGGCGATGAGCGGGGCGTAGCACTTGGGCATAAAGAAGGTGATGATGGCGCTCTGGAAGAGGCAGGAGAGGGCCGAGAAGAGGGTGTATTGGCCGAAGTGGACGCGGAGCATACCGGCGGCGAGGAGGGCGGGGGTGCGGATGCCGGGGGTGAAGCGGATGATGAAGAGGGTCTTGCCGAGGTGGCGGTCGAAGAAGTGCCCGCAGGCCTCTATTTGGTCTTGGTGTTTGCGGACCCAGCGGATTTTGGCGACGTAGCGCATCGCAAAGCGCACCGGGAGGTACATCAGGATGTCGCCGACGAAGACGCCCCAGAAGGTGCTCTGCAGGGCGGTCATCCAGCCGAGAATGCCTTCGGAGAGGAGGGGCGGGACGATGGTCCAGCAGACGACGTTCTCGAAGAAGAAGGTGGCTACGGCGGTGAACCAGCCTTGGAGCCAGGGGTGCTCGGCGGTGGCGAGGATGGCATCGGTGAGGGCCGAGAGGTCGATGGGGGCCATTGAGAGGAGGGGGGTCACGGGGTGTCCTCCGGGAGGGGTTTATCGGCAGGCAGACCGAGGTAGTGGCCGATTTCTTCGGCGACGGCGGCGAAGGTGGGGGCGGCGACGAAGCCGCCTTCTCGGTTGCCGCCTTGGGGGCGCTCGATGGTGACGAGGATGACGAGCTCGGGGGCGGTGGCGGGGTAGATGCCGATGAAGGTGGCGTTGAAGTCGGTGCGGTTGTAGTGGCCGTTGACGGGGATTTGGCCGGTGCCGGTTTTGCCGGCGACGGTGTAGGAGCGGAGTTTGGCGCGGCGGGCGGTGCCGTGCTGCTTGGGGTCGGTGATGCCGCTCATCATCTCCATCACGCTGGCGCAGACTTTGGGGGAGAGGGGCTGGCCGATGACTTCGGGGGTGTTTTGGCGGATGACTTCGCCTTCGTGGGTACGCAGTTCACGGAAGATGGTCGGGCGCATCCGCACGCCGCCGTTGGCGATGGTGGCGTAGGCGCTGACGAGCTGAATGGCGGTGACGGCGATGCCTTGGCCCAGGGGGATGCGGGTGGGGGAGAGCTTGCTCCACTTGGAGTAGTGTGGGAGGATGCCGGCTTGCTCGCCGACGAGCTCGATCCCGGTCTTTTCGCCGAAGCCGAGGGCACGGAAGGCGCGCCAGAGGAACTCGTATTCGTGCTTGATGCCGAGCTTGGGCTGGGGCTCGGCCAGGCGTAGACCGATCATCGCGGTGCCGATGTTGGAGGATTGGAGGATGATTTCGCGGGCGTGGAGGATGCCGGTGGCGTGGTCGCGCAGCGGCTTGCCGGCGTAGTACCAGATGCGCTTGGTGCCCACGTCGAAGGGGGTGCGCTCGGTGATGAGGCCGTAGTTGAGGGCCATTGCGATGGTCAGCGGTTTCATCACCGAGCCGGGCTCGTAGTTGCGCGCGATGGCGATGTTTTGCCACTCGCTGGCGTTAAAGGAGCGGTACTCGGCGGGATTGAAGCACGGCAGGGTGGCCATCCCCAAGATCTCGCCGCTCTTGATGTGCTGGACCACGACGATGCCGGACTTGGCCTGGAAGTTTTCGAGGGTCTTGGCGAGCGCCTTCTCGATGATGTACTGGATGTTGTTGTCGATGGTCAGGACCACGTCGTGGCCGTGCTCGGCCTTCTTTTCGCTGATGCGGCGGGTGCGGATTTCGCGGGCCCGGTTGTCGCGCACCGAGACGACCTCCCCGTTCTGCCCGCGCAGGAGCTCGTCGAAGCGCTGCTCAATGCCGTAGATGCCGTTGTTGTCCTTGTCGATGAAGCCGATGACGTGGCTGAGGCGCGCGCCGTTGGGGTAGGAGCGAATGGGGCGCAAATCGCGGAAGTTGATGCCGGCGATGCGGTTGCTCGGGGCGACGCTCCGGGCCGAGCGCGCCTGCAGTTCGGTCAAGATGGCCTCATCGGCCACTTCGCAGACCTTCACGCTGCTGCGCTTGAGGCCGTTGATGACGTGCTCGCCGGTAAAGGCGTCAACCATCTTCTCCTGGCTGACCCCCAGCAGCTTGGCCAGCTCCAGGGGCAACTCGGCCACGCGCTCGGGCGGCAGGAGCTTGAGCTTCACATCCTTCTGGTCCACGTAGATGTCGCGCCCGGCAATGGTCTCGGCCAGGACGTTGCCATTGCGGTCCAGAATCCGCCCGCGCAGACCGGGCAGGGTGAACTTGGTCTCGTAGTCCGGCGCTTCGTAGCCCGGCTCGCGCGGGTCGAGGATATGGAGCTTGAAGAGCTTGGCGAAGATGAGGCCAAAGAAAAGCACCATGGCGCTCAAGATGAGCGCCATCCATCGCCGGGCATACTGCAGCTCGCTGCGATCCATGCTCTCGGGTTAGCGGCGGCTGCGGGCCTGGGCGCGGTCTCCGGTCTGCTGCCGCTCCTGCTTGGCCAGCTCGAGGGCTCGATAGACCGGGCGGGCGAGGCGCATCTGGCCGTTGGGGAGCACCGTGGCCGTGCGCTCGGGCGGGGCGTAGGCCAGGCGCAGCCCGCGCGAAGCCATCGCCTCATCCAACCGCCGCGGCTCGGCGAGCTGGTTCCACTCGGCCTCCTGCCGGCGGCGCGTCTCGCTCAGCGCGCGCTTCTCGCGCTCCAGGAGGCGGATTTGCGAGCCTACCTGGTCGCTGTGCATCAAAAGCAGGGAGTAGACAATCCAGGGCGCGACGATGAACGCAATCAACGTCGCCAACCCCAAGGTTGCCGCCTTCATCCGAAAGGTTTTGCACCGTCTGTTTCGCTTTGCCATCGCCTTATGCCTCCTCTGCCAACTTTTCCACCACGCGCAGCTTCGCCGTCCGCGCGCGGGGGTTTGCCTCAATCTCCGCCGGTTGCCCGGTCACCGCCTTCTTGAAAATCGCCTGTGTGCGCGGCAGCTCGCCCTGCCACTCGCTCCCGCCCTGGATGAGCGAGACCTCGCGCCCGCAATGCGCCCGGAAGCGCTGCTTCACCACCCGGTCGGTCAGACTCTCGAAGGTGATGATCGCCAGCCGCCCGCCGGGCTTGAGCAGCCGCAAGCCGCCCTCGAGCGCCCGCTCCAAGTCCCCCATCTCGTCATTAACCGCCATTCGCAGCGCCTGGAAGACGCGCGTGGCCGGGTGCCGCCCCTTCGTGTGCGCGGAGCCGATCGCCCGGGCCACCACCTCGGCCAGCTGCAGCGTCCGCGTGATGGGCGCACGATTGCGCTCGCGCTCGATGGCCTTGGCAATGGCGAAGGCGCGCCGCTCCTC
>JBJFFT010000195.1:0-14009 GCA_051891975.1 Candidatus Spyradenecus sp. | reverse complement strand
GCCAACCAACGGCTTGTCCATCGTCTGTGCTCCTCTCCGCTTACTTGAGATACTTGAAAGCCTTGGCGGCAATATCGCGGCGGTAGTGCGCGCCCTCAAAGGCAATCTGCCCCACGCCCTCATACGCCTTCGCCACGGCCGCGCGCAGGTCCGCCCCAAAGGCCGTCACGGTAAGCACGCGCCCACCGGCGGTGACCACCTGCCCATCGCGCAGGGCTGTCCCGGCGTGGAAGACCGTGCAACCGGCCGCAGCCGCCGCGTCCAGACCGCTAATCGCCAGCCCCTTGGGATAACTTCCCGGGTAACCGGGCGCGGCCATCACCACCGTCACAGCGGCTTCCGGGCGCATCTGCACCATCCCCGACTCAAGCCGCCCCTCGGCGCACGCCAGCAAGACCGGCAACAGGTCCGAGGCCACGCTCGGCAGCACCACCTCCGTCTCCGGATCCCCGAAGCGGCAGTTGAACTCCAGCACGTTGACGCCCTTAGGGCCAATCATCAGCCCGCAGAAGAGCACGCCCTTGTAGGTAATCCCCCGACGCTTGAGCTCGCGCAACACCGGCAGGACAATCCGCTCCTTGGTAAAGTCCATCACCTCGGCCGTGGCGATTGGCGCGGGCGTGTAGGCCCCCATCCCGCCGGTATTCGGCCCCTGGTCGTTATCAAAGACCCGCTTATGATCCTGCGCAGCCGGCAAGAGCTCCACCCGCTCGCCATCGCACAACGCAAAGACCGACGCCTCTTCGCCCTCCAAAAACTCCTCAACCACCACCTCGGCCCCCGCCACCCCAAAGCGTCCCCCGTCGAGCATCTCGCGCAACGCCTCCTCGGCCTCCGCGCGCGTCTGCGCAATCACCACACCCTTCCCGGCCGCCAACCCATCGGCCTTGACCACCACCGGCAGCGAGAAGGCATCCAGCCCCGCAATCGCCTCGGCCGACGAACGGTAGACCCGGAAGCGCGCCGTCGGCACCCCGGCCTTTTCCATCACATCCTTCGAGAAGGCCTTGCTCCCCTCCAGCGCTGCGGCCGCCTGGCACGGACCAAAGACCTTGATCCCCTCGGCCTCCAACGCATCGGTCACCCCGGCGCACAGCGGCGCCTCGGGCCCGACCACCACCAAATCCGGCTTCGCCTCGCGGGCCCAAGCCACAATCCCGGCCACATCCTCGGCCCCAATCGGCACATTCGTGGCCAACGCCGCCGTCCCGGCGTTCCCCGGCGCGCAAAAGAGCTCCGGTGCGCAGCTATCGTGCGCCAACTTCCAAACAATGGCGTGCTCCCGCCCGCCGTTTCCGATAACAAGCACTTTCATAGGCCACAGTATAGCAAAAGCGCGCGCAGTGTGCGCGCGCGTGAGGGGGCGGCTCCGCCGCCCGTGAGAATGCTCGCGCTGCTCGCGTGAGGAGGTTTTGCACGCCGCCGTCCCGGCGGCTCCTCTCGGCGGCTTGGCCGCCACCTTCGCGCGCGGCAGAGCCGCGCACCTCACGGCCCGGCAGGGCCACTTCACAGCGCGCACAGTGTAGCAAGCGCGCCCCCGCGAAATGTGCTAATATCTTGGCAACTTCCAGGGAATAATGCCAATGAAACGACAGAATATCCTCTATCCCAAGGCGCAGAAAGCGCTCGCAACACTCGGCGAGAACCTACGCCTGGCCCGCCGTCGGCGGAAAATCACGGCCAAGATGATGGCCGAACGAGCGAACATCTCGCTGATGACCCTCCGTTCGATTGAGCGCGGAATGGCACAGGTATCAATGTGCAACTATATGGCCGTCATCGCCTGTCTCGGGTTTCAAGAGGAGATTGCCGCCGTTGCCGCCAACGACCCCCTGGGCCGAGACCTTCAGGATGCCGCTCTATGACCACCCTTCACCTCTACCTTGGCAAAGACTACCTCGGCCACTTAACCGTTGACCTCGTCCGCGGGCGTGAGTGCTGGAGCTTCACCTTTGCCACCAGTGCCCTTAACCCGGCCAGGCCACTGCTGGACCCGGCAATCGCCAATGTGAGCGGACCGCAATTCGCGCCGCAGGGCCGCCTCTTTGGTTGCCTAGCAGACATCTCGCCCGATCGCTGGGGCCGCAAACTCATCCGGCGGCGCGAACAGCGCCCCCTACACGAGAGCGATTACCTGCTTGGCGTGTGCGACCTGACGCGCCAGGGAGCCCTGCGCCTCAAACGCGAAATCGAGGGGCCCTTCGTCGCTGCAGCCGGGGCAGATGCCGTGCCGCCCTGGACCACCTTGCGGGAGCTTGAAGCCGCCGCCAAAGCGTTGGATGCAGACGAACCTTCCACCTTAGACGAACGCCACCTGCAGGCACTGCTCAACCCCGGCAGTTCCCTTGGCGGTGCACGCCCGAAAGCCAATGTCGCTGCGCCGGACGGCTCACTCTGGATTGCCAAGTTTCCCTCGCTAAAAGATGGCTGGGATGTTGGCCTGCGCGAGTTCGAGACCAGTCGTTTGGCCCGGTCAGTCGGGTTGCAAGTCCCCGAGACCCAAGCGCTCAAACTCTCCAAGGCGGGCACCACCTTCTTCTCAAAGCGCTTCGACCGCCGGGGCCAGCACCGCATCCCCTATGCCTCGGCAATGACGATGCTCGGGGCACAGGATGGCGAAGAGGGCCACGCCTACCTAGAGATTGCCGAGTTCATCGCGGCCAACAGCGCCGACGCAACAGCGGACCTCCAGGAATTATGGCGGCGGATGGTCTTCTCAGAGATTGTGGGCAATACCGACGATCACCTCCGCAACCACGGCTTCCTGCTCACGCCGCGCGGATGGCGCCTAGCGCCAATGTTCGATGTCAATCCCAATCCAGACCCCGGTCCAAGCGCACTCGACCGGGGAGATCTCTTTGGCGACATCGATTACTACCGCCTCTCTGAGGCCGAAGCCAACCGCTTCTATCGCGACCTCAAGGCTGCGCGGGCGTAGCAAGCGCTTAGGCGCGGGAGGCTTCGGCTTTGGCCGAGCGCTGGATGAGCCACATCTGCACGATGGAGAGAGCCTGGGAGACGGTCCAGTAGAGGCAGAGGGCCGAGGCCATCTGATAGAACATAAAGAGCATCATAATGGGCATCATCCAGGTCATCATCTTCTTCTGAGCCGCATCGCCGGTCGAGGGGCTGAGGGCGGTCTGCAAGCCCATGGTGACGGCGGTGAGGATGGGGAGAATATTCAGCGGCACGGGGAGGAAGCCGGCGAAGAGGTTCTCCGGCTGGGAGAGGTCGGCAATCCAGAGGAAGGAGGCGAAGCGCAGCTCGATGGCCGAGCGCAGGACCACGAAGAGGGCGATGAAGATAGGGATCTGCACCAACATCGGCAGGCAGCTGGAGAAGGGGTTGACCTTGTGCTCGCGGTAGAGCTTGAAGGTCTCCTGCTGGATCTTCTGGGGCTGATCCTTGAACTGCTGCTGCAGGGCCTTGATCTGCGGCTGGATGACGCTCATCTTGCGCATCGCCACGGTGCTCTTGTGCGTCAGCGGCCAGAAGACCAGGCGCACGAGCAGCGTCAGGAGGATAATCGCCACGCCGTAGTTCGGGATGAGCCAGTAGAAGCCATTGAGAATCGGCAGGAGCAGCTTGCAGACCCAGCCGAAGAAGCCAAAGTCCATCACCGCGTCGGCGTGGCCCCCGAAGGCGCGCAGCTGGTCATACTTCTTGGGCCCGAGGTAGAGGCGGGTGGTCACCTCACTCGTCACCCCCGGCTGCAAGGCCACGGACGGATAGGCAAAGGTGGCCGAGACGCGGCTGACCTTCAAGCTCTTGGCCAGCCCGTCGCGCGCAACCGTCAGCGTGGCCGGCACGGCCACCTGCGGCTGAACCAACGCCACGAAGAAGCGGCTCTTGAGCGCCACCCAGGCCTGCGCCCCGGCGAAACGCTCCTCGGCCGAGAGCGGCAACCCGGTGGGGTCCGAACTCGTCCCGCAACCCAGGAAGGCGCTACGCGCGCCCAAAATCTTCCCCAGACGGCTCTCGCAATACTCGGGCTTACGCTCGCCCTGCGCCAGGAAGTCGGCCCCCAACGCCTCGCCCTGCGCCTTGGGCAGACTCATCGCCCCGGCGCCAAAGGCGTAGGGCCCCACCGTCGTGGCCGCGGCCGAGGCGAAGCGGTCCTTCACCGAGAGCGCATAGCCGCCCTCGAGCGCAATCTCGCGCTGCAGCGCCACCCCGCCGGCCAAGGTCGCCCCAAAGACCACCTTCCCCGGCTCGGAGGCGAGGATCGCGTAGTCGCTGGCAGCATCGCCGCCGGGCAGACCCAGCGCCAAGAGGTCGCCCGTCTCGCACACCACCGCCGGCGCATCCTCGCGGTTCTCGGCCTGATACTGCTTGAACTCCGCCTTAATGACCCGCGCGCCGCGGCTCGACAGGGTCAAACGCACCTGCTCATTCTCCAGCGTGGCAAAGGCCTCGGGCGCGGCCGGCGCGGCGGGGGCAACCTCGGCTGCGGCCGCCTTCGGGGCCTCGATGGCCGGGGTCTGCGCGCGGTAGACCACCTGCTCGGTGCGCGGCGCGGCCGGCTGTTTCGGCTTGGGGGCGAGCAACTGCCAGCCCAAATAACCCACCAGCCCCACCACCAGGAGGGCGGCCCACAACTTCTCGGTCTTATTCATCGTCTCGTCTCTTTCTCTTCTCTCGCCTCGGCGGCACGGGGTCGAACCCGCCGCGCGCCCAGGGATTGCAACGCAAAATCCGCCAAAGTCCCAATCCCACGCCCCGCACCGCCCCGTGCTCAGCCAACGCTTCAAGCATATACTGCGAGCACGTGGGCGTAAAGCGGCACGCTCCATACCCCACAAACCCGTGCAGGCACACCTGATAGGCCCGCACCAACCCCATCAACGCGCGCGCCGCCAAACCCGGCCTAGCCACGCGCGCCCCCCGCTCGCTCGGCCCGACCCAACAGCCCGGCCTTACGCCACAGCCAACGCAGCTCCCGCCGCGCCGCCGCACAGTCGCCCTCCACCAACCGCCGCCGCGCAATCAGCACCACATCCACCCCCGCCGCCAACGCCGGACGCTCCAGCCGAAACGCCTCGCGCATCAGCCGCCGCGCCCGACTCCGCTCCACCGCCAGGCGCAGCGTCCGCTTTGCGGCCACCACCCCCACGCGGCTCTTTGCGAGCCCATTCGCGCGCCAACGCATCACCATCGCGCTCCCGGCCAGCGACCGCCCCTGCTCGAAAACCGCCTCGTAGGCGTTCCCCGGCAGACGGAATGGCGACAAAAGCAAAGGAGGTTCCACGTGGGCCCCTCCTTTCGTTGCACTGTCGTCAACCGCTTTAGGCGTCATTCCCCGCACCCAATCGATGCGACAGGATTGTGGCCGGCAATTAAGCGTGCACCAAGGCCTTGCGACCCTTCGCGCGGCGGCGGCTCAGCAGCTTGCGCCCGCCCTTCGTCGCCATCCGGGCGCGGAACCCGATCTTACGAACGCGCTTAATCTTGGAAGGTTGCCAAGTCATCTTCATAGTTCTGTTCCTCTCGTCTTGTGACCCCGAAGAGTCCTAAAAAGCTCAACTGAAGCCCGCACAATATCAAACACCCCGCCCCATCGTCAAGTTTTTTCGGCAAAATGCCGCTTGTTGCCGCCTACCATAATTAACCGCGCACACGCCCGTTACGCGCGCACGCGCACGCGCTTACGCGCGCGATAGGCCCTAGGTCACCTCGAGGTAGGCCCTAGGTCACCTCGAGGTAGGGCCTAGGTCACCTCGAGGTAGGGCCTACCTCTGGGCGAGGCTGGGCGGCAAGAGCGGGCCCCTGGAGCGGCCGGGGGTTTGGAGCCAGGCGCTCGCTGACGCTCGCTGCGCGGCGCAAGCACCGCGCCACAGAACCGCTGAAAGCAGGAGGAGGGCTGGCCTTTCGGTAAGGGAGCCACGAGCCGGGCGGGGTTGAGGCCAGGGCGCTGCCATTGGAGTGGCCGGAGGCTTTGGCGAGCACGGCCCGAAGCGGGGCTGGGGGAAAGGGCGCGGCCATTGGAGTGGCCGGGGGCGCTTGGCGAGCGCGGCCCGAGGCGGGGGCTTGGGGGCAGCGCCCCCAAACGGCCCTGGCAGGGAGGCGCGGAGCGCATCCCCGCGCGGTGTGCCTGGCGTGCCCCCGTGCCCAGCGTGCCCCCGTGTGAGCCTTCAGCCGAAGTACCCGCAGGGCGCTTCGGCCGGGGTGGAGCGCCCTGCGCTCCCGAGGTGCAGGGCGAGCAGCCCTGCCGAGGGGTGTGGGGGCGAGAAGCCCCCACACTCAGCTAACCGCTAGCCGCTAACCGCTAACGGCTCCGATGTGCTATACTCCCGGCTATGGAACATTGGGATACGATACTGGCGCGGTTGGGGCAGTTTGCCAAGGAGCACCGCGAGGATGGCGACGAGAAGCAGCAGGCGGCGACCTTCCTCGACGGCTTGGCCGCGTGCTTTGGCCTCAAGGTGGAGCACGAGGTGCCGCTCAAGGACCCCGAGTCGGCCTCCACGAAGTTCATCGACGGTCTCTTCCCGGGCAAACTCCTTATCGAGATGAAGAGCCGCGGCAAGAACCTCACCGATGCCTACCTCCAGGCGCAGGCCTACTGCAAGCTCTTGGGCGAGGCCGCCCCGCGCTACCTCCTCTGCTGCGACTTCGACTCCTGGCACTTCCACGACCGCCACTCCGGCAAGACCAAGAAGTTCTGCTTGCGCGACCTCCCCAAGCGCGCCCACCTCTTCCGCTTTTTGCTCGACGAGGCCCTCGACCCCGACTGGGGCGAGCAGCAAGACGTCACCACCCGCGCCGCCGAGAAGATGGCCCGCCTCTGCGATGCCCTCGAGGCCACCGGCTACGCCCCCGAGGATCTCCCCCTCCTCCTCACGCGCCTACTCTTCTGCGTCTTCGCCGAAGATACCGGCATCTTCCCGCCCCAGGCCTTCAGCGGCTACATCAACCGCACCCTCCTCGACAAGCTCGGCGAAGCCCTCACCCACCTCTTCACCCTCCTCGATGCCGACGACCCCCGCCGCGACCGCTTCCCCTGGCTCAACGCGCGCGACCGCGAGCGCTTCCGCTACATCAATGGCGGCCTCTTTCGCGGTGCTATCCAGCCGCCGGACTTCGACTTCGAGACCCAGCAGCGCCTCCTAGGCCTCTGCGACCACGATTGGCGCAGCGTCTCCCCCGCCATCTTCGGCTCCCTCTTCCAGGGCGTCACCGACCCCAAACGCCGCCACGACTTCGGCGCCCACTACACCAGCGAGACCAATATCCTCGCCCTCATCCGTCCCCTCTTCCTCGACGCCCTGCGCGCCGACCTCGCCGCCGCCGTCACCCCCGCCCAGCTCGACGCCCTCCACGCGCGCCTCGCCGCCCTCACCTTCCTCGACCCCGCCTGCGGCTGCGGCAACTTCCTCATCGTCGCCTACCGCGAACTCCGCCGCCTGGAGCTCGACCTCCTGCGCAAGCGCCACCCCAACCCCGCCTTCGCCCCGCCCCTCGCCGAGCTCCTCAAGGTCCGCGTCACCCAATTCTACGGCCTGGAGATCGAGCCCTTCCCCGCCCAAATCGCCCAGACCGGCCTCTGGCTCACCGACCACCTCGCCAACCTCGACGCCTCCGCCGCCTTCCACCAACCCTACGACCGCCTCCCCCTCCGCGACTCCCCCCACATCCTCTGCACCAACGCCCTCTCCACCCCCTGGCCCACCACCGACTACATTATGGGCAACCCGCCCTTCCTCGGCTTCACCTACCAGTCGCCCGAGCAGAAGGCCGAGATGCGCGCCGTCTTCCCCAAGGATAAGGCCCTGGACTACGTCTGCGCTTGGTATAAGCTCGCCGCCGAGAAGATGGTGGCCAACCCCGCCACCCGCGCGGCCTTCGTCTCCACCAACTCCATTACCCAAGGCGAACAGCCCGCCCTCCTCTGGAAGAACATTCCGCCCGAAATCAAGATCAACTTCGGCGTGCCCACCTTCAAGTGGAGCAACGAGGCCAAGGGCAAGGCCGCTGTCCACTGCGTCATCATCGGCTTTTCCGCCGTCGGCGAGAACCGCCTCACCCCTTATCTCACCCCCGGCGACCGCTCCACCGTGGTCGAGTCGCGCAACAAGCCGCTCTGCGAAGCAATGGGCGTGCCGCCAATGGTCTACGGCAACAAGCCCGTTGACGGCGGAAACCTGATTATCGAGGATGAAGACCTTGCCGACTTCTTGGCTAAAGAGCCGGCCGCAAAGCCCTACATTCGCCGCCTTATCGGGGCCCGAGAACTTCTCCATAACGAGAAGCGCTGGTGCCTGTGGCTCAAGGATTGCCCACCTTCTGACCTCAAACGAATGCCCGAGGTGATGAAGCGCGTGGAGGCCGTCCGCCAAATGCGCCTCGCAAGCAAGGATGCGGGCGCGCAGAAGTTAGCAGCCTTCCCCACCACCTTCCGCGAAACAAACAACCCTAAGTCGGCCATTGTCGTGCCTAGCGTTTCCTCAGAAGTGCGCGAGTATGTGCCTATTCTCTTCGTTGGGCAGGAGACTATCTGCACGAACCTTGTACTCTTCATCCCGAATGCGACGCTGTATCACTTTGGGGTGCTGACGAGCTCGGTGCATAATGCGTGGATGCGGGCGGTCTGCGGGCGGCTGGAAATGCGCTACCGCTACTCGAAGGACATCGTCTACAATAACTTCCCGTGGCCGGAGGCGGACGAGGCCCTCCGCGCGGCGGTGGAAGAGAAGGCCCAGGCCATCCTCGATGCGCGCGCGGCCTTCCCCGGCGCCTCCCTCGCCGACCTCTACGACCCCCTCGCCATGCCCCCCGCCCTCCGCAAAGCCCACGCCGCCCTCGACCGCCTCCTCCTCAAAGCCTACGCCCTCCCCCCCACCACCCCCGAACCGGACATCGTCCGCGCCCTCCTCGCCCGCTACGCCGCATTGGCACACTAGGCTGCGCAAAAGGCACGCAGAGGCACGCAGGTTTAGCAACCACAAAGAACACAAAGGGCACAAAGGGGAAGGCACGCAAGGCTGCGCAGAAGGCACGCAGGGAAAGGGGCTGCGCAGGAAAGGGGCTGCGCAGGGAAGGGGTTGCGCAGGGAAGGGGTTGCGCAGGGTAAGCGTTTTGCAGTGGCCTGCTCCGCCAGGCCACCTCACGCCGCGAAGCGGCCCCCTCTCGGCCGTAAGGCCCCCCTGTGCACGCGCGCGGGAGATGTGTTAGAATAGGGGCGTGAAAACGCAATATGTGAATGGTGCATCTGCCGAGCGTCTCCTAGTCCTCTTTACAGGCTGGGGGATGGATGCGCGCCCCTTCGAGGCGATGCTCGGAACCTTTGACACGCTTGTGGTCTGGGACTACACCACCTTGGAAGACCTGCCGGCGCTGCCGGACGATCGCCCGGTGGAGGTCATCGGCTGGAGTATGGGCGTGTGGGCGGCGGGGCAGGTCCTCGCAGGACGGCGCGTGGCGCGCGCGACGGCCGTCAATGGCACCCCCTGGCCAATCGACGAGAGGCGCGGCATTCCGCCAGCCATCTTTGAGGGGACCTTCAACGGCTTCTCGGCGGCGGGGCTGCAGCGCTTCCGTCGGCGGATGTGCGGGGGCGCGGCGGCGTTGAAGGCCTTCGAGGCGGTGGCACCCGAGCGCAGCTTGGTGGATCTGCAAATGGAGCTGGCGGCCCTGGGAATGGGCTATATGCAGCGAGGCCCGGGCGACTTCACCTGGGATCGCGCCTTTGCCGCGGAGTCGGACCGCATCTTCCCGGTGGAGGCGCAGCTGGCGGCCTTCCCGTCGGCGCGGCGAGTGCCGGGTGCCCATTGGGCCCCGGAGCTCTTTGCCAAGCTCCTGCGCGGAGAGGAGCCGTGATTGAGACCCCGCTGCTCATCAACCGCTTTGCCCGCGCGATGGCCACCTACGAACGCGAGGCCACCATTCAGCGCCAAGAGGCCGAGCGCCTGACTGAGCAGCTCGGCGCGCACTGTCATCTCCTCGCCCCGCGCATCCTGGAAATCGGCTGCGGCACGGGGATGCTCTCGCGCCAACTGATGGCCCGCTTCGCCCCGCGCGAACTCGTCCTCAACGACCTCTGCCCGGATATGGAGATCTGCTTTGCCAACGTGCCGCGCACCACCTTCCTCAGTGGCGACGCGCGCACCCTCGCCTGGCCCGGGCCCTTCGACCTCATCGCCTCCGCCTCCGCCGTCCAGTGGTTGGGCGACCTCGCCGCCTTCGCCCAGCGCTGCGACGCGGTCCTCAACCCCGGCGGCTTCATCGCCATCTCCGGCTTCGGCCCCAACACCCTGCGCGAAACCGCCGAGCTCACCGGCAGCGCCCTCGCCTACCCCTCGCCCGAGACCTTCGAGCGCACCCTCTCGGCCGCCTTCGAGCCGCTGGCCACCGAGCACCGCCTCCACACCCTCACCTTCCCCGACGCCTACGCCGTCCTGCGCCACCTCAAGGCCACCGGCGTCACCGCCACCGGCGGCAGTCAAGGCCCCTGGACCCGTGGCCGGATGGAGACCTTCGCCACCGCCTACGCCCAACGCTTCCCCGCCGAGGGCGGCGGCGTCCGCCTCACCTACGAAACCTGCCTCTTCGTCGGCAGAAAGCTGGCTCGCTCCGCTCGCGATGACGGATGACGGAAAACAGATGACAGAGCGCTTCCCAACTAAGCGTCTTGCCCCGCTCGCGCACCTTGCGCGCCGTTGGCTTGCCGCGCTTGCGCTCTGTTGCCTGGCCCTGGTGGGGCGCTCGGCCGCGCCGATGCCCGTGCTCGAGCCCTACACCGCCAACGGCTGGTCCCGCGCTTACGCCGTGCCCGATGAGACAGAGGTGCCCATCGCCGAGGCCGAGCGCGCCGGGATGTGCGCCCTCTTCCTGCGGGTCGATGCCCTGCTCGTGCGCCTCGAGCGCCGCCAGCGCGCCTACGCCTTTTGGCTCGATTGGCGCGACGTGCGCGAGGAGGCCGCCGACGACGCCACCTGGCGCTTCAACCTCTTCTGGCTCGGCCACCGCTACCCCTTCGACCGTTGGGGCCACCTGGCCATCGACCGCCGCTTCCTCCTCCCCGAAGAGGCCGAACTCGTCACCCACTTCGAGGCCCTCTACCGCCAACTCCTCCTCGCCTCCCCCCTCGGCGAGCGCTTCCCCCCCGCCCCCAAGCCCCAGTCCGCTGCCCCCACCGTGCCCATCTTCTGCGGCTTCGAGGACGACCGCTACCAGCAGCACGACGCGCTCATCGCCCGCCTCGTCGCCGAGTTCAACCAAAACCGCGCCGAAGCCGTCGGGGCCCCCGAAGGCCGCACCGTCTCGATGCCCGAGCTCACCCCCGCCCTCGTCAAGGCCCTGATGATCGAAGAGAGCGGCGGCCAAGGCAAGCGCTCGCGCGAAGCCTGGCGGCGAGACCCCCTCCAAGTCAACGTCCCGGGCGACTGGAATGAGGCGAAGGCCGACCTCGGCCTCGTCAAACCCGCCGCCCGCAACGAAGGCACCCTGGAGCAGAACCTGCGCGCGGGCATTCGCTACCTGGCACGCAAGGGCTTCGGCACCTCCGCTCAGCCCCTCTCCCGCCGCCCCGAGGCCTACTTCGACTCCTGGCGCGCCGCCCTCCAACGCTACAACGGCCGCTCCAAAAACCTGCGCGACGGCCGCACCTTCCGCGCCGCCTACGCCGAACGCATCCTGCGCCGCGCCGCCGACCCCGAGCGCTTCGTCCCCATCGCCCGCGAACGCGCCCACCCCTAAGATGTCCGCCGCCCCCGCCGTCGCCTTCCGCGTCTTCGGCTGCCGCCTCAACCAGGCCGAAGCCGCCGCCTGGCAAGAGGCCCCCGCCACACGCGGCTTCCCCATTGTCCCCCCCGAGGCCGCCGACGTCCTCTGCCTCCACTCCTGCGCCGTCACCGCCACCGCCGAGCACGAAGCCGCCAAGTTCCTGCGCGCCTTCCGCCAACGCCACCCCTCCACGCGCATCATCCTCAGCGGCTGCGCCGCCGAACTCGCCCCAGCCCCCTGGGCCGACCTCATCTTGCCCCACGCGCGCAAGGACCAGTGGCTCGCCGAAGTCCTCGCCTTCCTCGCCACGCTCCGCCCCGCCCCCGCCGCGCCCCAGCCCCCACCCCGCGCCAAAACCCGCGCCACCCTCATCATCCAGGATGGCTGCGACCGCTTCTGCGCCTACTGCATCGTCCCCCACCTCCGCGGCAAGCCCACCTCCGTGCCCCTGCGCACCCTCCTCGACAACGCCCGCGAGCGCTTCGCACGCGGCTACCGCGAAATCGTCCTCACCGGCTGCCACCTCGCCCTCTACCGCGACCCCGACACCGGCGCCGGCCTGCTGGACCTCCTCGCGCGCCTCTGCGACCTCCCCGGCGAGGGCCGTCTGCGCCTCAGCTCCCTCGAGCCCGGCCTCCTCGACCTGCGCGCCCTCGCCCGCCTCATCGCCCAAAGCCGCGGCCGCCTCTGCCCCTTCCTCCACCTCCCCATCCAGTCCGCCGCCACCCCCCTCCTCCAACGCATGGGCCGCCCCTACACCGAGCGCGACCTCCGCGCCAGCCTCGAGGCCATCCTCGAAGAGCTCCCCCTCTGCGGCCTAGGCGCCGACTGGATCGCCGGCCTCCCCGGCGAAACCGAAGCCGACGCCGCCGCCTCCCAACGCCTCCTCGCCGACTACCCCTTCCTCGGTGCCCACATCTTCCCCTACTCCCCGCGCCCAGGCACCCCCGCCGCCGCCTTCCCCGACCAACTCCCCCCCGACCTTCGCCAACGCCGCGCCCAAGTCCTCGCCGCCATCGCCGCCCAAACCCGCCTCCGCGCCCAAACCCGCTTCCTCGGCCGCGAGCTCATCGTCATCCCCGAACGCCTGCGCAATGGCGCCTGGGAAGGCTGGAGCGCCGAGCGCCTCCGCTGCCGCCTCGGCCCCTCCGCCCTCCGCGGCACCCTCACCCCCTTCCACCCCACCTCCCTCGCCGACTTCCTCTAACCCCACCCACCGCAGGTCTCCTCGTAACCGCACCCTACGGATCCTGGCGGAGATAGAGGTCAACCTCCGAGACCATCAACGGTAAGTGACGCACCGGGCGCCAGGGTTGTAGAGCACGGTCCAGCGCGGGATAGCGTTGGCGGGCAGCTTCTAGTTTTTCGACCTCCCATTCCGAAATAAAAGCCTCCGTCTTGGGGTCTTCCAGCGCGGCCACAAGATCCTCAAGGACACGTTCCTGACGCTTGGCGTTGACTGGGAAATTGAAATGAAAGGCGTACTTCTGTGGCGTGTACGCACGGTTCCAAAGCATCAGTTTGGCCGTTGAGATAAACCCGCGCACGGCCACTTGCCCGCCGGACAACTCCGAACAGGTCAAGGCCGCCCGTTGGGCATCGGCCGTCTGTAGCTTAATCATCGTTCCCTTGAGCGTGCGTCTGCCGAAATAAAGCGTCAGCAGAAGCAGCAAACCCAGCGTTCCAATGCGTAGCCCGCGTGCCCAACCCGCTCGATCCGCCGGGCATGTCACCGCCACCAGCGCGAACAACGGCAGATACCCCATCAGCAGGTAATGCTCAAAGATGCCGCCGGAGAGCAGCACCAGGAGCGTCTCCACCGCAAACCACGCCCCCAACGCGAGCACCAAGCGCCGATTGCGAGCCTCGCCAGTCCCCCGGTAAATAAGAAAGCTCCCGGCACACACCGCCGTCACCGTGCAGGTGATGCCGTAAAGCGGCACCCAGGGGAAGCGCACCGACAACGGCCAACGCCCAATCAACGACTTACAGATCCCCAGCGACAATACGCCAACACCCCCCGAGCGATACTCGTAGACATTAAAGAGCCACGAAGCGTCTAGCAACTCAGCGAAGGTCCCAGACAGCCAATAGAGCGCCCCCACCCCACCAAGCGCAATCGCAAAGCCCAGAAACGCGCCTAGCCCGCGCAGCCAAAAGCGGCGCCACTGCCGCGTTTGCCACACCTCAAGCCCCCAAGCCGCCACAAGGAAGCATCCCAAGCCCACGAAGTTCGCCTTAATCAGGAGCCCCGCCGCCGCCAACATCCCTAACACCGGCGCTCGCCA
>JBJFFT010000194.1:0-3445 GCA_051891975.1 Candidatus Spyradenecus sp. | reverse complement strand
TACTTTGGCATTGCCAAGGCGGCTCTGCCCGCGTGCCTCCAGCAGATTCCCACCGTGGCGTGGCTGGGCGATGACAACAATATGATGTTCCTCTGCTTCCTGCTGGGCGCGCTGCACATCTCCGTCGCGCGCCTCTGGAACGCCATCCTCCTGGCCCCGCACCTGAAGGCGGTCGGCGAAATCGGCTGGATGGGCGTGACGTGGAGCATGTTTATGATTGTCAGCGGTATTGTGGTGAGCTGGTTTGCGCAGCCGCCGTGGGCCTGGTGGTTCCTCGGCGGGAGCGTGGTGCTCATCCTCATCCCCCTGCTCGCCGACATCAAGCACGAGGGCGTCTCCGTCGGTATGCTACCGCTCAACGTCATCAGCGCGATGGGCGACATCATCAGCTACGTCCGCCTCTTCGCCGTGGGCCTCGCCTCCATCAAGGTGGCCGAGAACTTCAATATGATGGCGCTCGACCTCGACCTGCCCTTCGCGCTCAAGGCCGTCTGCGTCTGCCTCATCCTCTTGGTCGGCCATGGCCTCAACCTGGCTATGGGCGCCCTGTCGGTCCTCGTCCACGCCGTCCGCCTGAACACCCTGGAGTTCTCCAACGCCAAGGGTATCACGTGGTCCGGCGTTCCCTACATCCCCTTCAAACAACCTTAAAGTAAAGGAATTCATCACTATGGATACCGCACTCACCGTCGCAGGCGCCGTTGCCTGTCTTGCTCTCTCCGGCCTCGGTTCGGCCATCGGCACCGGCTTTGCCGCTGCCGGCGCCATCGGTGCTTGGAAGAAGTGTTATGCCCAGAACCGCCCGGCGCCCTTCCTCCTGCTGGCCTACGTCGGCGCGCCCATCACCCAGACCCTCTACGGGATGATCCTGATGTTCACGATGATCGGCACCAAGGTCCTCCCCGCCGGCGGCATCGGGATGCTCATCCTCGGCATCTTCGCGGGTGCGGGCATCGGCATGTCGGCCATCTTCCAGGGCCGCGCCGGCGGTTGCTCGGCCGACGCCCAGGGCGAGACTGGTCAGGGCTTCACCAACAACCTTGCTGCCCTCGGCATCGTTGAGACCACGGCCATCTTCATTATGGTCTTCACCCTCATCGCCGTTGGCAAGTTGGCCGCCTAACCGCGTTGTGCGTTGCCGCTAAACACGGGGCAAGGGGCGCTGCGGCGCTCGTTGCCCCCTTTTTGCACCCCCGCCATGCGCCTCTTCCTCATCAACCTGGCACGTGACCGCGACCGCCTCGCCGCCGCCCACCGTCAACTCACGCGCCTGGGCCTCCCCTACGAGCGCGCCGAGGCCATCGATGGCCGCGCCCTCCCGCCGGATGCCCTCCGCCGCGCCGTCAGTCGCTGGCGCTGGTGGTGTGCCAACGGCCGCCCCGTAATGCCCGGCGAAGTCGGCTGCGCTCTCTCCCACCAAGCCCTCTACCGCCGAATGCTCGCCGAAGGCTGGCGTGCGCTCTGCGTCATTGAGGATGACGTCCTCCTCTCCCCCGACTTCCCCGCCGCCCTCGCACGCGTCGAAGCCTGGCTCGACCCCGCCCAACCCCAAGTCGTCCTCTTCTCCAACCACACCGCCGCCCCGCCCCCGTCCCCCGGCATCCACCCGGCCACCGACGATATGTACGCCGAGTGCTACGCCCTCACCGCCCCCGCCGCCGCCGCCCTCCTCCGCGCCAACGCCCCCCTCGCCACCCCCTGCGACCACTGGGGCCGCTGGGCCCGCGCCGGCCTCATCCACCTCTATCACGCCGCTCCCGCCACCGCCCACCAGGACACCACCTCCTTCCCCACCCACATGCCCGAGAGTGCCTCCATCAACTACCACGCCCTCTCCCCCCTCGGCAAACTCTCCTTCAAGTGCCAACGCCTCATCGGCTGGCCCATCGACCTCCTCCTCTCCGGCCGCCTCCGCACCCTCCTCCGCCGCCGTACCAGATAACACTCCGCCCGATACGTGGGGGCTACTCGCCCCCACACCCCTCGGGAGCGCGGTGCGCTCCACCCCGGCGAAGGCGCCCGTTGGGCACCTCCGCTAATGGCAAGAGCGAAGGCTCGCCAGAGCCGCGTTAGGGGACTATCCTTATTCGCTCCAGGTGGGTTGGGGGTGCGGCAAGTGTTCCTTCGAGCCGCCGAGCTTCTCTTCTGTGTGCCGCGGTCTCAGCGGTGTGGGCAGCTTTTGCAAGGCGCGTTTCGCGCGCCGCCGGCGGCGTAAGCCGCCAAGACATCGGTTCTGTGGCGCGGCATACTTGCCGCGCCTGGAATGCCCGAGAACGCCTCCATCAACTACCACGCCCTCGCCCCTCGGCAAACTCTCCTTCAAGTGCCAACGCCTCATTGGCTGGCCCATCGATCTCCTCTTCTCAGGCCGCCTTCGCGCCCTCCTCCGCCGCTGTACCCGATAACACTCCGCCCGATACGTGGGGGCTGTTCGCCCCCACACCCCTCGGGAGCGCGGTGCGCGCCGCCGGCGGCGCGAGTGCGCTACGCGCACTTGCTTATTAGGCACGGCGGTGGCGAAAGGAGGTCGAAGTTAGTATGGCTAGAGGTGTTTCCGCCGCAGGAGCGCGCCACCAATTCCTAACGCGATGAGAGCCAGTACCGTCGGCTCGGGGATATCAATGGAAGTGGCCGTGATTTCCATCGAAGGAATCCACGCAGTATTGGCTTCATTCCGCACAACCGAGGTCCCAAAGCTGATTGCATTGTTGTCTGCATCGTACGCTTTAAGGAGGTAGGTAGAATTGACATTGACAACTGCATTATCGAAGATGAGCGCCAAGGCGCCGCGCGTATAATAACTCCCGTTGCTCATCGTGGTGACGATGTTTCCGGGGGAGGTGACGGAAGTTGTGGTTGCGATAACTGTTCCGTTCTGGTCACTTAAAGTCACAGAAGTTGGAAGGGTGTAGGTGTCATTACGTTTTGCAATCAGAATCTGGGTTAGGGCCACAGACCCTGAGGTTGGAAAGGTACTGGCGACCGTGGCATCAGCGGCAAAACTGAGCGATATAGAAGTGGTGAAACTGAAGTTCCCGCCCCAACTAGAGGCGGTTCCTTCGTGGTTTGACCAAGTGTAGGTGACTGCTTGGGCGAGACTTGCCAAGGCCATACAGGTGAGAAGAAGTAGCTTTTTCACGGGTGTTCCTTTCATAAACTAGAGAGTACGCTTCGTATAATACCACCCCCCCCCCATAATGTCAAGAGCGGACTTTTCCTTGCCTGCCCATCTGCTTGGAGGCGCTTTTGGGGTCGGGATGTTGTGTCTTCAGATTTACCATTTTTTGGCCCCGCGCCTAGCTCAATTCGACCTAGGGCCTAGGTCGCCTCGAGGTAGGGCCTAGGTCGGGTCGAGGTAGGGCCTACCTTTTTTGGGGGTATCGGCGGGGAGGATGGGAGGTGGGGGGCAAGGGGTGTTCTTCTGGGGGGGGTGCGAGGCTGTTTT
>JBJFFT010000193.1:0-14240 GCA_051891975.1 Candidatus Spyradenecus sp. | reverse complement strand
AGACCCTCGAGCAGATCTTCGTCAACGCCGGTTGCGAACCCATCCAGCGCCCGAGCTGCGGTGCCTGCCTCGGCGGCCCGGTCGACACCTACGCCCGCACCAAGGGCACCGAGGTCGTCGTCTCCACCACCAACCGCAACTTCATCGGCCGGATGGGCTCAAAGACCTCCCTCATCTACCTTGCCTCTCCGGCCACCGCCGCCGCTACCGCCATCGCCGGCCACATCGAAAGCCCCTGGGCCATCCTGGGCATCGACCGCGCCGAGCCCGCGCGCGTCATTCCCACCCCCGTCGCCTCCGCCCCGGCCGCCGCGCCCACCGCCTCCGGCCCGGCCTCTGCGGCCATCGACTTCAAGGTGACCGGCAAGGTCTACGTCCTGGGCGACAATATCGACACCGACCTCATCATCCCCACGATGTACCTCAACCTGGTGCCGACCATTCCCGAAGAGTATCGCAAGCTCGGCTCGCACGCCCTCGCGGGTCTGCCCGATAGCTACCCGCCCTTCGTGGCCAACCCCGACGGCACCACCCCCTACGCGATCATCGTGGCCGGCAAGAACTTCGGCTGCGGCTCTTCGCGCGAGCACGCCCCCATCGCCATCGGCGCGGCCGGCTGCAAGGCCGTCGTGGCCGAAAGCTATGCGCGCATCTACTTCCGCAACGCCGTCGCCACCGGTGAGGTCTATCCCCTCGAAACGCCGACCTCCCTCCAAGAGGCCTTCAAGACTGGCGACGAGGCAACGCTCGATCTCGCCCAGGGCACCCTGACACGCCTCTCCGATGGCGCCGTCTTCCCCCTGGCCGCCTCCGATGCCGTTGCCCCGGTCATCGCCGCCGGCGGCCTCTTCAACTACGCCCGCGCCCAGCACATGGCGAAGTAAAAAGGGTCGTCGATAGGCGGGAAAACTCGCCGCGCGCGCCAGGGTGAAGTCGAGCAATCGCTTGCCCAGACCCTGGTGTTGGCGCGCGGGGGCAATGCACAGGGGCCCCATCGCCAGCACCGGCAGCCGCTCTCCGTTATCCAACGCCACCTCGGCGCGAACAAAGACATTCTGCCCCACGATCTCCCCGCCGCACACCATTACATAGTTCAACTCGCGCACGAAGGCTGCCTCCGCGCGGAGCCAGTGCAGGACGAAGTGCTCCATCGCCCCGGGGCGATAGACATTCCAGAACGCCTCGCGCACCAATGTCTCCACCTGCCGCGCATCCTGCGGCTCCTCCGGCCTGATAATCACCTCTTTCATTGTCTAATTCCTTCTTCTCTCTGAGCCTATCATAACACACTCGCCCCCATCCAAACCCGTCGTAGCGCGGAGCGAGATGTTACCCTCGGGCGAAGTAAACTATTAAGGCCCCGTCTTATTGCAATTAACAGCCAGTCTTAATTCAATTAAGTCTGGCTGTTAATTCAATTAAGACTGGCTGTTAATTGTTCGCCTCGCGTCTGGTGCGAATTGTCAAGGCTTCCAGCTGAAGTTATTGCTCGGGCGGTTCTCAAAATAAGAGGGCGCAAGTTGATAGGGTTTTGCGGGGGCGGAGGTGTTATGTTATACTGCGTGCCGTTTTTGGGAAGATAGACTATGAAGGCAACGCATATCTCTTGGATTTGGTCGGTGGCGGTTTTTGCCGTTGCGACGGTCTTCTATTTGTTGACATCGGCGTGGGGGGTGTATCCGGGGGCGTCGGCTCAGTTTTTGGCGTCGACGCTGTTCCCTGAGTGGGAAGTCGGGGGCGTGCATACGTTCGAGCAGGTGTTGGCGTTGGGGGTGACGCGGATGTTGGCACCGGAGCGGTTGCTGGCTGGCTGTTCGTGGGGGGCGGCGATCTTGGGGGGGCTGACGATTTTGGGGTTGTTTCGCGCGACGATGGCGGGGATTAGCCTTTCGTGCGTGGATATGAATGGTATTCGCGCGCACGAGATGGGGCGGATGCGCGAGGATTTGTGGTTGGTGATGTTGCTGACGGGGCTGGGGACGGCGTTGGCGGGGTTGGTGGCGTTGCCGTTGTGGGCGCAGGGGACGCGGCCGTTGGCGGGCGGGGCGGCGACGACGTTGGGGATGGCGTTGATTTGTTTTGCGTTGCGGTTGCGCCGGCGGTGTATTGAGGATTTGGAGGGGGCTGGGCGGCTGACGTTCCGCCATCAGGTGTTGCTGGCGGGGGTCTTTGCGCTGGCGGCGTATCTGGGGGTGGATGTGGTGCAGTTGGCGCCGGTGGCGTTGGTGGGGATGGTGCTTGGAGCGAGCGCGTTTGTGCGCGCGGAGGGGACGGCGCAGGCGCAAAATCTGCTCTGGGCGGCGATTGGCGTGGTGGCGGGGGTGGTGGCTTCGATGGTTACCTATCGGGTGAGTTTGGCGTTGGCGGGGGTGGAGATGGAGATGTCGTTGGGGATGTTGTGGGTCAATCGGGTGATGGCGGCGTGGAAGGGGGCGTTGCCGTGGGTGATGAGTTTTGAGGGGGCTTCGGCGTTGATCTTCTTTGCCTTGCCGATGGGGCTCTACTTCGGCTGTTTCCCACAGGCCTACTTGAAGTTTGCTTCGCCGCTGATTGGGCAGTTGGTTATTCTGCTGGCGTTGGGGACGTGCCTGGCGCAGTGGCCGGAGGCGTTGTGGGAGACGCTTGCCGAACCGAGCGCACTCTCCGCGTTGGGGATGGCGATGTTGATTTGCATTGCGGGGATGATGGTGGGGTCGTGGGCCTCGAATTGGCTCGATATCCACACGCGCTGGAAGCCGGGTGCGGCGCACGGGGTGGCCACGGTGATGGTGATGGGGTCCTTGTGCGCGTTGGCCGGGGCCGAAGGGTGGTTGTGGCGCGACCAGGGGGCCGGGCGGCCGGCCCGGGAGGTCTGCCGCGAGGTCTGGAAGGCGCAGGAGCGTTCGGTGCCGGCACAGGCGCAGGTGTGGTTGGAGGCGCCGTGGCGCGGCGTGGAGGACTTCTTGATCTGGCGGCACACGCAGGGGCGGACGCTCTACCCGGTGCGCGCGGGGGCCACCAAGGGGCGCAACATCTGCCTGGGCGACCAGACGTGGGAGGTATGGACTGTGGCGGATTTGGCCTTCGCGCGGTTGCAGACCTTGCCCAAGGCGTTAGAGCAGTATCTGGCGGCTTCGCCCTGGCGGCAGTTTGTGCTCAGCGGCGAGTTGCCGTTGGATAACGAGCGGGAGATGGTGGCGGTGGTGCGCTGGGCCGAGGGGACGCCCTTCGGCCAAACGCCGGTGGGGCGGCGCTTCTTGGAAGGACTGCTGGCGCGCGCGGCGCGTTCGGCCGTGAAGCGGGCCTACGCCCTGCCGCCCGCCGAGGCCGCCGAGCGTCTGCGCGAAGCGTTGAGCTGGGACGCGAAGAATCTGGCGGCCGTGCTGAGTCTGGCCGCGTTGGCCGAGGAGGGGGTGGCAGTCCGCCGGGAGGAGCAGATGGCGGGGGTGGCGGTTCTCGAGCGCGAACCGTGGTTGCAGGAGCCGTCACCGCGCCAGGCATCGCCCTTCGAGGCGAAATACGGGCCGGTGCGCAATAGGGTCTTTCGGTCGGCCCGGCGGATGGGGCACTTGGAGTCGGGCAACCGCGAGGCAATGTTGTCCGCGCTCTGCAAGGTCTATGAGGAGAACCCGCAGGTGCTTTCGGCGCAGGAGCGTTTGGCGGCGTTGCTGGCGGCGGGAGAGGCTGCGGGGGCCACGCACTTGCAGCAGGTGCCGGCGCAGCCCGAGGAGCTGGAGCTCTACCTCTTGGCCTATCCGCTGACGGAGGCCTCGCGTGCGCTCTACCAAACCTATCGCGAAACGCTCAAGGAGAACAGCGCCCTCACGCAGATCTACAACACGCGCTACGGGGTCAACCGCGACCGTCTGCGCGACCGCATTCTCTCCTTCTTCTCGCGCGATGGCCATTTCGCCTACGCTCTCTTCTACGTGAATGATTGCCTGGCGCAGGGCGACTTGGAGGCGGCCGAGCAATTCGTGACCGGCTTCTCCTTCCGCGAGCGGATGGCCGAGATGCCCTACTTTGCCGAGACGCTGCGCGTGCGCGTGCTCGAGAAGATTGCCGAGACGGATGCGACCAAGTCCGTTGCAACGGCGCGCGACTGGCTGTTGAGCGACCCGAAGCAGCCGGCAATCTGGCGCTTCCTCTTTGAGCAAGAGGCCAAGCCCCCAGTCGAGGACGTGCTCGCGTGTCTGGCCGATTATCCTAACCACTCGCAGGCCGCAGCGTGGTTCGCGGACTATCTGCACGCAGAAGCCGGAGAGGAGACCGCCGCCCAGTGGAAGGAAGCATGCAAGCGCGCCCAGATGCTTCCCTTGAAGTAGAGAGACTGAATCTATGCTGACCGCAGACTTTGACTATCCCTTGCCCGAAGAGCTGATTGCCCAGGTGCCCCCGGAGGTGCGCGGCACCTCTCGGATGATGGTGCTCGACCGCGCCAAGCCGGGCATCGAGCACCGCCATATCGCCGACATCGTCGACTATCTGCGCGCGGGGGACCTCTTGGTGCTCAACAATACGCGCGTCTTTCCGGCGCGGGTGCTCGGCACGTGGGAGGACACCGGGGGCGCGGCCGAATTGCTCTTGCTCAACTGCCTGGAGCAGGAACGCCGGGAGGGCGAAACGTGGCGCTGCGTCTGGCGGTGTATGTGCGGCAGTGGGCGCAAGGCTCGCGCGGGGCATACCATCCTCTGCGGCGGCGGAACCATTCGCGCCGAGGTGTTGGACAAGGACGAAGAGGGCAACTCGGCCGTCTGCTTCCGGTGCGGCGAGCCCTTGATGGCACTCCTCGAGCGGCACGGGCTAACGCCGGTGCCGCCCTACATCCACCGCGATAAGGACGACCCGGCGATGGCCCGGCTCGATCGCGATCGCTATCAAACCATCTACGCCAAGGAGGTCGGGGCCGTGGCCGCGCCCACCGCCGGGCTCCACTTCACCGAGGCCATCTTTGCCGCGCTCGAGGCCAAGGGCGTTCGCCGTGCCTTCGTCACCTTGCACGTTGGCCCAGGAACCTTCAAGCCGGTCAAGGCCGAGCGGGTGGAAGAGCACAAGATGGATCCGGAGACCTATGTGGTGAGCGAAGAGACGGCCCGGGCCATTGCCGAAACGCGCGCCAACGGCGGGCGCATCGTGGCCGTGGGCTCGACCTCGGTGCGGACGTTGGAGACGGTGGCCGCGTTGAACGATGGCAAGATTGTGGCCACGCACGGCTCGAGCACCGCCTTTATCTATCCGCCCTATACCTTCCGGGCCGTGGACGCAATGCTTACCAACTTCCACCTGCCGCAGTCGACGCTCATTATGATGGTCTCGGCCCTGGCCGGACGCGAGCGCATCTTGGAGGCCTACCGCGAGGCGGTCCGCGAGCGCTACCGCTTCTTCTCCTACGGCGACTGCATGCTTATTCTCTAAGGCCGTAGGAATGGACGAAGTCTCGCCGCTCTACGCCTACATTTTGGCCGGTGGCCAAGGCGAGCGCCTGTGGCCCCTCTCGGTCAGCGCCCGGCCCAAGCAATTCCTCGACCTCTTTGGCGGCGAGCCCTTGCTCGTGCAGACCTTTCGGCGGCTCGATGGACTGGTCTCAATCGAACGGCGGGCGGTCGTCACCCTAGGTGAACTGCGCGCGGACACGGCCGCGCTCCTGGACGAGTTGTCCCCTGAGCAGATTTTTTGCGAACCGTGCGCCCGCAATACCGCCGCCGCACTCGCGCTTGCTTGCGGTCACCTGTTGCGGCGAGACCCCACTGCGGTCTTGGCGCTCCTGCCGGCCGACCACGTGATGACGCGCCCGGAGGCCTTTCGGGCGGCCTTGGCGGACGCTGCCAGATTAGTGGCTGAACACCCCGTGATTGCAACCTTAGGTGCGGTGCCAACTTTCCCTGCCACAGGTTATGGTTATATGGCTTGCGGTGAAGCATTGCCAGTCCCCGATGGCTGTCAAACGCCCTTCTTCCACGTGCGCCGCTTCGTTGAGAAGCCGGATGAGGCGACTGCGCGGGCCTATCTGACCACGGGCCGTTACCTTTGGAATGTCGGCATCTTTATTGCACAGGTGGCCACCTTCCGCGAGGCGTTCCGCCGCCACGCGCCCGAATATTTGCCCCTCATCGATCACCCGGAGGCCGCCGAGGCGCTCTATCCCACGCTCCCCAAGCGCTCCTTTGATGTGGCGGTGATGGAACACTGCCAAGAGGTTGTGGTGGCTCACGCGGACTTGGGGTGGGACGATGTGGGCTCCCTGGAGGCCTTCGCCCGGCACTTCCCGGCCGATGCGCAGGGCAACATTCTCCTTGCCCCGGCTGTTACGCTCGATGCCTCCGGCTGCATTGTGGCCTCAACCGTAGACGCGCACACAACGGCGTTGTTGGGCGTTCACGATCTCGCCGTCGTCCACACCTCTCAGGCCACGCTCATTTGCCCTCGCGCCCAAGCCCAGCGCCTACGCGAACTCCTGCCGCTATTACCCAGCGCGCTGCGCTGAAGGATGCGCAGCGCGCGATAATCGATAGACGATAGACGATGATGCTGGCGCCGGAGGTGGAGAACCCGGCCTAATCTCACGAGGTTGCCCGTCGCGGCTCGCCGCGCTTCCCGCCTATCGCGAGGCGCGCGCAAGCGCGGCGAGTTTTCCCGTCAATCGGACTTCTTTACCCATTCGTGCCGAGGCGTTGGCCGGTGTAGCGGCCTTCGTGGATGGGGCGCCACCACCAATCGTTGTCGAGATACCACTGAACGGTCTTGCGAATGCCGGTCTCGAAGGTCTCGCGCGGCTGCCAGCCCAGACCGTTGATGAGCTTATCGGGGTCGATGGCGTAGCGCAGGTCGTGGCCGGGGCGGTCGGCCACGTAGGTAATGAGTTCGGCATAGGGCTTGCCATTGGCCTGCGGGCGGAGCTCATCGAGGATGGCGCAGATGGTCTGAACCACCTGAAGGTTGGTGCGCTCATTGTGACCACCAACGTTGTAGGTCTCGCCAGGGGCACCCTGCTGATTGACGAGCAGAAGGGCGCGGGCGTGGTCGTCAACATAGAGCCAGTCGCGCACATTCGCGCCTGTGCCGTAGACAGGCAGCGGCTTACCCTCAAGGCAGTTGAGGATGATGAGCGGAATGAGCTTCTCGGGGAAGTGGTAAGGGCCGTAGTTGTTTGAGCAGTTGGTGATGAGGGTGGGCAGACCGTAGGTGTCGTGCCAAGCGCGGACCAGGTGGTCGCTGGAGGCCTTGCTGGCCGAGTAAGGCGAGTGGGGGGAATAGGGAGTGGACTCGGTGAAGAAGCCTGTCTCGCCCAGGGTGCCGTAGACTTCGTCGGTGGAGATGTGCTGGAAGCGGAAGGCGGCCTTCGCTTCGTCGTCCAGGCCGCGCCAATACTTGAGGGCGGCTTGCAGGAGCGTGGCCGTGCCGAGGATGTTGGTGCGGATGAACTCGCCCGGGCCGTCGATTGAGCGGTCGACGTGCGACTCGGCGGCCAGGTGGAAGATGGTGCCTGGGCGGAAGTCGGCGAAGGCGCGGTCCATCGCCGCCTGGTCGCAGATGTCGGCCTTCATAAAGGTGAGGCGGGGGTTGGCCGAGGCGAGGGTTGTCGGGTCGAGGCCGACTTCCTTGAGGGACTCGGGCACGCCCGCGTAGGTGAGTTTATCGACCACGAGGACGTGGGCTTCGGTCTCCTGGAGCAAGAGGCGGGCGAGGGCCGAGCCGATGAAACCGGCCGCGCCGGTGACGATGCAACGCTTGGTGTAGGCCATGGATTAGCGTCCTTTCACAAGGTTTTTAAGGTAGAGGCCGTAGGAGGACTTGCCGTAGCTTTCGGCGAGGCGCTGGAGCTGCGCATCGTCAATCCAGCCGCGCCAGTGAGCGATTTCCTCAATGCAGGAGATTTGCAGGCCTTGGCGCTCGATAAGGGCACGGACGAAGCCGGTGGCGTCGGCGAGCGATTGGTGGGTGCCGGTGTCGAGCCAGGCAAAGCCGCGGCCCATCGTCTCGACCGTCAGCCGGCCCTCTTCAAGGTAGAGGCGGTTGAGGTCGGTGATCTCGTACTCGCCGCGCGCCGAGGGCTTGAGGGCTTGGGCCTTCTGGACCACATCGTTGGGATAGAAGTAGAGCCCCACAACAGCGTAGCTGGACTTCGGCTGGGCGGGCTTCTCCTCCAGCGAGATGGCCTTGCCCTGCGCGTCGAACTCCACCACGCCGTAGCGCTCGGGGTCGCTGACACGGTAGCCAAAGACGGTGGGGTCCTTGCGCGCGGAGGCCTGTTCCAGAAGCTTGGTGAGGTTGGCCCCGTAGAAGATATTATCGCCCAGCACCAAGCAGGCATCATCGTCGCCCAGGAACTCAGCCCCGAGCACGAAGGCCTGCGCCAGGCCGTTGGGCACCTCTTGGACCTTATAGGAGAACTTCATCCCCAACTCTGAGCCATCGCCCAGGAGCCGCTCGAAGTTCGGCAGGTCGGTGGGGGTGGAGATGATGAGTACCTCGCGAATGCCCGCGAGCATCAGCGTGCTCAGGGGGTAGAAGATCATCGGCTTGTCGTAGACCGGCAGCAACTGCTTCGAGACCACGCGCGTGAGCGGATGCAACCGCGTGCCGGCCCCGCCGGCGAGAATAATGCCCTTACGAGCCATAGCCAAACTCCTTTTCCATAAACGTTTTCAAGGCTTCCTGCCACGCCGGCATCGGCGGCAACCCCGCCAGGCGCAGCCCCATCTTCTCCAGACGCGAATTCTTCGGCCGCGGCGCCGGGCGTGGGAACTCGTCGGTGGTGCACCCCTCGACCGCCTGGTCGCGGCCGGCCAGCCGGAAGATTTCGCGCGCGAAGTCCGCCCACGAGGCCTCCCCCTCGCACGTCAAGTGGAAGGTGCCGCAGAGTTTCGGGCGCGCGAGCAGCAGCGCCAGGTGCTCGGCCACGGCAATCGCGCTGGTGGGGTTGCCCACCTGGTCGGCCACCACCTTGAGCACTGGGCGCGTGCCATCGGCCAACTTGAGCATCGTGTGCACGAACGAAGGCCCGCCAAAGCCGTAAAGCCAGCTCACGCGGCAGATGCAGTGGTTCGGGCAGAGGGAGCGGATCTGCTCCTCGCCGGCGAACTTCGACTGGCCGTAGATGGTGGCCCCGCCGGTGGGGCGGTCAAACTCGGTGTAGGGGCGCGGCGCGTCCCCGGCAAAGACGTAGTCGGTGGAGATGGCAATCAGGCGCACGCCGTGGCGGTGACAGGCCGCAGCCACATTGGCACTCCCGCGCGCATTAAGGCGGAAGGCAAAGTCCACGCGCTCCTCGCAGGCATCGACCGCCGTGGCGGCCGCGCAGTGGATGACCGCATTCGGCTTGGCCTGGGCGATGGCGCGGTCAATCGCCGCCTCGTCGGTAATGTCCGCCTCGGGCAGGTCGGTGGCAAAGATCTCGAAGCGCTCGCCCAAGACGCGCTCAATCGTGCGCCCGAGCATCCCGCGTCCGCCAGTGAGCAGCACCTTCATTGCGCGCGCTCCTCCCAAGGCTCAATCTCCGCCAGGGGCGGATGGACCTGGTCCTTGGCCGAAAGGGTCAGCGGAACGCCCACCTCCGGCCACTGGATGCCCAGCGCGGGGTCGGAGAAGAGCAGCCCGCGCTCGGCCGCCGGCGCGTAGAGATTGTCGCACTTATAGCTAAAGAGCGTCTCGTCCTCCAGCACGATAAAGCCATGCGCAAAGCCGCGCGGAATGAAGAGTTGCCGCTTATTCTCGGCCGAGAGGGTGACCGCCACGTGCTGACCAAAGGTGGGCGACCCCTTGCGAATATCCACAGCCACATCCCAGACCGCCCCGCGAATAACGCGCACCAACTTCGCCTGCGCCGACGCCCCCGCCTGCCAATGCAACCCCCGCACCACGCCCCGGCTCGAGAAGGACTCGTTATCCTGCACAAAGTTCGCCGCAATCCCTGCCGCCCGATAGCGCTCGGCATTATACTGCTCCACAAACCATCCGCGCACGTCACCGAAGACCGCCGGCTCGACAATCTTCACGCCCTCAATCGCCGTCTCGATTACCTTCATCGTTCGTCCAATCGTCCTCTTCGCCGGCCCCAGGCGCACATCGCCCCAAGTCCGGCCCGCTTCCAATAACAACCACAGTATATCACAACCCACCCCAGGTCCACAGGCCATTCGCCCCGGGCACGAGGCCAATTCGGGGCGGATCCGATTTAACCCTCGACCGAGGAGAATAAATAACCCTAAGGGATAATTGAATTAACAGTTAGGGATAATTCAATTATCCCTTAGGGTTATTTCAATTAAGTCTGAGAGTTAATAGTTTACCCCGGGGCGAGAGCGAATCGCCGCCGGGGCAAAGAGAAGTGTTTACAGAGGCCGTAGTCAACGGGTGCGCTGCTCGCGCCCCTTCTCTTGCGAGACGATGATCTCAAAGAGCTGATCGGACTGCTTTTTGCAAGCGCTGAGGATGAGCCCGACGCTATACGCGAGAAGGCCGGCAAGTGTCAGGAAGCCAGAGAAGACCAGCGTCGGTTGGCGCGGAACCACTGAGGTCTTTAGATAGTCTATCAGTACAGGGGCAAAGAGCACACCGGCTACAAGGAGCAGGAAGGTCCCGACGAGGCCGAAGAAGAGTTCCGGGCGGTAGAAACGGAAGAGGTTGAAGATGGTTTTGAGGACCCGAAACCCATCGCTGATGGTATTGAGCTTGGAGAAGGAGCCCGCCGGGCGGTCGCGATATTGGATGGGCACTTCAATCAAGCTCATGCGCTTGTCCAAAGTATGCAAGGTCATCTCTGTCTCGATCTCGAAGCCCTGCGCCAATACGGGGCAACTCTTCACAAAGAGGCGCGAGAAGGCGCGGTAACCGGTCATCACATCGTGCACCCGCATCCCCCAGAGTAGGCGAATGAGCGTGCAAACAAGCGTGTTGCCGAAGTTGTGCCCGGGGCGCTTGTTCTCGGTCATATAGGTGGAAGAGAGGCGGTCGCCATTGACCATATCCGCCTCGCCGGCCGCGATGGGTGCGATGAGCTTGTGCACCTCGTCGGCGGGGTACGTGTCATCGCTGTCGACCATCACGTAGATGTCCGCCTCCACCTCCTGGAACATCCGCCGGACCACGTGCCCCTTTCCTTGTTGGCGAACGCGCCGCACCTTTGCCCCGGCCGCCAGCGCCAACGCCGCCGAGTCGTCCGAACTATTGTTGTCGTAGACCCAAATCTCGGCTTCCGGCAACTCCTTGCGGAAATCCTGTACCACCTTCTGAATGGTCAAGGCCTCATTATAGCACGGCAACAACACCGCAACTCTCTTCTGCTGGTTCATCACATACTCCTTTCTGAAAGGGAATAATCCACTCACACGATTACTTCCACAAGCTGGCAATCCGTCGCTTGACCAACTTCGGCAACGTCACCGCCAAGGTATAAGGCACAAACAGCCGTTCGTGACGTTCCCGTTCCTCTGCTGTCGCGTTCTTGGGCAACCGCTGCTTGTACAACAAGACACCTTGAGGATACTTATTCCCAACCAGTGTCATCGGGAAGTATTTGAGCAACGAACAGACTCTTGCCGTTGGCTTCTTATCGTATGTAACTGCCGAAATGTGCTGTAACCGCGCGTCACTGCTGCAGATTAAGAGCCGCCCCAAATCCAAGTTCGACTCCTTCTTGTCTACAATAGCCTGCACCCCTGGGACTGACAAAGCATTATCAAACGCGAAGGCCCGGTCAATCGTGTCGCAAAGGCCAAGTAGCCATTGATAGGTCCCCAGGACAACAATGGGCATTGCACAGTGAATCGTAATCCAACGAGCGTGATTGCGCCATCGTGTCTGCAGGAAAGAGATTAGGCATCCCACAGCAATACAGGCGAGCATCTCAAGCCACGGAACATATCGCCGGAACCCAATGTACTGCGTCGGCACGAC
Source organism: Candidatus Spyradenecus sp. (assembly GCA_051891975.1). GTDB lineage: Bacteria > Verrucomicrobiota > Kiritimatiellia > RFP12 > DVOR01 > Spyradenecus. Next base: position 2,366 of record JBJFFT010000193.1, on the reverse strand, counting down.
AATCACCGATACCCCAATCAAGATCGCCAACAGTCGCTCTTCTCTACGTCCGATAATCATTAAGAGTAAAAAGGCCAGGATATAGATCTTGCGAAAGGTCTCTGGAATCGGTGTAGAAGGCTTTTTCTCCCTCTGATACTGCTCCCACACTTGACACGAAGGTCTAAACTGCTCCTTTCCCAATCGCGCCGCATAGTACTTACTGGTCAACCGAGGACTCACGAAAGCATTACAGAAATGCCCCAAGTGGCCCATTTCCTTTGCATCTTCATTGCGGACCTTGAAGTCGGCTGTGATGTCATGGGCCGGGAACTTCTCGGTATCACTCGTATAGGCTGGGTAGAATGGATGTCCATAGGTCCGCCACGAAGAGATATAGGGGGAAGAACATATCCAAAACATCAAGAGCATCAAGCTTCCCCCCTGCACCGCCAACATCCCAACCGTCCGCCAAAAGTGCTGCCTGTATTCCCATAGGAGCACCGCGCTAAAGAGCAACCAAAAGACAAAGCAAGAGATCAACGCACTCTGTTTGACGGTTATCATCCACAGCGAAAAGACCCCTAACGAGATAAAGCACTGCTCCCCTTTGAGGATCCGAACCATACTCGCCAACATTCCCAGGCAGGATATACACACAACAATGTCTACGACATTAAACAACCTAAACCCGGAGTCTGGTAGCGTCGGCACACAGAGCATCGCCACTATGGAAGTCACCCTGGCTGTCATCGTCCAATTTAAGGCTCGCATCATCCGCCACACTGCACCAATCCAGGGGATAAGTAAGAACAAGACCAAATAGTAATTAGCCGTGAACGGTGCCATCAAGAATCGTGCCACCGCCGCGTTAAAGATGTGCATTGTATTCACAATAAACAAGATGTGCCATGTCCGTATCGTGCCGATCGGTTGCCCAGTCAAAGCCACAAGGTCTTCAACAGTATTCTGGTAGAACGGATTCCAGCCCTTCAACAGCAGAAAGATCTTCGGGTAGTGATACGCCATATTATCGTAGCTACTCACCAAAAAACACCCCAACAGCACCCAAACGAGGCACAAAAACGCAATGAAAAGTCCAGCACCCCCCAAGCGACACTTCCAAGCGTACTGTCGTTGCAACAGCATAAACGCAAGCGTCATCAACAGACAGACTGGCGCTTGCCAGCCACTCACCACACCGCCACACACAAAAACCGCTGTCACCAATAGCACCACCAGTAGCGGAAAGGCCAAAAGCCCCCTCTCGCAAACCACCATCGCTTGGCGAAGAGGACTCCCCTGCGCACAAACCTTGGCAATCCAACAGCACGCTCGCGTTATGCACTGCTTCAACACCGTCATACATCCGTCTCCATTAACTACATTCAAACTGTGGCGCACACGAACGTACACGACAATTCAAACTTGCACTCCTAGTATACGACCCCCCCCCATCAGGTCAAGCAAAATAATCCACCTACCTCAACTTCTTTACCCACCTCCGCCTTCATCTCCTCTGTCCGTGACGCCCCCGCCTACCCCGCCTTCGGTGCGGCAGCGCCATCCCGTCCTTAGGGTAAAGCACGTACGAAGTTGAGGCCAAGGAAAATCAACAGAACATGTGGCCACGTCAAACGCTTGATGCTCCCTCCTTGCCCCCCACCCTGTTCACCTCCGCGCCCCTTCCCCAAAGAAGGTAGGGCCTAGCTCAAAGTGACCTAGGCCCTACCTCGCCTCGACCTAGGCCCTACCTCGACTCGAGGTAGGGGCGGATAAAAATGTAAAAAGCCCGGGGCCCAATTGTCCCCCCACCCGAGACCAACTAATAAGTCCCCCACTTATTGGAATTAAGAGGGCCTCTTAATTCAGTTAAGAGGTGCTGTTAATCGTTTTGTTCGCCGCGGTTTCGAAATGAGCTAAAGGCTAGATTACCTTGAAATAGGTCCTCGGGCGATGGTGAGGGCTCTCAACGCTGGTGGCGGAAGCAGCCAAAGTACCAGGCTTGCCGGCCTGGGGAGGTCGCTCGGTCTCGGCTTATCGGCGTGAGCGACGTCGCGCCAACCAATGCTGAAGTACCCGTAGAGTGCTTCAACCGGGGTGGAGCGCCCTGCGCTCCCGAGGGGTGCGGGGGCGAGTAGCCCCTGCATGGGTGGGGTTGCTTGGGTGGGGCAGCGGCAATGTCGCGCGGAATGGTGTATAATAGGCGGCGTATGAATCAGTTTACGTACTTGGTGGCCTTTTTGGTGTTGATTGCGCTGATCGCGGTGGTGCCGGCGGTGGTGCGGCGGTGGCATATTCCTTCGGTGGTGGCGATTATGGCGGTGGGGATTTTGATTGGACCGCACGGGATTGGGTTGCTGGGGTGGATTGCGGAGGTGATTCCT
>JBJFFT010000192.1:0-14354 GCA_051891975.1 Candidatus Spyradenecus sp. | reverse complement strand
CCATTATCGTGGGCGTGGATTGGGAAGAGAAGGCGGTGGACATTGCCGAAGCGAATGCCGAGGCCGCCGGGGTGGGGCGCAACATCAAGTTTTTCGTGGACGACTTCACCGACACCTCGCTCCCCAAGGGGCCCGGGGTCGTCTTTATGAACCCGCCCTACGGCGAGCGTTTGGAGGATGAAGAGAGCCTGGTGCCGCTCTATGCGGGCATTGGCCAGTGGCTGCGCACGCAGGTGCCGGCCGGTTGGCGGGCGTGGGTGATTACCTCCTCCAAGCCGCTCTCGCTCAAGATTGGCCTCAAGACCTCGACCATCCTGCCCTTCAAGAATGGCGCGCTCGATTGCCGTCTGCTGGGCTATGAGGTCTTCGAGCCGGCGGCCGAGGCCGAGGAAGCGGAGGCGAGCGAAGCGTGAGGCTGGGGACCCAGGTGCTCAAGCGTCTGCCGCTCTATCTGCGTTTGCTGCGCGAGATGGAGCAGGGCGGGAATGTCTACGCCTCGGGCGCGGCCCTGGCTGAGGCCTTGAACCTGGACCCCATCGTGGTGCGTAAGGATTTGGCCAAGACGGGCGTGCGCGGCACGCCGCGCTTGGGCTTTCCCATCGCGCAGTTGATTGTGGAGATTGAGCGCCTGACGGGGGCCGACGCGGAGATGACCGCAGTTTTGGCCGGGGTGGGCAAGCTGGGCTCGGCGCTCCTGGGTTATCCGGGCTTCCGGCGGCAGGGGCTCTCGATCGTGGCCGGCTTTGATGCCGCGCCCGAGCGCTGCAATATCATCCTCTCGGGCACGCCAGTCTTCCCGGTGAGCACGCTGACCGAGACGGTGGTGCGCCTGGGGGCGACCCTCGGGATTTTGACGGTGCCGGCCGACCGCGCCCAGCGCGTGGCCGAGATGATGGTGACCGCCGGCATCAAGGCGTTGTGGAACTTCACCCCGGTGCAGCTGGATGTGCCGGCGGACGTGTTGGTGCAGCGCGAAGACCTGGCCGTGAGTCTGGCCGTGCTCTTGCACCGGATGCGAGAAAGGAACGACTGATGTTTGCCCTCTTCAAGTGGCTCTTGTGGCTGTGTATGCCGGTGACGGCGTGCACCGTGGTGTTGGTGGCGGTGGCGCTGTGGCTCTTCTGCCGCCGGCAGTGGAAGCCGGCCATCCTGATGGTGCTGGCGTTGAGCGGGCTGCTGGCGTTGAGCACGCCGTGGCTCTCGATCCGCCTGGGCACGAGCTTGGAGAAGCGCTACCCGCCCCAGCCGCTGGGCGTGCTCCCGAAGGCCGATGCCATCATCCTCCTCGGCGGCGGAGTCGGGCCCATCGAGCCGGGCACCTACTTCCCCGAGTGCTTCCCGGCGGCCGACCGCGTGGTGATGGCCGCGCGGCTCTATCACGCCGGCAAGGCGCCCCTTATCATTCCCACCGGCTATGGCGCCTCGCGCGCCGAGAAGCCGCTCCTCGAGGCGATGCAGGTGCCGGCCAAGGCCATCCTCTGCGAGAATGCCGCCCGCGACACCGCCGAGAACGCCACCTACACCTTCGACCTGCTGCGCGAGCGCAAGTGCAAGCGTGCCCTCGTGGTCACCTCCGCCTGGCACCTGCCGCGCACGATGATGCTCTTCCAGGCCGACGATATCGAGTTCATTCCCGTGGGCTGCGACTACGAGGCCACCCTCGCGGCCATCCAGTTCGGCCGCTCGCCGATGTGGCAGAAGCTCCCGGCCGTGGCCACCATCGCGCAGACCAGCGTCTATATCAAGGAGTATTTGGGCATCCTCTTCTACTCCTTCCGCAAGCAGAACAAGGCCCCCCTGGCCAAGAAGCCGCGCATCTCGATTACCGTCGAGGAGCCTAAGCAGCCGGCCAAGCAGCCCGCCAGCAAATGAAGGTCTTCCTCTCACCGCCTTATCTGAACGGCCGCGCCGAGCGCGACCTGGTGGACCAAGCCTTTGCCTCCAACTACATCGCCCCCTGCGGGCCGATGGTCGAGGCGTTGGAGCGCGCGGCAGCCGAGCGCTTCAGCTTCGCGGGCGCCCTGGCCACCGTCTCGGGGTCGATGGCGCTTGGGCTCTTGGCGCGGGCGCTGGAGGTCGGCCCGGGGGACACCGTGGTGGCCAGCGACCTCACCTTCATTGCCTCGGTGGCGCCCTTTGCGACCCTCGGCGCGCAGGTGGTGCTGGTGGATAGTCTGCCCGAGACGTGGTGCATCGACCCGGCCCTCGCTGAGGCCGCCCTTGCGCAGCACCCCGGTGCCAAGGCCCTCATCGCCACCGACCTCTATGGCCAGAGCTGCGACATCGATGCGCTTGCCGCCGTTTGCGCGCGCCACGGGGCCAAGTTGATTGTCGATGCAGCCGAGTCGGTGGGGGCCACCTACCGCGGCCGGAGCGCGGGCAAGGGCGCCTGGGCTGCGATCCACTCCCTCAACGGCAACAAGATTATCACCAGCGGCGGCGGCGGCCTGCTCTTGACCGATGACCCCGAGCTCCTGACGCTCTGCCGCAAGCTCGCCGGCCAGGCCCGCGAGCCCTTCCCCTGGTATGAGCACGAGCGCCTGGGTGACCACGGCCGCCTGGGGAATATCCCGGCCGCCATTGGCTTGGGCCAGTTGCAGCATCTGGAGGATGCCCTGCGCGACAAGGCGCGCGTTTGGGCGCAGTGGAACGCGCGCTTCGCCGCGCGGAGCTGGATCCACCCGATGCCTACGGCCGATTATGGCGTGCCCAACCGCTGGCTCACCGTGGTCACGCTCGAGGGGCTTTCGCCGCTGGCGGCGGTGGCGCGTTTGGCCGAGCTGGAGATTGAGGCGCGGCCGCTCTGGAAGCCGATGCACCTGCAGCCGGTCTTCCGAAATGCCCCGGCGGTGCTTTCGGGCGTTGGGGCGAAGCTCTTTGAGCGCGGGCTGTGTCTGCCCTCCGGGCGGGGCCTGAGCGAGGATGTGATGGACGAAGTCATAGAAACCTTGGAGCGACTGAGATGATGGTCAACCTGGCACGGGCGAGCGCGATTGGCGCTTTGGCGTGCGGCATCTCGCTGGCGCTGACGCCCCTGGTGCGCGGCTTGATGCGGCGCTTGGGGGCGGTGGACCTGCCTGACCCTCGGCGGGTCAATCGGGTGCCGGTGCCGCGCGGGGGCGGTCTGGCGGTGGTGGTGGCGGCCTTTGCGGCCTTTGCGGTGGCGTGGTGGGCGTGGCCGGAGGCCGTGGCGGCTGCGCCCTTTGCAAAGGTGCTGGGGCCGTATATTTGCTCGGCGGTGCTGTTGGTGGCGGTGGGCGTGGTGGACGACCGGTGGGGGCTGCCGGCAAAGGTCAAGCTGTTGGCGCAGGTGGTGGTGGCGTGTGTGATGTGCTGGGGCGGTGCGCGGCTGGTGTTGCCGACGGCGCTGGGCGCGTGGGTGGCGCAACCGTGGGTCTACGGCCCGCTGACGGTCATCTGGTACATCGGGGTCATCAACGCCTTCAACCTCATTGACGGGCTCGACGGCCTCTCCTCGGGGCTGGCCATCATCGGCACGCTGGGGATGGTCGGCGCCACGCTCGTCTCCGCGCCCACCTTGCTGCCGGTGGCGAGCTTTGCCTTCATCGGCGCGCTCCTGGGCTTCCTGCGCTACAACTACAATCCGGCCTCGGTCTTCCTGGGCGATTCGGGCAGCCTCTTCGTGGGGCTGACGGTGGCCACCTTTGCGCTCGTCTCGCGCCGGGGCGATGCCTTCCTGGCCACGATGGGCCTCTCGGTCCTCTGCGTGGGCGTGCCGCTCATCGACACCTCTTTGGCCATTCTGCGCCGGACCCTGCGCTACATCCTGGCCCGAGGCGAGCGCGCCGCGGCCACGACCGAGGGAGGCGAGGCCTCGGCGGTGATGACGGCCGACCGCGACCACGTCCACCACCGCTTCCTCCAGTGGGCCCAAGGCAACCAGCGCCTGGCCGTCGGCGGGCTCTATGCGCTGGCCAGCGGCCTGGTGCTCCTGGGCTTTGCCACGCTACTCCTGCGCGCCGGCAACGCCACGGCCTTCCTGCTGGGCTTCTTGCTGGTGGCGGCGGTCATCCTGCGGGCGATGACGAACGTGGAGTTCTGGGATGCCGGGCGGCTGCTCACCAAGCCCGGGGCGCGCAATGGCCGCCGCGCCATCGCGGTGCCGCTCTATGTGGTGGCCGACCTTGCGGCAATGTGGGGCCTCTTCCGCGCCTTGCGTTGGCTCTTGGCCGACAGTCTCCCCAATCTGCCCTACATCACCTGGCTGAACCTCCTCCTGGCCTACGCGGTCCCGGTCATTGCCGGTCTGGTGGCGGTGCACGCCTACACCCGCATTTGGGGCCGCAGTACGCGCAAGGACTCCTTCTCCATCCTCGCGGCGGTCCTCGTCGCTTCGGCCATCTCGCACCTGGGGATTGTCTACTTTGCGCCGGGCCTGGCCAAGCCGCTCCTCCGCTTCCACCTCTTCTATGCGCTCCTGCTCCCGACTCTCCTCATCTGCCTGCGCCTGGTCAAGACGGCCTTCCTGCAGTGCGTGGCGGTGGCGGAGAACGAGCGGCTTAAGCGCGCCTCGGCCACCGACGCGACCATCGAGCGCGTCCTCTTCTACGGCGCCGGGGTCAACCTCCGCGCCTACATCACTCTCTACGAAGTCAACGTCACGCGCAACCGCGTGGCGATGATTGGCGTGCTCGACGACAACCCCGGTCTGCGCGGGCGCGTCTTCCGCGACTTGCCCATCTTTGGTCCCCTTGAGGATTTGGCCGACGATCGGCTCTTCCGCCGTCTGCGCCCCACGCGCATCATCCTCACCACCCCCGCCATCGGCCCGGAGCGCCTGGCCGATATCGAGCGCTTCTGCCAGGAGCGCCACATTGCCCTCAGCCGCTGCGCCATCTCCGAGGAGGAGCTCCTCCCCCACGCCCCGGCCGCCTCTCTCTAACCCACCCCAGGAGCACGCGATGAAACAGTCCGTCAATCCCTTCCTCGACGACGCTTGGATGCCTAACTACGCCGCGATGACCCCCGAGCTCTGCGAGCAGGCCCTCCGCGAAGCCCTCCCCAAGGCCGAGCGCGCCTTCGCCTTTGTGGAGAAGCAGCTGGACATCTCCTGGCGCGGCCTGGTCCTGGCCCCGATGCAGGCCCTGCGCGCGCCCTTCTCCGTCTGGAGCATCCTCAGCCACCTCACCAGCGTCATCCAGAACGAGGCCTGGCGCAAGGTGGAGGAGACCTGGCAGCCGGCCATCATCGAGCTTGGCCAGAAGGCCGCCCAGAGCCGCCGCATCTACGAGGGCCTCCTGGCCCTGCTCGAGAGTGACACGCTCCTCCCCTGGCAGCGCCACGTGGTCGAGCGCGAGGTCGCCACCATGCGCAATGCCGGCGTGGGCCTGCGCGGCTCGGCCAAGACCGCCTTCAACCGCATCCAGAAGGAGCTCGCCAAGCTCTCGCTGCGCTTCGCCAACAACGTCCTCGATGCCGAGAAGGAGACCAAGATTGAGGTCGCTCCCGAGGAGGCCGCCGGCATTCCCAAGGACCTCCTCTCGGGCAAGGGCCCCTGGCAGCTGGGCATCGACTTTGCCACCTACGACGCGGTGATGCGCTACGCCGAGGACGAGGACCTGCGCCAGCGCTTCTGGCACGCGCGCGTCACCCGCGCCTCTTCGGGCAAGATCAACAACGCGCCCCTCATCGAGAAGATCCTCTCCCTGCGCCAGCAGGAGGCCGGGCTCCTGGGCTACCCCGACTACGCCCACCTCTCCACCGCCACCAAGATGGCCGGCACCCCCCAGGCCGTCCTCGACCTCCTCTCCCCGATGATCGCCGTCGGCAAGCCCGCCGCCAAGGCCGAGGATGCCGAGCTCGCCAAGTTCGCCAAGGCCCAGGGCTTCATCGGCAACCTCCGCCCCTGGGACAAGGCCTACTGGATCGAGAAGCACTCCCAGGCCCTCTTCGGCTACGACGAGGAGGCCTTGCGCGACTACTTCCCGATGGAGCACGTCCTCTCCGGCCTCTTTGCCCTCATCGAGAAGCTCCTGGGCGTCACCTTTGCGCGCGAGACCAAGCCTCTGCGCGCCTGGCACAAGGATGTCCGCTTCTACCGCGTCCTCGATGCCCAGGGCCAGCTCCTCGCCGGCTTCTACTTCGATCCCTACGCCCGCCCCGGCACCAAGTCTGGCGGTGCCTGGATGAACGAAATCCACACCCGCGACTTCGAGACCCGCCAGCAGCTGCCCATCGCCGTCATCTGCTGCAACCAGAAGCCTCCGCGCGCCAAGGCCCCTGCCACGATGTCCTTCTACGAGGTCGTCACCCTCTTCCACGAGATGGGCCACGCCCTCCAGGAGATGCTCACCACCGTCGACTCCCCCACCTGCTCGGGCATCAACAATGTGGCCTGGGACGCCGTGGAGATCGCCTCTCAGTTCCTCGAGCAGTTCCCCTACGAGCCCGAGCTCCTGCGCTCCCTCTCCAAGCACATCGAGAACGGCAAGTCCTTGCCCAAGGACCTCGCCGCGCGCATCGTCGCCAAGCGCACCTACCGCGCCGGCTCCGCCCTCGTCCGCCAGCTCGTCTTCGCCTACACCGACCTCACCCTTCACGCCAAGGCCTACCCCAAGCGCTACGCCAACGCCAATGCCTGCAAGGAGGCCTTCGCCAAGAAGTTCCTCCCCAAGCCCATGCACCCGGCCGACCGCTTCCTCAACGCCTTCACCCACATCTTCGCCGGTGGCTACGCCGCGGGCTACTACTCCTACAAGTGGAGCGAGGTCCTCTCCGCTGACATCTATGGCGCCTTCGCCGGGCAGACCGCCGCCAAGCGCAAGGCCCTCGGCAAGCGCTATCGCCAGACCCTCCTGGCCAAGGGCGGCTCCGAGCCCGCCGGCGACATCTTCCGCGAGTTGATGGGCCGCGACCCCGACACCTCCGCCATCCTCCGCCTCACCGGCCTGCTTAAGTAGGCCCGCCAGGCTTCCAACGCGCGATGTTCCGTCCCCTCCCGCCCCCGGTGCCCACCTTCGAGGGCTACACCGTGCGCGCCTTCCGGCAGGGGCGGAGCAACGCCCCCCTGCGCACCCTCCGCGAGCCTTGCATCCACTTCGCCCCCCAGTTCGGCAGGGTCGGCCTCTTCCTCCCCCACACCGCCCCCGAACTCGGCGAAGCGGCCTTGCGCGAGGCTTGGCTCGCCGCCGGCTCCCCGCCTCCCCATCCGCCCGGCCCCAACGAGGCTGTTCTCTTCGGCCGCGTTCTCCCCTTGCGCGTGCTCCCTTTCTCCGGTTACGACGACCTCTGGCTCGATGAGGCCGAGGGCTCCCTCTGCTGCGCCGCGCGCCGTCAGCCCGACCCCCGCCGTCAGGCCGTCGCCCTCGCAGACTTCCAGGCCAAATGCCTCCTCGCCCGCGCCCAGGCGTTCCTCGATGCGTGGTCCCCCCGGCTCTCTCGCCTTCCCGCGCGTCTCGTCATCCGCACCACCTCCCCCCGCATTCTCGGTCAGTGCACCCGCGAGGGCGAAATCCGCCTCGCTCCCAAGCTCATCCTTTGGCCCGATACCATCCTCGCCGAGACTCTCGCCCACGAGCTCACCCACCTTACTCACTTCAACCACTCCCCCGCCTTCTGGCGCGAACTCTCCCGCCTCCTCCCCGATTGGCTCCCCCGCTCCCTCGTCCATCACCTTGGCTAGGCACCGCGGGTTGCTGTGGGGACTGCTCGCCCCCATACCCCTCGGCAGGGCTGCTCGCCCTGCACCTCGGGAGCGCGGTGCGCTCCACCCCGGCCGAAGCGCCCTGCGGGCACTTCGGCTATAGGTACGCACGGGGCACGCCAGGCTGCGCGCGGCGATGCGCTAGCGCGCCTCGCCGCCCAGACCGTTGGGGGAGTCCCCCCAAGCCCCCCGCGCGGGGGACAACGCCCTCAGTCAGTCACACTTATGGCTGTTCTAACCCCCCGGCTCCATCTTTGAACCTCTCTTTGCTTGTGCCCCTGGCTCCCGTTTTTTGCCCCCGCGCCTACCTCAATTCGACCTAGGCCCTACCTCGCCTCGAGGTAGGGCCTAGGTCACCTCGAGGTAGGCCCTACCTTTTTTAGGGTATCGCGCGCGGGGTTATCCCCCCGCCCCTTTCTTGAGCGGGGTTAAGTGGGGGCGATGAGTGGGTGGGGGTCGTTTTCTTTCGGGGGGTGGGGCGTTGCCTCCCGCGCTTTGCACCTCGCTTTCACGGAGCGAAGTGCAAGGGGTTATGCTTTTTGGCTTTGCGGTTTTGCTCGGTGTATCTTGTTGAAGTTGCGTGTGGTTGTGCTCTTTTGTTCGGGTGGGTTTGCAGAAAAGTGTTGACAGGGGGGCGTGGGGTGCGCTATTATACACGCCACTTTTCGCCATAGGAGGCGGAAGACCCCTTTTGTCGAACCTTATTAAAGGAAGAACACATGGAAGCATACGCAGTCGTTGAGGCCGGTGGCGTCCAGTGCCGCGTGAGTGTGGGCACGGTCATCGAAGTCAACCGCATGGCCGGCGAGCCCGGCACGGACATCGAGCTGGCCTCTGTGCTCGCGCTGAACACCGGCGACGAGCTGAAGATTGGCATGCCGCTGGTCGAGGGCGCCAAGGTTGTGGCCACGGTGCTCGGGCACAAGCGCGGCGACAAGCTCATTCATTTCCGCAAGAACCGCCGCAAAGGCTACGAGCGCCGCGTCGGTCACCGTCAGGAGCTGACGGTTCTCAAGATTAAGTCCATCGCCTAACCGGAAGGAGTCACTCTCATGGCAGGTAGCACTGGTAACGGCCGCGACAGCAATGCCAAGCGTCTCGGCGTCAAGCGTTATGCCGGGCAGGTTGTGACCGCCGGCTCCATCATCGTCCGCCAGCGCGGGACGAAGTTCGCCCCGGGCGCCAACGTTGGTTGCGGGCGCGACTTCACCCTCTTCGCGCTGATCGACGGCGTTGTCGAGTTCCAGAAGAACGGCAAGGTCGTGGCGATCAAGCCGCTTCCCGAGGTGGCCGAGTAAGTTTGGCCTGAAGGCTTTGGTTAGGGCGGCATGAAGACGCGGACATTTGTAGATTCGGCAACGGCCGAGGTGCGCGCGGGGCGCGGCGGCGACGGGAGCGGGAGCTTCCGGCGCGAGTCGCACGTGCCCGAGGGCGGCCCGGACGGCGGCGACGGCGGGCGCGGCGGGAACGTTGTGCTGCGCGCGAGCACGCACGCCGATAGTCTGCTGCGCGTTTTCTACGAGCCGCGGTTGTTCGCCGAGAACGGCGTCTCGGGCTCCGGGCAGAAGATGCACGGGCGCAACGGGGCCGATCTCATCGTCGATGTGCCCTGTGGCACGGAGGTCTACAACGCCGATACCGGCGCGTGGCTGGGGGAGGTGCTCGAGCACGGGCAGACCCTGGTGATTGCGCGTGGCGGTCGCGGCGGTTGGGGGAATGTCCACTTCAAGAGCGCCACGAACCAGGCGCCCGAGAAGTTTATCCCCGGCGACGAGGGCGAGGCGTTCAACGCCCGCTTCGAACTCAAGACCATTGCCGATGCCGGGCTGGTGGGCTTTCCCAATGCCGGGAAGTCTTCGCTGCTGGCCGCGCTGAGCTCGGCCAAGCCGAAGATCGCGAACTATCCCTTCACCACGCTCCACCCGATTGTGGGCACGGTGAGCTTCGAGGACTACGCAACGCTGCGCGTGGCGGACATCCCGGGGATTATCGAGGGCGCGGCAGATGGCGTGGGGCTGGGCCTCACCTTCCTGCGGCACATCTCGCGTTCGCGAATGCTCGTCTATGTGTTGGATATGGCCGACACCGAGAACCTCCCCGAGGAGGCCTACCGCGTGTTGCGCGCCGAGGTGGAGAGCTACGATCCCGAGCTCGCCGCCCGCCCGGCCCTCGTGCTGGCCAACAAGATGGATGAGCCCCAGGCCCAGGCGCACTACGCCGAGTTCGTGGCGGCCGTTGGCTTCGAGCCGATCCGCCTCTCGCTCACGGCCGAGGGCAAGCCCGGGCTCGACGCGGTCAAGCGCGCCCTGCGCGAAGCCCTTCAGCCGCGCGCCAAGGGCGCCAGCGAGGTGCGCGAGCGCAGCGAAGAGCCCATCGACCACTCCGAAGTCTCGGCCGAACGCTTCCGCAAGGCCACCTTTCTCAAGCCTTAACCCCCCTGAACACCCTCTAATCTCAAGGAGAAATCACCATGTCTCGTATCTGTGAATGCTGCGGCAAGAAGCCTATCGTCGGCGCCCGCATCGTCCGCCACGGTTTGAAGAAGGCCAAGGGCGGCATCGGTCTGCACACCACCGGCATCTCCAAGCGCCGCTTCGAGCCCAACCTGATGAACGTCCACGTCCGCAAGCCCAATGGCCAGACCTGCCACATGACCGTCTGCGCCGCGTGCTTGAAGGCCGGCCGCGTCACCAAGGCGTAAGCAGTGGACCCGAGCGCGGGTGCGGCCTGTGCCCGCCCGCGCAAAAAGGTCTTGCCCCCGGCGGGGGGCTTTGCTACAATACGCGCCACCATTTTCCTGCGGGCGTGGAGCCCAAGGCCAGTAGCTAGGCCTTGTTGCAGAGGACGAGAGCCCCGTCCCATCGCTTCAGCCGCAACCCGAACGCCCGCCCCGCGGGCACACTGAACTGAAAGCATCCGTCAAAGGATCAACTAGAATGCCTACGATTAACCAGCTGGTGCGCAAGGGCCGCACCCCGCAGCGCAAGAAGAGCAAGTCTCCTGCGCTCGTTGCCTGCCCCCAGCGCCGCGGCGTCTGCACCGTCGTCAAGACGCAGACCCCGAAGAAGCCGAACTCCGCGTTGCGTAAGGTTGCCCGTGTGCGCCTGACCTCCGGCTACGAAGTGACCGCCTACATCCCCGGCGAAGGCCACAACCTTCAGGAACACTCCGTCGTGCTCATCCGCGGTGGCCGTGTGAAGGACCTCCCGGGCGTCCGCTACCACATCATCCGTGGCTGCCTCGACAGCCTCGGCGTGAATGGCCGTGGCCGCTCCCGCTCCAAGTATGGCGTCAAGAAGGACGCCGCTGCCAACGCGAAGAAGAAATAAGGAGGGCACTGAATCATGAGACGCCGTCAAGCTATCAAGCGCGTGCACATGACCGACCCTCGCTTCAATAGCGAGCTCGTCGCCAAGGTCGTCCGCACCCTGATGAAGTCGGGCAAGAAGACCACTGCCGAGCGCATCGTCTACGGAGCCATCGAGGAACTCGCCAAGGAAACCGGCAAGGATCCCCTCGAGGTGATGGACGCGGCTATCAACAACATGAAGCCGAAAGTGGAAGTGAAGAGCCGCCGCATCGGTGGTGCCACCTATCCGGTGCCGGTGGAGATCAAGCCCGGGCGCCAGCTCGCCCTCGCCCTCCGCTGGATGGCCCAGTACGCCTCCGCCCGCCGTGGCGTGCCGATGCCCCGCGCCGTTGCCCTTGAGCTCATCGATGCCTACAACAACACCGGCAATGTCCTCAAGAAGCGCGACGACACCCACAAGATGGCTCAGGCCAACCGCGCCTTCGCCCACTACGCGTTCTAAGCAACGCCACCGGCGCTTGCCGCCGAAAGAGACCGGGTTCCCGCTTTGGGAGCCCGGTTTTTGCTTGACATCGCCCCCGCGTTTCGCTATGCTTGCCATCACACTTTGATTGGGGCCGCTGCCCTTCACCTCGCCCAGCGAAAAGGAGAGAGTTCTATGGGTCAAGAGTTAAAGAAGCTGACGCCGGAGTTGCGTGAGTTTATCGCCGAGTGGAAGCCGAAACCCGGCAATTTGATTATGGTGCTGCACCGGATTCAGCAGACCTATGGCTATATGCCGCGCGAGGTCATCCTGGAGTTGGCCGACCTGCTGGAGGTGCCCCTGGCGAAGATCTATGGCGTCATTACCTTCTATAACTTCTTCAAGCTCAAGCAGCCCGGGCGCAACCTCATCCAGGCCTGCCTCGGCACCGCCTGCTACCTGAAGGGCGGCGACGACATTATGAAGGCGCTCGAAGAGGAGCTCGGCGTGGGCGTGAACACCGTCACCCCCGATGGCGAGTTCTCCACCGAGGCCGTGCGCTGTCTTGGCTGCTGCGGTTTAGCCCCGGTCATCGTCATCAATGGCGAAGTCTTCGGCAAGGTGACGAAGGCCGCCGTGCCGGGCATTCTGGATAAGTTCCGTCAACACTAAGGAGCGTGCGTTATGGCAGAGAAATTGACGCGTGAGAGTCTGGACGCGCTGCGTGCGCGCCTGGTGGCGGCCAACACCAAGGATGCCGAGGGCGGCAAGCAGTATTTGCTGGTCTGCGGCGGAACGGCCTGCGATAGTAATGGCGGTCTGGGGCTCTACTCGGCCCTGTTGAAGGCGGCCGAGTATGCCGGGGCGAATGTCAGTATCGTGCGCACCGGCTGTATGGGCTTCTGCGAGCGCGGCCCGATCGTTAAGGTGCTCCCTTCCGACACCTTCTACGTGGATGTGAAGCCCGAGGACGCCGCCGCCATCATCAACGAGCACATCGTTGGCGGCAAGGTCGTCTCCCGCTTGCTCTACGATAAGTCCCAGGCCGAGGCCGGCCACGAGGGCAAGGACATTGACTTCTACGCCAAGCAGCACCGCATCGTCCTGCGCCACTGCGGCCTCATCGATCCCGAGAACATCGAGGACTACATCGCGCACGACGGCTACGCTGGCCTCTCCAAGGCCCTCTTCGAGATGACCCCCGAGGGGATCATCCAGGAGATTCTCGACTCCGGGTTGCGCGGCCGCGGCGGCGCTGGCTTCCCCACCGGCAAGAAGTGGCAGTTCTCCGCCGGCGTTCAGGCCGACCAGAAGTACATCGTCTGCAATGCCGACGAGGGCGACCCCGGTGCCTATATGGACCGCTCCACCCTCGAGGGCGACCCCCACGCTATCCTCGAGGCGATGATGATTGCCGGCCGCGCCACAGGGGCCACCAAGGGCTTCATCTACATCCGCGCCGAGTATCCGCTGGCCATCAAGCGCCTGCAGATTGCCATCGAGCAGGCCCGCGAGCGCGGCCTCCTCGGTTGCCCGAACATCCTGGGCAGCGACTTCACCTTCGATATCGAGCTGCGCTTCGGCGCTGGCGCCTTCGTCTGCGGCGAAGAGACCGCCCTCTTGGCCTCTATTGAGGGTAAGCGTGGCCAGCCCACGCCCCGCCCCCCCTTCCCGGCCGTCAAGGGCCTCTGGGGCAAGCCGACGATTATCAACAACGTCGAGACCCTCGCGAACGTGGCCGTCATCATCACCAAGGGCGCCAAGTGGTTCTCCTCGATCGGCACGGCCACCAGCAAGGGCACCAAGGTCTTCGCCCTCACCGGCAAGGTCAAGAACTCTGGCCTCATCGAGGTGCCGATGGGCATCACCCTGCGCGAGATTATCTTCGACATCGGCGGGGGCATCCCCAACGGCCGCAAGTTCAAGGCCGCGCAGACCGGTGGCCCCTCCGGCGGCATGATTCCGCCCGAGTTCCTCGATATGCCCATCGACTACGAGTCCCTCGCCAAGATCGGCTCAATTATGGGTTCGGGTGGCCTCATCGTGATGGACGATACCGACTGCATTGTCGACGTGGCCAAGTTCTACCTTGAGTTCACCGTCGATGAGAGCTGCGGCAAGTGTATGCCCTGCCGTATCGGCGGGCGCGCCCTCCTCAACACCCTCACCCGCATCTCCGATGGCCGCGGCACCCCCGAGGACATCCAGAAGATGCGCGATATCTGCCAGGCGATGAACCGCGCCTCCCTCTGCGGCCTCGGGCAGACTGCCTCCAACCCCGTCCAGGCGATGCTCCGCTACTTTATGGACGAGGTGATGGCCCACATCAACGACAAGCGCTGCCCCGCCGGCAAGTGCAAGAAGCTGGTCCAATACCGCGTCAATCCCAGCCGCTGCGTGGGCTGCACGATGTGCGCCCGCGTCTGCCCCGTCGGTGCCATCGCCGGCAAGGTCAAGGAGAAGCACGTCATCGACCCGGCCAAGTGCGTCAAGTGCGGCCAATGCTACAACACCTGCAAACTGCACGCCATCGAAATTGCCTGAGGAGAGCGCTATGGAAAATCTGATCCATCTTGAAATCAACGGCATCGCCGTCGAAGTGCCCAAGGGCACGACCATCCTCGAAGCGGCCAAGAAGGTGGCCGTCCGCATTCCCACCCTCTGCTATCACCCCGATGTGAAGGCCTGGGCCGCCTGCGGCATCTGCGTGGTCCGCAACGGCACCTCGCCCAAACTCCTGCGCGCCTGTTGCACCGAAGCGACCGAGGGGATGAAGATTACCACCCATGACCCGGACATCGTCCAGATCCGCAAGACCGTCGTCCAACTCATCCTCAGCACGCACCCCAGCGACTGCCTTCGCTGCCCGCGCTCGGGCCGCTGCGAGCTCCAGCGCGTGGCCGCCGAGTTCGGTATTC
>JBJFFT010000191.1:0-14622 GCA_051891975.1 Candidatus Spyradenecus sp. | reverse complement strand
ATAGGGAGCTCCTAGTGCAAGAGATCTAGGGCGAGAGCGATGAAGTCGGCCGAGCGCGCGAGGGCCATTTCGCGGGCCTGGGGCTGGCCGGGGACGGTGATGAAGAGGTGGACCGAGCCGGGGATGAGGGTGTAGGCGATGGGCGAGGCGGCGGCGCGGTGGGCGGCGAAGAAGGCGCGGCCTTGGTCGGTGAGGATGTCGCACTCGGCGGCGATGAGGAGGGTGGGGGGCAGAGGGCGGTCGATGGGGCAGCGGGCGGGGGAGATTTCGGGGTTGGTGCGGCGCGCGGCCTCGGGGGCGTAGGCTTCGTTGAAGGCTTCCATCAGCCCGGCATCGAGGCCGTAACCTTGGCCATAGCGTTGCCAGCTCTCCGAACCATCGGCTGTGGCGTCCACCACCGGGTAGTAGAGGATCAGGCCGTCGAGGGGCGTGCGGCGGTTGAGGGCGAGGGCGAGGTTGCCGCCCGAGGAGTCGCCGGCGGCGAACCAGCGGTCGGGGAAGCGGGGGCGGAGGGCGGCGAGGAGGGCCTGGCAGTCGTCGAGCGCGGCGGGGTACGGGTGCTCGGGGGCAAGGCGATACTCGGCGGAGATGACGCGGATGGCGGCGCGGCGGGCGAGGGCGGCGCAGAAGGCATCGCAAGAATCTCGGCTGCCGATGGTCCAGCCGCCGCCGTGGAGGTAGAGGAGGGTGGCGCGGGCGGGGGTGGACTCGGGCTCGTAGGCGCGGAAGGGCACGCCGGCGGCCTGGCCGTTCTCGATGCGCAGACCCTTGCCCGAGGGGGTGGGCTTGGCGGCCTTGAGGCGCTCGGCGCGGATGGCTTCGAGAGGGGCGAGGTTGCCGGCGGAGGCTTGGCGAATGGCGGCTTCCTGGCGGGCTTGGAGGCCGGGGGGCATTGCTTGGAGGAAGGTGGTCGCCTCGGGAGAGGGGAGGGCGAGGGCGGCGGCAAGGAGGAGGGGGAGCATAGGCAGCTTAGTGGGCCGAGAGCCAGTCTTGGGCCAGGCCGATGGAGACTTGGAGGGGGACGGAGAGGGCGATGACGCTCTCCATCGCGTTTTGGATGAGGGGGCGGACGGTCTCGACCTCGGCGTCGGGGACGTCGAAGAGGAGTTCGTCGTGGATCTGGAGGGTCATGCGGGTTTGGAGGCCGCGCTCGCGCAGGTCGCGGTCGATACGGACCATCGCGAGCTTGATGATGTCGGCGGCGGTGCCTTGGATGGGCATATTGATGGCCACGCGCTCGGCGGCGTTGCGGGTGGTGAGGTTGCGGGAGGTGATTTCGGGGATGTCGCGGCGGCGACCGAAGAGGGTCTGGGCGTAGCCGCGCTCGCGCGCCTCGGCGACGGTGCGCTCCATATAGGCCTTGACGGCCGGGTAGTGGTCGAAGTAGGTGTCGATGAGCTCCTGGGCTTCCTTGCGCGGGATGCGCAGGCGGGAGGCCAGGCCGAAGGAGGAGATGCCGTAGATGATGCCGAAGTTGACCATCTTGCAGTGGCTGCGCTGCCGGGCGGTGACCGCCTCCAGGGGAATGCCATAGACGGCCGAGGCGGTCTGCGCGTGAATATCCTCGCCGCGCAGGAAGGCGCCCACCAGGCGCTCGTCGCCGGACATCGCGGCCATCAGGCGGAGCTCGACCTGGGAGTAGTCGGCCGAGAGGAGCTGCCAGCCCGGGCCGCGGGCGACGAAGGCGGCGCGGATGCGCTGGCCGCGGTCGGTGCGCACGGGGACGTTCTGGAGGTTGGGGTCGGAGGAGGAGAGGCGCCCGGTGTCGGTGAAGGCCTGGTTGAAGGTGGTGTGGATGCGGCCGTCGGCGGGGCTGATGTGCTCGGGGAGGCGGTCGACGTAGGTGTTTTTGAGCTTCACGCAGGCGCGCCAGTCGAGGAAGAGGTCGATGATGGGGTGGCGATCGCGGATCTTGAGGAGGAGCTCTTCGTTGGTGGGATACTGGCCGCGGGCGGTGCGCTTGACGGTGGGGTCGAGCGCCAGTTCGCCGAAGAGGAACTCGCCCATCTGCTTGGGGCTGGCGAGGTTGATGCCAGCGCCGGTGAAGGCCCGCAGGTCCAACTCCAGGCGGACAATCTCGCCCTCGAGCTCGTTGCGGAAGCGGCGGAGGGCGGCCGGGTCGAGCCGCACGCCCAGCTGCTCCATCTCGAAGAGGACCTCGCTCAGGGGCTCCTCGCACTCGGTCAGGAGCGTGCCCTGGCCACGCGCCTCCACTTGCGGCCGCAGCGCGGCATCGAGGCGGAAGGTGGCATCGGCCCGCTCGCAGAGGGGCGCTTCGCTGGCGCAACCGCGGGCCATCGGCGCGAGGGGCTTGCCCAGGGTCTCGGCGGCCACATGGGCGAGTTCGTGGCGGTCGGTGGCCTGCAACAGGTAGTGCTCGAGGAGGGTGTCGTGGACCGGCCCGGCCAGTTTGAGCCCGGCGTGGGCGAGGAGGGTGCGCAGGGCCTTCGCGTCGTGAACCGCCTTGGGGCGGGCGGGGTCTTCCAGCAGCGCGCGCAGCGGCTCGAGGCGCTCGGGGTGCTCCTCGGGGGCGGCGGGCAGGGGGAGGTAGGTGGCCTCTCCGGCCTTGGCACAGAGGGCCAGAGCGGTCAGGTGGCCGGTGCGGGGCGTCTCGCCGGCGTAGTCGAAGGCGATCGCTATGGGGCCGGCCTCGCCGGCTTGTTGGGCCAGGGCGGGCCACGCGTCGGCGCCGGCGGCGGTGGCGTAGGCGGCCGCTTCGCCGAGGGTGGCGGGCGCGGCGGCGGGCTGCTCGGGCTCCTCGAAGGGCACGGCCTCGTAGCCGACCATCTGGCGTTGGCCGGCGGTGATGGCGATCCCCAGGCGGTTGGCCACCTGGTTGAGCTCGTACTTGCGCAGGACGGCGCCCAGGCGCGGAACATCGAGCGGCCGCACGGCCAGCTCCTCCCACGCCACCTCCAGGGGCACGTGGCGCTCGATGGTGACCAGGCGCTTGCTCAGGCGGGCCATGTCGGCGTTGGCGCGGATGACCTCGCCGAGCTTGCGGGGGATCTCGGCGGCGTGGTCTAGCAAGTTCTCCACCGAGCCGTATTCCTGGACCAGGCGCGTGGTGGTCTTGGTGCCCACGCCAGGGATGCCCGGGACGTTGTCGCTCACGTCGCCGGCCAGGGCGAGGTAGTCGATAAG
Organism: Candidatus Spyradenecus sp.; assembly: GCA_051891975.1. GTDB lineage: Bacteria > Verrucomicrobiota > Kiritimatiellia > RFP12 > DVOR01 > Spyradenecus. The sequence continues at coordinate 11,478 of JBJFFT010000191.1, read as the reverse complement.
CTGGGCGGGGAAGGCAATATGCCATTGCGCGCAGACCTCCTCGGCCGAGAGCGGGGCGTGCTCGCCGGGGCGGTAGATGCGGACGTGCTCGCCGGCGAGCTGGCCGAGGTCCTTATCGGGCGAGGCGATGGTGACCTCGAAGCCCTCCTTGGCCGCGCGGTCGGCGAGGGTGCCAAGGACGTCGTCAGCCTCGTAGCCATCGGCGTGGATGACCTTGATGCCCCAGGCTTCGGCGAGCTCCTGGGCCTGGCCGATGGAGGCGGCGATGTCCTCGGGCATCTTTTCGCGCTGAGCCTTGTAGGGGGGATAGAGGGTGTGGCGGAAGGTGGGGATGGTGCTCTCCATTGCGATGGCCAGGTGGGTGGGCTTGAAGGTCCGCAGGATCTGGTCGAGGGTGGTGGCGAAGAGCGAGAGCGAGGAGGTGTTGATGCCGGTGGCCGTCCGCCGCGGCTTGTTGAGGAAGACGAAGTAGCCGCGATAGAGAATCGGCATGAGGTCGATGAGGAAGAGGCGCTTGGTCTCGACGTCGAAGGTCGGGCTGTCCATAGGGCAAGGTCCTGTTTAGGGATGAAGGGCGCGCCAGCGGCCGGCCAGTTCGCGCCAGGAGCAATCGAGCAACGCCTCGGGGCGGCCCGTGCTAGGGGGGAAGAGCTGCAGCAGCCGCTCCAGCTCCAGGTCGTCATAGATGCTGTGTTCGGGATAGAGCGTCAGGTAGAGCGCCATCGGCGTGGCCTCCGGCGGCAGGGCGCACGCCCAGCCTTCGGGCAGACGAAAGGCCTCGGCCACCGCCGCCAGAAAGGGGACATCCTCGGCCGACCACCCGGCGTGGGGCAGACTGCCGTAGGCTTTCAGGAAGCGCCGCCGCTGGGCCCCGCGCGCCAGGGCCGCAATCACCAACGCGCTCGCCGCGAGCAGCACCGCCCCCAGCGCCCAACGCAGCCAGTTCATCGCGCGCCCTCCCCGCCCAAGAGCGCCAGCACGCGCGCTTGCACCGCCGGCAGGTCGTCGGCTGCGAGCGCGGGGTCGATGATGGGCAGCAGGTCGCCCGAGGCGCGCTCCTCGTAGAGGCGCACCTTCTCGCCCTGCTCATTGCGCGTCACGCTCCGCTCCACCAACTGCTTCCCGCGCTCGAGCAAGATGGCCAGCACGTAGATAACCGCGCGATCCTCGGGCGCATTCCCCGCCAGCAGCACGCGCAGCAGGTGGCCGGCGGTCTCCTTGGGCACCGCCTCGGCCCCGGCCTTGGCGCGCGCCTCGCGCTTGGGCACGGTGAAGCTCCACACGCCGGGGAGACCCTTGAGCGCCGCCGGGTCGACCGCCGCGAAGCACGCCGGGCAGAGGTCGCGCCGGGCAAGCCCCTCCTCGCCGCCGCTCTCCAGGAGCGAATGACCCTTCTGCCCGGGCTCGAAGGCCGCCCCGCAGACGGCACACTTCCCGGCACGCGGCTTAATGTTCCAGCTTCCGGCGGCCATCTACTTGCGCTCCCGCTTCTTGAAGAGCCCCTCCAGGGCCTTGTTCAGGGCGTCCCCGGCCCCCTCGGCGCCATTGCCGAGGGCGTTGAGCGCCTCGCCGGCCACATCGCCGGCGGCCCCGCCCACCTCGAGCCCGGCCTCGCCGGTCTTCTGCAACGCCTTTTCCAGGCGCTTACTCACCTTCTGGCTGGCGCGCGAGATGGCGTTCTCTTTGAGGAAGGTGAGGATGGGGCCGGTCTCCACCTGGGGCCGATCGATGGTGCCGCGGATGGGCAGGCGCAGCGTCTGCCCCACGGGGAGCTTCTTGGAGAGGCGCGAGCCCAGGAGCTGCTCGGTGAGGGGGATGGAGAGGGTGTAATCGACTTCGCGCGTGAGGAGGTTGCTCGAGCCCGAGCAGCGGAGCCGGGCGCCGGAGACGCGCAGGTGGATCTCATCGCAGGTCAGCTTGCCACCGCTGACGGCCACGCCGAAGTTTTGGTCGGGCAACGCCAGCACCCGGTCGCGCGATTGCAGGAGCGAGAGCACGGTGCCGAGCGTACCGTTGGGCCTGAGGGCCACGCCGCGCGTCTGGAAGCGCACCTGCGCTTCCAAGGCCGCCAGCGGCTCGGTTTCGCCTCCGAGCGGCAGGCGCACCTGCTGAGCCAGGAGGCTAATCGTTCCCTGCGGCTCGGCCGACCCCGGGAGGATGGGGCTTACGGCGCGCAACGCCAGGTCCAGCAACTCGGGCGTCACCTGCACCTGGTCGAGCACGCGGCTGCCTTCGGGCACGGTGAGCACGTAGGGCGTGGCCGAGAGGTTGATCTGCGGGCAGAGGTTGAGCCGCCCGCCATTGACCTGCCAGGTGCCCTCCATCGCCGCCACGCCCTCGGCCAGGGTGAAGGTGGCGCTACCGCCGGGGATGTCGAGCCCGGGGCAGGTGATCTTGTCGAAGCGCAACTCGGCCTGGGCGCGCCCTTCGTTGAGGATGGCCGGGGTGCCGGCGGAGAGAGGCGCGCGGAAGGTAAAGGGCGTGGTGTGGCGGCCGCTGACGGCCAGCCCCAGGTCGCGATAGGGCGCACAGACCGGCAGGGCCCAGAGGGCGGCGAAGTCGGGCGTCAAGGTGCCCTCGAGCGTCAGGAGCGCCTCGGCGGGGGCGTAGGTGCCGCGCGCGGTGAGCGAAAGGAGCGCCTGGTCGAGCGCCAGCCGCTCCAAGGTGAGCGTCTCGCCCAGCGTGGCGGCGGCCGAGAGGGTGAAGGGGAGCGCGAGGGGGGACTGCTCGGGCAGGGCGAGGGCGAAGTCCGCCGAGCGCACCTGCGCCTCCAGCCGCTGCTCGGGGGCCACCTTGAGCGTATAGTCCAGCGTGCCCTGCACAGCGAGCGGCATCTCGTCCTTCCCCCACTTGCGCCAGGCGAGGAGGCGGCTAGGCTGGAAGGCCCCGGCGACCTCGGCCGTCGGGAAGGACTGCCCGGGCGCGAGGGAACCCTGCCCCTCGGCGGTCAGGCAGGGAGTGGTGAGCTTGAGCGCTTCGGCCGAGAGCGCCCCTGCGGTGTAGGCGAGGGTAGCCTCCACGCGCGCCAACTCCGCCTCGCGCACCTGCCAAGCGGCCGAGGTGAAGGTGGCATTGCGCACGGCGGCAATGACCTTCGCGCGCAGGGCCTCCAGGCTGCCCGCCGCGGTGGCGTTGAGGCGCAGTTCGCCGCCAGCCGATTGCCCCTCGGGCAGGGGCGGGGCAAAGCGTAGCGCCTGGGTCAAATCGGCTTCGAGCGTGAGCGCGGCGCTGCGGAAGGCGCGCTGGGCGAGGTCCGGCTCCTCGACCTTCAGTTGGGCCTGGAGGAGGGGCGCGGCATTGGCTTGGGCCTCCTGCCGCCGGAGGAGCACCTGCGCGCTTACGGCCTCGCGTTTGCCCGAGAGTTCGGCGGTGAGCGTGAGCGGCTCGGCCAGCGCCAGCTCGCCCACGAAGGGCCGCGCCGCCGCCAAGAGCGCCGTGCTCTCGGCCTGGAGCTTCAGGGCACTGTCGCGATTGAGCGCGCCGTGCCCTTCCACCGAGAGCCCCGGCAGGGCAATGGCCAATTGGTCGATGATGCTCTCGAGGGGCGAAGCCGGCACCACCTGCGCCTGGAGCGTCACCTGCGGCGAGAGGGTGAGCGGCTGCCCGGCCACCGTGCCGGCCAGGGCCTCGGTCCGGAGATTGAGCGCGGTCTGGAGACGCTCGCCTTGCGGGGTCAGACTGCCCGAGGCGTGTAGTGTGCCCGAGGTGATGGCGTAGCCTGCCGGCACCAGCGCCCCCTGGCCGAGCGCCGAGGCAAGCTGCTGCGCTTGCGCCAGGAGCGCGGGCAGGACCAGGCGCAGGTTGAACTGCACCTCTGGCCAGACGCTCTCGCCGCCCTTGAGCGAGCCCACCCACTCGCCCCACGCGCCATTGCCCCAGGTCGATGCCCGCGCCAGGGCCATCGACGGTTTGGCCAGCGCCTCCGGGAGCGGCCGCGTCTCGCCCTCCACGCCCAGCGCCATCCCGAGGCTCGACCCCGTCAGGCGGCCGCGCAGCGGCTGATCTAGCGCCGGAAGCGTGAGGTGCAGCTCGCCAGCCTCCAAGAGCGGCTCGGGAAGCGGCGCATAGACCACCCGCGCCCCCCGAACTGTCACCTGCGCCGAGAGATTTGCAATCGGCAGGGTGGGGGGCGCCTTCGGTGCCGACGCGCTCGGCGCAGCCGGCCCGCCGGGCACCGACTCGGCAGCCTTCGCCACCGGTGTGAGCGTCACCTCCGGCGCGTCAATCGTCACCTCGGCCTGCACTCGCCCGAAAGGTAGCAGTTGCCAAAGGCTATTGAGCTGCAGTGCCTTCACGCGCGCCTCCACCCCCGAGCGCGGATCGCTGTAGGTCACCCCCTCCACCTGCTGCGCCCCAAACCACGAGAGGCGCCAATCGGTCACCTCCACCCGCGCCGGCGCAAGCGCCTCGTTCGTTTGCTTGAGGATGAGATTCCGCGCCCACGCACACGAGAGGAGCCACGGTGCCCCCGCCACCAACGCCACCAGCACCCCCAATACCCCAAGCACGCCAAAAGCCACCCGCAGCCCCCACCGCCGCGGCTTGCGCTCTCCCCTTGCATTGACCGGTTTCGTAAAGTCCATACACTTGCTCCTAATCGCCCCTAGCATAGCACATTCCCCCCTCGCGCTGCTCGCGCGAGGGGCTCGCTTCGCTCGCGTGAGGTGCGCCTTCGGCGCGAGAGGTGGCCCTGCGGGCCGTGAGGTGCGCCTTCGGCGCGTGAGGGGGGCGTGGTGCGTTGCGAGGGTAAGCGTTGTGCAGCGTGAAAGCTCCGCCAGGCCGTCCCTCCCCCTACCATTAATATACTCGCGTGTGCGATCACGCGCGTACGCGCGCGCGATAGGCCCTAGGTCGCCTCGAGGTAGGCCCTAGGTCACCTCGAGGTAGGGCCTACCTCACCTCGACCTAGGGCCTCGGTCGCCCCGTGGGAGGGCCTCCCCGTTTGGGGGTGTGCGCGGCATCCTTTTCTTCCCACCCCGGGGTTCCCCAGGAGGCTTCCCTCGGGGGTTCCCTTGCTGAAATCCGAAAAAAGTTTCCAAAGGGGCTTGACGAGTAGGGGGGGGGGGCATGTTATAATTGCGCCGTTTTCTTGATACCGGGTAATGTCCGGGCTATGGAAACAAAAGGAGAACCTATGAAAAGTAAACTGTTAGCCATCCTCTGTGCACTATCCCTCATTGGTTGGAGTCACGCGGAAGAGGCCGCGTCCGGAAATGTCGCCGCCATCACCGTCGACGCAGCCAACACCACCCATTACACCACGCTCGAGGCCGCCCTAGGTGCCGTCGAGACCGGGCAGACCATCACCCTGTTGCAGAACGCAACGTTGGCGAGCGCTACGGAGATCTCGGGCAAAACGGTGACGATTGACCTGGCGGAGAAGACGCTGACCTTCTCGGCGGAGATTACGGGCAACCTCTTCAGCTTTAAGGATGGTGCGTGCGTGACCTTTAAGAATGGCACGATTGACCTCTCTGGCGTGCAGACGAGTGCCAATGCAAACTTCCAGGTCTCGGACAGCGCGCAGATGGCCTTCGAGGGGGTGAAGCTCACCGGCGAGAACTACAAGAGCTCCTATGCCGTGCTCTATGCCTATAATACGTGTACGGGGGATCCCGCGATCGCGCTCAAGAACTGCACGGTGGAGTTGAAGAATGAGCAAAGCACGTCGGGCGGCTTCCTGAAGGCCGAAAATACTGGCGCGAAGTTTCTCATCAGTGGCTGTACCATCACGCTGACCAACCCCGTGCGCGGCATCATCCAGGGCGATGTCACCCTCGAGGACTCCACCCTCACCATCACTGGCGAGGGGACCGCAGAAACGCTCGATAACGGTATCAACTCCTCGAACCTGACGGTCAAGAGCTCTACGATCTCCATCTCGAACGGCTCGGGCCGCGGTCTGACGCTGGCGGGTAGCAACACCGTCTCCATTGATGCCTCCTCCTCGGTGACCATCGCGCAGATGGGCGAAGGGGCCGTGATGTTCAAGGACTCCATCACCGAGAGCGCCAAGCTCACCGTCGAGGGCACCCTCACGATGGACCAAGCCATCGTCAACAAGAGTTCTACCCTCGACACCTCCTCGCTGGTCTCCGGCTCCGGCAACATCGTCGACACCTCCCTCGTCGCCCAAATCGGCGAGCAGCGCTACACCTTCGATGAGGCCATCTCAGCCGCCAATGAGGCGGGTGCCTCCCAGGCCGTGACCGTGAAGCTCTTGCAGAACGTCACGCGCACAACGGATGTCGGCCTTGGTGCAGCTTACCCCATTACCTTGGACCTCGCCGGCTTCACGCTGGATTGCGGCACTGCCCAGTTCTACACCAAGAGCACGGGGCTGGTCACACTCACCGGCAATGGCACGATCAAGAATGACAATGCCGCGACGGATGCGAATTACGCCACCATTCAGGTGTTCACGGGGAGCGCGCTGAAGCTCGATGGCGTGACGGTGGAGGGCAACTACTGCGCAGTGAAGAATAGTGGAACGCTGGAGGTGGTGGCGGCGATCATCACGGCCACAAAGTTTGGCATTGGCAACTTTGGGGGAGGTCAGGCGACGATTGGGACGGCATCCGGCGACAATACAAAGATCTCTGTCACCTCTGGTTGGCCGGCGCTTACCTCTGCCGCCGCCACCGGCACCGAAGCGGCAAGCGTGGTTGTCTATGGCGGAAGCTTCACCTCCAACGGAACGAATTGGGATGAAGGGCCGATTTATTGGGCCGGGCACGGCTCATTGACGATTTACGGTGGCACCTTCACGAATACGGGAAGCAACACGGGCGCTGCCGGATTGCTCCAGAAGAATGGCACGGTGGCCGTCTATGGCGGCACCTTCTCGGCCAAGGATGGCATTAAGCTGGTGGCACAGAGTGATAGTACGGAGCTGAAGACGACCCTTCAGGGCGGCACCTTCACCGGCACGCGCTCGGGGCTGTATATCGACGCAAGCAATGCTACCTATATGGGGCAGCTGACGGCCTATGAGGTGACGGTTGCCAATGGCGAGACCTTGACGCCCACCTTCAAGGGCGGCAGCGAAGGAGCCCTTTATATTAAGACTAACGGCCTTGGCGATCGAACCCTGATGACGATGATCGGTGGCCTCTACAACGAAGACCCCTCCACCTACTGCGCGGCGGGCTACACCGCCACGGAAACCACGGTGGAGGGCGAAACGCTCTGGGCCGTCCAGCCCGCCGTCGCTCAAATCGGCGAGACCGCTTACACCACGCTTGCGGCGGCGGTGGAGGCTGTTCCGGCAGATGGCACGCAGACGACGATTGTGCTGTTGCAGTCTTGCACCGGCAGCGGGGTCAAGGTGGCCGCCAACAAGAACATTGTCTTTGACCTGAATGGCAAGACCTATACGGTGACGGATCCGGCCGTGGGATCTTCCGGAACGGAAACGAACGCCTTCCAGTTGTTGAAGGGGGCTACGGTGACCTTCCGCAATGGTGCGTTGGAATCTGTCGCAACGGGCGCACAGATTTTGATTCAGAACTACTGCAACTTGACGTTGGATGGCGTGACGCTCAATGCGCAACGCTCTGCCAAGATTGCGTACACGCTCTCGAATAACTGCGGGCAAGTGACCGTGACGGGGGCAACGAAGCTCTACGCCTCGGCAGGGAAGGTGGCCTTCGATCTCTATTACTGGCCAAATGGTGGCTATAGCGAGGGCGTTTCGGTCACCTTCGACGCGAACTTTACGGGACAGGTTGAAGGCAAGATTGAGTATGACCACGATTCCACCGTGACAGATGCCGACTGTGCCGAGAAGGCTATCCTAACCGTTGCCGAGGGCGCGCAGGGCCTCTTTGATGTTACCTTCTCGACGAGCGTGGCAGGGGCCAATATTCAGCTCAAGAGCGGCTTCTACACCACAGACCCCTCCACCTACTGCGCCGAGGGATATGCGGCGTATGGGGCGGGTACGGCGGAGACAACGCTGTGGGCGGTGTTGCCTGCGGAAGGGGGCGCGGTGGCTGAGCGCACCTCGGGCGGGACCACGACTAAGTACGCCTCCCTCGCGGCCGCCATCGCCGCCGCTCAGAGCGGCGATACAATCACGCTGCTGCAGGATACGCAGGAGGAGGCGCTTGAGATTGGCGAGGGGGCCGAGTTGACGATTGATTTGGGGGGCAAGACGGCGACGGTGACAGGGAAGACCTTTGGGACGGACTCCGAGAGTGGCACGTCGATGGCGGCTGCGTTGCTCAATCGCGGCACGTTGACGCTTCAGAATGGGACGCTGAAGACCCCCGACGGGTCGACAATGACGGCGTTGTGCAATACGGGCACGCTGACACTCCTTGGGGCGAAGAGTAGCGCGAAGCTGTACATTACAGCCTCGCAGGGCAAGGTGCTCTCGTCGTTTGGCGGCACGGTCTCGATTTCCAAGGGCGGCTATGCCAATCTGACGGGCTGTGTGGCCGGAACGACAGCGGTGATTGACCTCTATGGTGCAACGCTCAACCTCTATGGAACGGTCAAGAACAGTTGCACAACCGGTGGTATGGGCTTGGCCTTGTTCCCGCGTGGCTACAAGCAAGGCGGCGCAGGGTCTACGTTGATGATGACCGGTGGCACGCTCTCGGCCTACTACAACGCCATCAGCTTGAATGCGACGATGGGTGGCAGTTCGGCCACGATTACGAGTGGCACGGTGGAGTCGACCGGAAAGGGAGCGGCAATCTATTGGCCTTACGAGGCAGCCTTGACCATTGGCACAGAGGGTAAGACGGTTGGGCCGACGATTAAGGGTGGCGCTGGTATCCTCATTTGTGGCGGTTCGCTCACCTTCTATGGCGGTACGATTACCGCCAAGGCTGAGGAGTTTACGGCAACGGCGGATATGCTCTATCCCTTCCGTCAGTATTCGGGGTCGATTGGGCTTGGCGATGCCATTACGGTTGTGGCCAATCGCGGCACGGGGTACGTCTCGGCTCCCTTGACTGTGCAGATTATCAATAGCAGTTCGGCGAAGATTAATGCCGACAACTATGCCGTTCGCTACCTGGACTGCAATCAGGCAAAGGATAGCAATGGGAATCCGGTTGACCAGCTTTCGCAGCAGGTGACGGTTTCTATCTCGGGCGGCATCTTTGCGCGCACGAGCGATCCTCCGGCCGTCGCGGAGGGGGCGAATACGCACGTGGTGGACTTCCAGTATGCCGGCAATGCCAAGATTCTGACGGGAGGCACCTTCTATGACGAGAGCGTGCCGGCGGAGTATTGCGCCGAGGGCTATGCAGCGTATTGTGCGACCACTTCGAGCAGTAAGCAGTGGCAAGTCCTTGGAGACGAAGGGGCCAGTTGCATTGCCAAGATTGGCGAGACAAAGTATGTCACGCTGGCGGCGGCGCTCTACGCGGTGCAGTCGGGCGAAACCGTGACCTTGCTTCAGGATGCCCCGCTGACGACGATGACAATGCCCGCCGATGCAACAGAGAAGACGGGAGTGGTGTTGGACCTTGCCCAGCACTCGTGGTATGGAATTTCGCTCCCGAGTTCTCTCCCGGATTTGGCGATGACCATTAAGAACGGCACGATGACCCTCAAGTACAATCCAGTGATTAATGGGGTGAACGCGGCATCGAAGATTAATTTGACGCTGGAGCAGGTGGAGGCGACCCTCCTGTCTGGCGGGAACGCTGCGTATGCCATTCAGTGGAAGGGACCCGGGAAGCTGACGCTTGGGGAAGGAACCGAAATCAGTGTTGGCACCGCTTCGGGCATCTATTGCTACGCGGGTGCGGAGGTGGAGGTGGCATCCGGCGCGAGCATTACGGGCACGGTGGGCATCAATGTCGGCGGAACGAAGTTGAGCGACGGCTCCTATGATGCCCAGGGCGTGAAGGTGCAGGTCGCTGGCACGATTACGGCAACGGATATCGGGCTGAATGTCTATGGCCTTATTACGGCCACGGAGGGGTCGGTGCCGGAGATTGCGTTGGGCTCGACGGCGAAGGTGACTTCGGGTGGCGTGGGCATCTATGGCGCGGGCTATGGGAAGTGGACCGTGGCTGAGGGGGCTCAGATGAGTGGCGCGCTCTCGGGCATTGAGATGCGCGCGGGCGAGTTGACGGTCAATGGCGGCACGATTAAGAGTCTTACCGAGAGCTACTCGGTGGAGGCCAACGGTAGCGGCACGACGACGGTTGGCGCGGGAATTGCTGTGGCGCAGCACGGGACGAAGCTGCCGCTGACGGTGACGATCACCGGCGGCGAGGTCTCGGGCCCTGTGGCCTTGAGCGAGGCGAATCCGCAGGGGAACGCGGCCGATGCAATTGGGCAGGTCTCGCTGGACATCCGGGGCGGCACCTTCGTGGCGCAGAGCGCGGCGGTGGTGTCGGCGGACTGCACGGGCTTTGTCTCGGGCGGGTTCTTCTCGAATGCCGTGCCGCTGGCTTACTGCGCCACGGGCAAGGTGCCCAAGACGCTGCAGATGGACGACGAGGATTATCAGGCCGAGGCCCCGTACACGGTTGCTACGCCCGAAAGAGAGAACTTTGTGGCGGTCAAGGCCGATGGCTCGGCAGTGGTCTATGAAGACCTTGCCGATGTGCCGAATGAGACGAAGGTCTACATTGCTCCGAGCGCGGAGGCGAACGAGTCGGTTGCGGGGGCCTTGAGCGCTCTGGCGACGACAGGGCCGGCGGAGGAGCCGCGGGAGACGACGTTGACGGTGAAGGAGGTGGCCGAGGTGTTGGGCGGGGCCTTCACGGTGAGCCAGGTTGCGGATGCCGGAACGCAGACGACCGAGACGAAGCTGGTCTATCACTACAACTTCGGCGTGGCGGGGTTGGAGGTGAACAAGCAGACTGCGACGGGCGAGTTGGCGCTTACGGTGGTGGCGAAGTTGACCGAGGGCGAGATGCCGGCTGACCGCACGTTGGTTGGGCGTACGCTGCAGGTGGTCTTGGAGAAGGGTGACGGCACGGCTGCGGAGACTTACAGCGTGGCGAACCCGGTCTTTGATGACGAAGGGCAGTGCCGCGTGCCGGTGCCGTGGTCGGCCATCACCCAGGGAACCAATGCCATCAAGGTGAAGGTGGTCAAGTAGCCCGGCTGACGATTTTCTCATCCAACCAAAATACATATAACCTCGCCCCGTGCGATTCATCCCGCACGGGGCTCTTTTGTGGTCAGATCGCGCGCTCGTACCTTGAGGAGGCCCGGGGCGCAACTCCCGAAAGAGGCCCTGACGATTGTTGACCGCCGCGAGGAAAATAATTAACAGCACCACTTAATTGAATTAAGAGGCCCTCTTAATTGAATTAACAGCACCTCTTAATTGCAATAAGAGGCCCTCTTAATAGTTGGCCTGCGGCCTGCTTCGCCGTGGAAACGGGCTTGGCGCATAGGGCCTCGCGGCATCGCAAGAAAGTTCTGCGGCTGTGGGTGGGAAAAGCGGGTGTAAAATGTCAATAGATTTGCGCAGGGCGCTTGGGAAAACTTGGAAAATGC
>JBJFFT010000190.1:0-3565 GCA_051891975.1 Candidatus Spyradenecus sp. | reverse complement strand
GGCGTTGACAGGCTGTGAGAGCCTATGGCGATGTGTAATTAGGGGACTACTGTTGCGCAGCGCGGCACTGCAACGCGAGGGCAATCAGCAGGAAGGAGATGGGAAGCAGGAGGGCGAGGCCGGCGTGTTGAGGCAGGGCATCTATACAGGCAACGCCGATGGCGGCTCCGAGGAGGAAGCAGAGGACAATTCCAAGGGTGTGGCTTGCACGTTGACGAGCGGTGAGATCGCCGTCGCGGCACCAGGCAATGAGCGCTTCAACGGTTGAGCGGAGGTTGCCAGTGCACATCGTGGTGGTGAGCGGGTGGCCGTGGACCTTGCGAAAGGCCTGGACTTGCAAAGAACAGATGAAGGAGACGGTAATGTTGACCCAGGCGTCAGCCTGACCGCGGTCGGCACAGAGGCAAATGGCGAGGAGACCGACTTCCAGGAGCAGGACGCTTTGTCGCCAATGGAAGTGGTGCCAGCCATCCCCTACTCTGCGGATCTCTTGGGCCAGGAGTACGCCGCCGGCAAAGGCCAGAATGGGCAGGAAGTAGTGAAGGGCTTGCCCTAGATTGCCGTGGGCCAGGTGGAGGCCTAGCAGCACGACATTGCCGGTCTGCGCATTAGCAAAGACACCGCCGTGGACAAGGTAGGTAAAGGCATCCAAAAATCCGCCTGTACAGGCCAAGAGGGCCCCGACCCGAAAGGAATCCGACATCTGCCTTGGTTGCATCATACGCTTGCCTTTCTCTGCCTATTGCCGCATACAACGGCCTCTATCATAGCACAAGCGGCCCCGGCGCTCAGCGCGCGCTTAGGCATCCAGGCCGGAGAGACGCTCGATGCGCTTGAGGCAGCAACGGCGGATGGCGGGGGCGCCGGCGTAGAGGTGGACGGCGCGTTTGGTGCGGGTGATGGCGGTGTAAAGGATCTCGCGCGTGAGGAGAGGCGAGTCGGCGGTCGGCGGCAGAAGGATGAGCACGTCGGTGAACTCGGAGCCTTGAGACTTGTGGACGGTGGTGGCATAGGCCATCTCGGTGGCGGGGAGGAAGGCGCGGCGGATGGCGCGCGGACCTGCGGCGCCCGGCAGGTAGAGGCGGTCGGGCTCGGAGGGCATTACCACGCCCACATCGCCATTGGCCACCCCGAGGGCGTGGTCGTTCTGGGTGATCATCACCGGCTGCGGGGCGGAGAGACCGAGAAGGGCCTTGACGGTTTCGTTGAGCTGCTCGTAGCCGTAGGGACCGTGGCGCAGGGCGCAGAGGAGGCGGCAATCGTTGAGGTGCGCCAGAGCCTCTTCGGGGGTGCTGGCGGCGGCGAAGGCGGCAAAGCCTTGGCGTAGACGTGCGAAGAAGTCGGGCCACTGAGCCGGCTGGAAGGGCGAGAGGCCGGCCAGATCGTGGTAGTGCAGGAGCTCGGTGGGGGTGGCGAGGAGGTCGAGGGCGGCCTCGGGGTTGCCAGTGTTGACGGCTTCGGCCAGGCGGGCAATCTCACCGCCGGCGGGGAAGCGGGTGCTTTGGCGGAGGCGGCAGAGGCTGATACCCAGCAGACGGCAGAGGTCGCCCAAGACGCGGCCGCGCTCGACGGAGGCGAGCTGGTCGACATCGCCCACCAGGGTCAGGCGGCAGCCTTCGGGGAGTGCGTCGAGGAGTTTGGCCATCAGCGGCAGGTCAATCATACTGGCCTCGTCGACAATCAGCCAATCGAGGGGGAGGGGATTGTCGCGGTTGTGGCGGAAGGTGACCCCGTTGGCGGTGCTTCCCAAGAGGGTGTGGAGGGTCGTTGCCTTGGGGGCTCCCCCACCCTGCAAGGCCCCCGCCATCGCCTCGGTCATCCGCGCGGCGGCCTTACCGGTGGGGGCGGCCAGACCCAGACGCAAGGTCGGTTGTTGCTCCCGAATCCAGGCGACGGCGCGGGCGAGGGTGTGGGTCTTGCCGGTGCCGGGGCCGCCGGTGAGGATGGTAAAGCGGTTGGCGGCGAGGGTGAGGACGGCGGTGCGCTGTTCCGGGCGCAGCGACTGATAGAAGGGCGTGTCTGGCAAGGCAGTGGTGGCCTCGAGGGGCTGTGCGGGGGGCAAGGCGCGCAGGTAGTGGCGGAGCGTGCGCTCGTAGAGCCAGTTGCGCCGCGTGTAGAGGAGGCCGCGCCGGGCTACGAAGAGGGTGCGGACCGCGCCGGGCTCGGGATCGTCCTCGCCGAGATTGGTGAGGAGGCCGGAAACTGCGGCCATCCGGTCACAGTCAGCCGGAGTAATGGGCGTGCAGACGTGGCCGTCGGCCAACTCGCGCAAGAGGTCGGCGCAACGGTTGGCGATGGAGTCGTCTCCGCCGGTCATGCGGAGAACCAGGTTGCGAACAGCAGCGATCATAGCGTGTCCTCCAAGCCCAGGCAGGCCCCTACCCGATCGAGCAAGGCCGCGCTCGGGCGGTCGGCGAAGACTGGTGCAGCACCGCCGGCGGCAATGCCGCGCAGGAAAAAGTAGCGAATACCGCCGAAGTTGCGTTCCCAGGTGTAGTCCGGGCCGAGGGTCTCTTTGAGGAAGCGGTGGAGGACGGCAGCGTAGAGCAGGTATTGGAAGCAGTAGCCGGCGGAGGCCATCTCCTCGGTGATGCCCGGGGTGTCGAAGTCCTCCCGGCGTTTGCCGAGGCTGTTGGACTTCCAGTCGACCATGTAGTAGTAGCCGTTGTGGCGGAAGATGAGGTCGACGAAGCCCTTCAGGTAGCCTTTGGGGATGGGGCGGGCCCAGCCGCGCATCACCTGCAGGAAGAGGACCTTGTCCGCTTGGTCGGTCCAAGCCTCCTGCGCGGCGGCAGCAATGGTGCGGGTGGTCGCAGCGGAGGCGCGCGAAGAGAAGTCGAAGGCCCATTCGCTTAGACGCTCGGCCATCGAGACTTGCCGCAGCGAGAAGGTTTCGCCATCGGGCGCGACGAGGGGATAGTCGAGCGTGCGGCGGAACATCTCCACGAGCAACTGGCTCTCCCGGGCGCGGCGGTCGGGCTCTTCGGCCTCCAGACCGTAGAGGCGCAAGGCGGAGGTCACGGCCGCGGCCAAGGTGGCATCTGAGGCATCGAAGGGAAGGCGCTCGAGGATGGCGTGCCAGCAGGTGCCGGTCTTCGCGCCCCCAGCGAGCGAGAAAATGGGGTCAACGGCATCAGGCAGAAGCGAAGATGTCGTGGCGGTGTCGACATCCTTCTCTTCCATCACCTCCCCGGAAGTGCTTGGAGAGAGGGAGGAGTAGCTACCTTGCGTTGGCAACGAGGAAAAGGCGCGTGGTTCGCGGGCCGGCAACAACTCGACCTGCGGAGAAGCTGGGGCTTTCCACACCGTCCACTGTGTGGGGTCTGGCTCCAACTCCGCCTCGGCAAAGGCAAACTCTCCATCTCGTTGAGCGTTGAGATGCCCATTCGCGACGAGTTCGGCGAGCGGCTCTGTCCCCTTCTTGGCGATAACGATGCAACGCTTGATCGCGCGCGTAAAGGCCACATACAGCAGGCGAATCTGTTCCTGCGCCGCTTCCTCTTTTGCGCGCACTTTCCCGGCCTCCTCCGCGGTGGCTATGAGTGTTGGTGTGCCGTCTGCGGCC
>JBJFFT010000189.1:0-3627 GCA_051891975.1 Candidatus Spyradenecus sp. | reverse complement strand
TAGGGCCTAGGTCACCTCGAGGTAGGGCCTACCTTTTTTGGGGGTATCGGCGGGGCTGGATAAAGGGGGGCGAGAGGTTACTTCTCGTGTTTGCCGGTGGGGGAGTGATAGCAGCCCGAACCGTTGGCGGTAGAGCCGCACCAGATGCACTTGTTCGCACCGGGGCCGTGGCGGTGTTTGCCGGTGGGCGAGTGGTAGCAGCCCGAACCATAGCAGGAGCTGCCGCACCACTCGCAGTGGGACTGGTCGTCTCGATGTTCGTGCTTGCCGGTGGGGGAGTGGTAGCAACCCGAGCCGTAGCAGGAGCTGCCGCAGTATTTGCACTTGGTGCCCATAGTGGAGGCCTTTCTAGTCGGGATAAAACAAAAGGATGAATGACAGGCGCGGGGCTTATCATTCATCCTTGTGATTGGCGGAGGGGGAGGGATTCGAACCCCCGGAGCCTTGCGACTCAACGGTTTTCAAGACCGCCGCATTCGACCACTCTGCCACCCCTCCGAGGGGGCCGGGCGCTTAGAGCGTCACGGCCGTTTCGGACTTTTCTTCGGTCACGAC
The DNA here is from genome assembly GCA_051891975.1 of Candidatus Spyradenecus sp. Lineage (GTDB taxonomy): Bacteria > Verrucomicrobiota > Kiritimatiellia > RFP12 > DVOR01 > Spyradenecus. The sequence goes on along the minus strand of JBJFFT010000189.1, from coordinate 3,072 downwards.
CGGGCGCTTGCCGCGATACCAGGTGATCATCACCAGGGGCGCGATGAAGAGCGTGGAGTAGGTGCCGGCGATGAGACCGATGAAGAGCGCGAAGGCGAAGTCGTGCATTGCCGCGCCGCCGAAGAAGAAGAGGGCGGCCACAGGCAGCAGGGTCGAGACGGTGGTCAGGATTGAGCGGCTGAGGGTCTGGTTGAGGGCCTTGCGCACGAGTTCGGGGTAGGGGGTCGAGGCGTCACGACTGAGGAGCTCGCGGACGCGGTCGAAGGTGACGATGGTGTCGTTGATGGAGTAGCCGACGATGGTCAGCAGGGCCGCGACGGTGGTGAGGCTGAGCTGGTAGCCGCAGAGGGTGTAGACGCCCAGGGTGATGAGTGCGTCGTGCGCCAGGGCCAGCACGCCGCCGAGGGCGAAGCCGAAGCGGAAGCGGAAGCTCACGTAGCCGATGATGACGATCAGCGAGATGACCACCGACCAGAAGGCATCCTTCTTGAGCTCGGAGCCAATCTGCGAGCCGACGAGGTCCTTGCTCACTAGGCTGACCTTCAGCTCGGGGAAGGCTTTGTCGAGGGCGGTCTCGATGACCTTGGCCGAGTCGGTCTCCACGCCTTCCTTGACGAGGTTGACGGTGGAGGTCTTCACGAGGGTCTGCACCTTGCCGTCTTCGCCCTTGGTGGATTGGACGGTCTGGTCGGTGACGCCAGTCTTGGAGACGACCTGGCGGACCTTTTCGGTGTCGAGCTCCACGACCTTGGCCGCGTCCTGCTTGTCCACGCCTTCGTAGATGAGGGCCACGCCGCCGGTGAAGTCAACAGCCATCACGCTGGCGGGCTTAATCAGGGCGCGGGTGAAGAAGATGCCCAGGGTGATGACGATGACGGCGGCGGAGGCAGCGGTCACGGGCTTGGCCCACTTGAGGAAGTCGAAGTCCAGCGTCTCGGGGATCCACTGCAGCATCTTGAAGGGCTTGGTGGCGGAGGTGACCGAGAGGTTGAAGATGAGGCGGGTGATGACCAGCGCGGTGAACATCGAGATGATGATGCCGCCGCAGAGGGTGACGGCGAAGCCGCGGATGGGGCCGGAGCCGAAGATGAAGAGGATGACACCGGTAGCGAGCGTGGTCAAGTTCGAGTCGAAGATGGCCAGGAAGGCGCGGTCATAGCCCGCAGCGACGGCCTCCTTCGCGGTCTTGCCGGCGCGGAACTCTTCGCGCATACGCTCGAAGATGAGCACGTTGGCATCCACGGCCATACCGATCGAGAGCACGAGGCCGGCGATGCCCGGGAGCGTGAGCACCGGGAGCTGGTTGAGGTTGGAGCTGCCCGTGCCGTCGACGACGAAGGCGCTCATAATGCCCGAGGCGATGATCATGCCCGCCGGCCAGAGGATGACGTTGAGCAAGAGGGCGATGTCGGCCACCACACCGCAGAGTGCGTAGTAGCAGAGCATAAAGGCGAAGACGGCCACAACGCCGATAGCGGCGGAAATCGAGCCCTTGGAGATGGCTTCAGAGCCCAGGCTCGGGGAGACCGAGCGCGTCTCGATGATGCGGATCGGGGCTTTGAGGGCGCCGGCGTTGAGCACGCCGGAGAGTTCCGAGGCGTCCTTCCAGGTGAAGTTGCCCGAGATGACGCAGCGGCCGTTGGGGATGGCGCTGCGGATGACCGGCGCGGAACGAACGGTGTTATCGAGCACGATGGCGAAGCGGCGGCCGATGTAGCGGCTGGTGAGCTTGGCGAAGGTCTTGGCGCCGTCGGCATTGAGCTCGAGGGAGACCTCGGTGGCGCCGGTCTGCGGGTCGCGCTCGGGCTTGGCCTTGGTGACGGTGGAGCCGTTGACGGTGGTCTCGCGGCTGCGCGAGAGGAACATCGGCAGGAAGGCTTCACGGCCGGCGGGGTCGCGCCCAATCTCTTCCATCACGCACTCGTAGAGCGGCGAAGGAATGGCGAAGCGGCCCAGGCGCACGGCGTAGTCGGGCTGTTCGGAGAGCTCGGCGTAGTTCGCCGCGCGCACGAAGCAGACCTGCCCGTTGCAGGTGCTGCGCTCGAAGCCCTCGGGGGTGCGGGTGGAGTCGACCACGGCGCGCGCGAGGCTGTCGTTATCCTTGTGCACCAGGCGGAAGGAGAGGAAGGCGGCCGAGCGGACGGACTTCTCGGCGGCGGCAGCCTGCGCGGCATCGGCGCCGGGGATCTGGATGAAGATACGGTGGTCGCCGCCCTTGGCGATAATCGGCTCGTTGGTGCCGATGGCATCGACGCGCTTGCGGATGACCTCGAGGGTCAGGTCGTCGGCGTCGGTCATCAGCGCCTGGGCTTCGGCGGCGGCCTTGGTGGCGATCTGGGCGCTCTCCTCGGCGGAGGCGGTCTCGGGGGTCTTGCCGATCTGGGCGTAGCCCTGGGCCTTCAGGTCCTCGACCAGCTTAGCCTCGTCGATCTGCACGGTAAAGCTCGTGCCGCCCTTGAGGTCGAGCCCCAGGCGGACCTTCTCCTTGGCCGGGAAGGTGACATAGCACGAAAAGGCGGCCAGGATGGCCAGCGCCAGCCACTTCATCAGGCTGGGCGTATCCAACTGCTTGAAGTTCAACATTGCGAACGCTCCTACTGCTTACTTGGCCGGCTGGGCGGCCTCTTCAACCACCGAGGAGACCGCCGCGCGGGCGACTTCCACCTTGGTTCCCGGGCACAGCTCGATGACAAAGGTCTGCTCCTTGGCCTCGGCAATCGTGCCGATGAGCCCACCCGCGAAGACCACGCGCTTGCCGGCGCGCAGCTCGGAAATCATCTTCTGGCGCTCCTTCTCCTTGCGCTGCTGCGGGCGAATCATCATAAAGTAGGCAACGCCAAAAAGCAGGAGCATCGGGATCAACATCCCGCCCAAGCCCCCCTGCTGGGGCTGCTGCGCTTCGGCCCCCTGCACGGGCTGCTCGGTGGTGGCCACGGTCGCCTCAACCGCCGCGGGAGCGGCTGCGGGCGCGGTTTGTACGGTTTCGTTCATACTGTATCCTTACGGTACCAAAAAGGGCTTTCGATGAAAGTAAGCGCGTAGTATACCCTTTTCTCGCCAAAAAGGAAAGCC
>JBJFFT010000188.1:0-3644 GCA_051891975.1 Candidatus Spyradenecus sp. | reverse complement strand
AGGTTGACCTCCGCGAGCCCCAGGCGCGTGCGCTGCTTCTGAGCCAACGCCATCGGCACCAACGCGCCGGTGGGGCAGACCTCCGTACAGCGCTTGCAGTTGAACTCGCACATCCCGTTCTCGAAGGTGAGGTGGACGGCGCCGAAGGTGCCCGCCGGCTGGATAACCTGCCCCACGCAGTGCTGAATGCAGAGCCGGCAGTCGGTGCACTTGCTCAGGAAGCGCTGACGCGACCCGGCGCCGGGCGGGTAGATGCCCTCCTGCGCCACGCGCGCCCGCGGCCCGTAGGCGCTGTAGAGCGGCAGGGCCTTGCGGGCCAAGAGCCCAACCACGCCGCCGCCCAGGAGGCAGAGCCCCGCGCGCACCAACCGCCGCCGCTCGGGCATCCGAAAGCCCGGGTTGCGCCCAAACTCAATCGCGCCCACCGGGCAGGCCTTCACGCACGCCATACAGCGCACGCAGCGTCCGTTATCCACCACGCCCTGCTGCGGATCGAGGCAGCCGGTGGGGCAGGCCTTCACGCACTTGCCGCAGCGAATGCACTTCTCCCCGAAACGCAACCCCGCCGGCGCCATCGCGGCCCCGCACGCCAAAAGCGCGCCCACCGGGCAGAGTGTGTTGCAGAAGCTGCGCCGCCGCCAGTAGACCGCTGCGGCAATCACCACCGCCGGCAACCACGCCCCCGAGAGGATGGCCCCAAAGAGCGTCCACGGTTCCAGAAAGCGCAGCCCGAGCGTCCACCCGCCCACGAGCGCGGCCGACCACACCGCCACGCCCAGCCCCTTGCGCAAGGCCACCCACCGCGGTTGCGGCCTGTTCTTGCGCCAGAAGAAGAGGGCGCCGAGCAGATCCTGCGCAATCCCCAGCGGGCAGCCAATCGAGCAGAAGAGCCGCCCAAAGCAGAGCGTCGCCAGCAGCCACAGCGCCACGCAGAGCCCTCCAGTCACGGCCAGGTGTGCACCCACCGACATCAGCGCCGGACCAAACTGCGCCTTGACCAGGAAGGTCAACACATCCCCGGCAAAGCCGAAGGCGAGGGTGGTGAGGGCCAGCGATAGGGCGGCCATCGCTAGGCGCAGCGGATAGAGCGCGCGCGGCAGTTTCACGCCTGCGCCTCCGCCGTGGCCTCCAGGCGCACAATCTCCATCTGTGTTTCGTCATTCGTGCCCAGTCCGTGCTTGGCGGCCAGGGCAATGTAGGGCACCGACTCCAGCGGGAAGCGCAGGAGCTTGGTGGCCAGGGTGTCGGCGGCCACGATGTCGCGCGAGAGGATCTGGTAGTGCGGCTCGCGCACGTCGCCCAGACCCACCCCCAGCGGGCCATTGGTCTGCATCGTGCGATAGGCATCAATGACCGTCAGATCGGGCTTACGGTAGAGCGCGGCATCGGCGATGCACTGGGCCAGGTTGTGGCGGTGCATAAACTGCCGGTCCCAGACCAGCCCCATAAAGTTCTTGAGCCCGGCGGTCATCTTGGCCCCGCCGTGGTTCTTGAGGATGGGTACGTTGATGAAGACATCGGCCTCCAGGATGGCCGCGTGAATCTTCGCCTCCTTCATACTACCGGCCTGCGCGCGCGCCTGCGCTCGGTAGTGGCGCTCCTCGTGCGCCTCGACCATCTGCCCGCCGGCCGCCTCGACCGCCGCGGCAATCCCGGAGTGCTCGTAGCACTTACGCCAGGCGTTGCAGGTGTGGTCAAAGACCTTCACCTCCGCCGCCCCGGCCGCCAGACACTCGCGCACAATCTCGCCCACCAACTCGGGGTTCGTGTTCGCGGCATACTCCGGCGTGCGGTCCCAGCCAATGTTCGGCTTGATTACCACCTTCTGCCCGGGCTTCACAAAGGCCGTAATCCCGCCCAACGCGGCAATCCCGCGCCGGAACATCTCCACGGGCGAACCTTTGCGCACCACCGCCACGGTGGACTTCGCCTTCGCTTCGCTCTCCACCGCTAACGCCGGCAACGCCACCGCCGCCCCGGCCATCGCACTCAGAAAGTCTCGTCTATTCATCGCAAACTCCTTTCGCTACCCATAAGCATAGCACACTTCGCTCCGCGCGGAAAGCGCGTAAAGCCGCCGGGCCACCAAACACAAGACGCGCGGCCGTGGGACCGCGCGCCTCGTGTGTATTGCGCCAAGCGCTTGGCTTACAGGCGCTTCTCGCCGTCGATGAAGACCGCCTTGACAGCGAAGGATTCGTCGTCAAGGACGGTGATGTCGGCGGTGTAGCCGGGCTCGATGCAGCCGAGGGTGTCCTCCAAGCCGTGCTCGAGGGCCTGGTTGTAGGAGGTGGTCTTCACCAGGACGCTCAGGGGCATGCCGGTGATCTCCCAGACATTCTTGAGGGCCACGTTCATCTTCAGGATGGAGCCGGCCAGCGCGCCATTGGAGGCCAGACGCGCCGCGCCGTCCTTCACAATCACGTCCAGACCGCCGAGGCTGGAGGGGCCGTCGGGCATATGGCTGGCGCGCATCGAGTCGGTAATCAAGAGGATGGTCTCGGGGTCCTTGGTCTGGAAGGCGAGCTCAATCATCTCGGGGCAGAGGTGGATCTTGTCGCAAATCATCTCGGCGCGCAGGTCGTCGAGGAGCAACCCGGCACCGACCAGGCCGATGTCGCGGTGGTGGAGCGGGGTCATCTGGTTGCAGAAGTGCGTCAGGTGGCGCAGACCGGCAGCGTAGATAGCCTTAAACTCCTTGTAGGAGCACTTGGTGTGGCCGGCGGAGGGGACAATGCCCATCTCCAGGCAGTCGCGCGCGAACTTCGCACCGTCGCCCACTTCCGCTTCGGGCGCGTAGGAGACCTGGCAGACCGGGGTAATCGCGTGCAAGCGCTTGACCTCTTCAATGTCGGGCTTGCGGAGATAGGCAGGATTCTGCGCGCCGCAGCAAGCCGGGTTGACAAAGGGCCCTTCCAGGTGCACGCCCAGAACCTTCGAGTACTTCTCGTTCTTGCGATACTCGGCCACGTGCTTGAGCGAAGCCTCCAACTGCTCGGGCGGCAGGGTGAGCGTGGTCGGGCACCACGAAGTGCAGCCCTCTTCCAACTTCGCCTTCGCAATCTTCTCAATCGCGGTCGGATCGTCGGCATCGCAGACATCCACGCCCACCGCGCCGTGGGTATGCACATCAATGAAGCCAGGCATCACCAGGTTGCCCTCGGCATCATAGACCCAATCGGCATCCGTCGGAAGCGGCGTGCCCGGTTGCAACACCTTGGCAATCTTGCCGTTCTCGATGACGATGGCCCCGCCGTCGAACTCGTACCCGGGGCTGACAATATACGCATTCTTAATGAGACCTTTAGCCATAATGGCACTCCTTTTCTGTGATGATTGCCCATAGTATAGACCTTTCCGGCGCAAACAGCAAGCCCCCTCGTGCGACACCTTCACATAGGTATTAAGGTACGCGCGCACGCGCACTCGCGCGCGATAGGCCCTAGCTCGAGTCGACCTAGGGCCTACCTCGAGTCGACCTAGGGCCTACCTCGAGTTGACCTAGGCCCCACCTCACCTCGACCTAGGGCCTACCTCGGGGCAATCTAGAGCCTACCGGATTTCGAGTTAGAGGCTGGAGTAATGCCCTTCAGTGTAAAATGTCAATAGATTTGCGCAGGGCGCTTGGGAAAACTTGGAAAATG
>JBJFFT010000187.1:0-3672 GCA_051891975.1 Candidatus Spyradenecus sp. | reverse complement strand
CCGGGGTGGAGCACCCCGTGCTCCCGAGGGGCGTGGGGGCGAGCGAGCCCCCACATCCGTTCACCGTTCACCTCTCACCGTTCACGCGCGCGCAGCGCGCCTTTGTGGTATACTAGGCCCTGTTGAGAGGAGCGTTATGGCGAAGGTTGAGAGTTTTGCGCAGAGTGCGGCGCGGGCGTTCAAGGCGATTGATGACGAGCTGCGTAAGCCCGGGAGTGGGTGCGGGAGTGCGTTGCAGTATATGGAGCAGTCGAGCTGGTTGCTCTTCTTGCGCTATTTGGATGCGGCCGAGGCGGGGCGCCAGGCGGAGGCGGAGCTGTGCGGCGAGCGCTACGAGCCGGTCTTGCCCGAGGCGCTGGCCTGGCACAGGTGGGCCTATCCGCAGACGGCGGAGGGGCGGCTGGATGTGGGGCGGCTGCTGACGGGGCCCGAGCTGATAGACTTTGTCCAGCGCGAACTCTTCCCGGGGCTGCGTCGGCTGCGCGACGAGGCGGCGGTGGATTCGCTGGCCTACCGCGTGGGGGCCATCTTCTCGGAGCTGACATGCACCTTCACCGATGGTTACCTGCTGCGCGAGGTGATTGAGAAGGTCCAGCCGCTGATCTTCTCGACCGAGCACGAGCAGCACGAGCTCTCGGTGCTCTACGAGGAGCGCCTGCAGGCGATGGGCAATGCCGGGCGCGATGGCGGGCAGTATTACACGCCGCGCGCGCTCATCCGGGTGATGGTGCGCGTGCTTGCCCCCAAGCTGGGCGAGACGATCTACGATGGCGCGTGCGGGTCGGGCGGCTTCCTCTGCGAGGCCTTTACCTACCTGCGCGAGCGCACGCGCGAGGCGGGTGCCCACGCCTACGACATCCTCCAGCACCGCACCTTCTCCGGCTGCGAGGTCAAGGCCCTGCCCTACATCACCGCCCAGATGAACTGCATCCTCCACGGCCTCACCGCCCCCAACATCGAGAAGGTCGACACCCTCTCCAAGCGCATTGCCGACTTTACCGACCGCGACCGCGTGGACATCATCCTGGCCAATCCCCCCTTCGGCGCGGCCACCTCCACCAATGTCCAGGCCAACTTCACCCTTCGCACCACCGAGACCGCCCTCCTCTTCCTCGAGCACTTCGTTGCCAAGCTCCGCCGGGGCGGCCGCGCGGCCATCATCATCAAGAACACCTTCCTCTCCAATACCGACGCCGCCTCCATCGCCATGCGCCGCCGCTTGCTCGAGCGCTGCCGCCTCGACTGGGTCCTCGACCTTCCCCAAAAGGTCTTCGTCAACGCCGGCGTGCGCACCATCGTCCTCTTCTTTACCAAGGGTGAGCCGACCACTCAACCCATTCACTACTACCAATTCACCCCGCCCGAGGGCGTCGCCCTCGGCAAGAAGCGCCCCCTGCGCGAGAGCGACCTCGCTGAGTTCGAGCGCCTCGCCTCCGCCGGCCCCAACGCCCCGCTCCCCGACTCCCCCAACGCCTGGACCCTCGACCCCGCCACGCTCGACCCCCAAACCCTCGACCTCTCCGTCCGCAACCCTCACCTCCAGGCCGAAACGCTCCCCCCCGCCGCCGACTGCCTTGCCCGCCTCCGCGCCCTCCACGCCGAACTCGACACCCTCCTCAAGGACCTCGCCCAATGAACGCCCCCCTCGTCAAACTCGGCGATGTCTGCGAGGTGCGTGCTGGAGCCAATCAGCGCGCGGTTGAGGACCCAAACGGCGCATTCCCAATTTACGGAAGCGGCGGCAAGATAGGCTACGCGAATGCCTGGCGGTGTCCCGCGAATACGGTCTTGGTCGGGCGTAAAGGGACCCTGAACAACCCAATGCTTATTCCCGAGCCGCTATGGAATATCGACACAGCCTTTGGGTTGATAGCCTCCGAGAAAGTTCTACCCGCCTTCCTTCATCGTTTTTGCCAGAGTGTCGACTTCGAGAAGTTGGTCCCTGATAGTGGAAGGCCAAGCACCACGGCCACAAGTATCCGCAACCTAGACCTCCCCCTTCCTCCTTTGGCCGAGCAGGAGCGGATTGTGGCGCACCTGGAGCGGACGCTCGGGGCCATCGACGCAATGGAGGCCAAGTTCCGCGAGATGGCCGAAACCGCAGAGCGCCACTTCCGCGCCACCCTCGCCGAATCCTTCGCCGCCTTACGGGAAAAGTGCCCTATTCAGACGCTGGCGGAGCTGGAGGATGCCGGGCGTATTCGCTTGGGCCGTGGGCAGATTATCAGCCGTAAGGACTTGATGGCGACTCCTGGAGATTATCCTGTTTACTCGAGTGCCGCCGTTGGGGAGGGCATCTTTGGGCACTACGGAAAGTATATGTTTGAGGACCCGCGGATTACTTGGAGCATTGACGGCGGCGGAAGGTTCTTCTTCCGGACAGATGCAAAGTATTCCGTGACGAATGTCTGTGGCTGGCTGAAGGTGGAGGACTGTAAACTAGACAACCTATTCCTCTACTATGCGCTCTACTCTGAATGGGTCAAGAAGACCTTTGACTACACTCACAAGGCGCATCCATCCGTCATTCGTAGGGAGTATGACCTGCCAATTCCACCTTTGGAGGAGCAAACACGAGTAGCCAATTGGCTGCTGAAAATGCGCCAACAAACAGCCACAATCGCCCAACGAGCACGCCACGCCAAAGGGATTTGTGGGGTCTATCGGCGGGCGGTGTTGTCGGAGGCGTTCGGGGGGGAGCGTGGGAGAGGGTAGGGGCGATGAATGAGTCGCAGACGCGGAAGGATTTGATAGACCCGGCGCTGCGGGCGGCGGGTTGGGAGACGGCACCGGCGCGGGTGGCGACCGAGCAGTTCGCGCCGGGGCGGAAGGGGCGCCGGGCGCGGAAGGCGGATTATGTGCTGATGGTGGGCTTTCGGCGCGTGGCGGTGTTGGAGGCCAAGAGCGTCGAGGTGGGGGCCGAGGCGGGGGAGGCGCAGGCGCGGGAGTATGCCGAGGCGCTGGGGGTGCGCTTTGCCTTTGCTACGAATGGGCGGACGCTTTTGGCGTGGGACTTGGTGGCCGGGACGCAGACGCGGTTGACCTTGGCGCAGATGCCCGGGCCCGAGGCGTTGCTCGCGCAGGTGGAGGCGGAGCGGCGCGCGGCGGAGCCGGGGGAGGCGTTGGTGAGCGCGTGCGCGCAGGTGCCGTGGGCGCAGGTGGGCGATCGCGCCATCCGCTACTATCAGGAGCGCTCGGTGGAGGCGGTCATCGGCGCGATCGCGCAGGGGAAGGAGCGCGCGCTCTTAACCTTGGCCACGGGGACGGGGAAGACCTACATCGCCTATCAGCTGCTGCACAAGCTCTTTGAGGTCAAGTGGTCGCGCGAGGGGCTGGGGAAGCGTCGGCCGCGGGTGCTTTTCTTGGCCTACCTGAATGCGTTGGCGAACCAGACGGCGCAGACCTTTACGCCGCTGGGGAACGCTGTGGCGCGGCTGAAGGCGAACTTCGCGGAGGTGCCGCTGGGCTATCATTGCTACGTCACGATCTACCAGACGCTGCTGGGCGAGAGCGGCGAGGAGACGCGCTACAAGGCCTTCCCGCCGGACTTCTTTGACCTGGTGATCGTGGACGAGTGCCACCACGGCGGGTCGAACGCGCAGAGTCAGTGGCGGGGGGTTTTGGATTACTTCACCGGCGCGGTGAAGCTGGGGCTCACGGCCACGCCGGTGT
>JBJFFT010000186.1:0-3679 GCA_051891975.1 Candidatus Spyradenecus sp. | reverse complement strand
CTTCATCACCGAGGTGCCCGGCCCGAACCAGATCGAGGGGCTGATGGACGTCACCGACGTCTTCCAGGTGGGCGCGCGCAACTCCCAGAACTACGACTTGCTCGAGCGCCTGGGCAAGGCCGGCAAGCCCGTCATCCTCAAGCGCGGGATGGCCGGGACCGTTGAGGAGTGGCTGCAGAGCGCCGAATACCTGATGGCCAACGGCTGCACGCAGGTCATCCTCTGCGAGCGCGGCATCCGCACCTACGAGACGATTACCCGCAACTGCCTCGACCTCGGCTCGCTGGCCGCGGTCAAGCGCCTGACCCACCTGCCGATCGTGGCTGACCCCTCGCACGGCGGCGGCAAGCTCGAGTTGGTTATCCCCCTCTCGCGCGCGGCCCTCGGTGCCGGCTGCGACGGCCTCCTGGTCGAGACCCATCCCGACCCCAAGCACGCCTTCTCCGATGCCGCCCAGCAGATCCCCTCGGCGACCTTCGGCGAATACCTCAAGGCTATCAAGCCGTGGCACGACCTGGCCGTGGCTATGCGCCAGCAGGCCTAACACGGGAGGCGCAGCAGGCCGTATGACGCTCTACTTCCTGGGCCCTGAGGAGACCTTCTCGCACCGTGCTGCCACGCGCCTGGCGCGTCCGGGCGAAGCGTTGGTGCCGTGTGCGAACTTCCGGGAGGTCTTCCGGCGGGCGGCGGCCGAGCCTGATGGCGCGGCAGTGGTGCCCTTCGAGAATACCTCGCAGGGCCCGGTGACGGAGGTGATGGACCTGCTGGCGCAGACGCCCACCCTGGTGGCGGTGGAGTGCCGCGCGGTGCCGGTGCACCAGCACTTGCTGACGCGCGACCTCACCACCCCCATCGCCAAGATCCTCTCGAAGGCCGAGGCCTTGGCGCAGTGCCGCGACACCCTCGCACGCATCTACCCCGGCGTGCCCCTCTGCCCGGTCTCCTCCACCGCCGAGGCCGCGCGTCTGGCCGCCGAGGACCCCACCCTCGCCGCCGTGGCCGGCGAAACCACCGCCACGCGCTACGGTCTGGCCCTGCGCCGGCCCGATGTGCAGGATGTGCAAGGGAATACGACCCGCTTCTTCCGCCTGGAGAACCGCACGCCCGGGGACGTCCACGGCGCGCCGGCCCCCCTCTCGCCCACGCACGCTCTGCTCTATGTGACGATCGACGACCGCCCGGGAACGCTTCTGGACTTGCTCACGCCCTTGAAGCGGATCGACCTCACCTTTATTCAGTCGCGCCCCATCTTGGGCGAGAAGTGGAAGTATGCCTTCTTCCTGGAGTTGCTGATTGGGAACGCCGGCCAGCCGCTCGCCTCGATCCTCAGCGCCCTGGGGCCGGTCTGCCGCGAGGTGCGCGTCCTGGGCTCCTACACCATCACCACCCAGCCCACGGTCCCCGACGCTTCGGGCACGACCGCCCTCTCCAGTCTACGCGCGATGATTGCCGACATCGATTCGACCCTCGTGCGGACCCTCGCGGCGCGGCGCCAATTCCGCCTCAACCCCGGGCTCTACGTCCACGCCGCCCCCATCGAGCCTAAGGCGCTGGCCCAGGCCTTTGCCTCGGGCGATGCCACCGAGCAGACCCGCGCCCTGCGCCGCTTCTACCTCACGCAGATTGTACCGCGTCTGGCCCCGGCGGGCGATGACCGCGAGCCGCGCGGCGCTCTGCACGCCGACACCGAGGCCATCGCGGCCCTGGCTCGCCGCTTCCGCTTTGCCACCAAGGTCATTGCCCGCAAGCGCGTGGAGCTGGCCCCGGCCATCCGTGCCGCGGCGGCCACGGGCGAGGCGGAGGCTGTCGAGCAGGCCCTGCTCAACCGCGAGGTCGAGGAGAAGGTCCTTGCCCGCGCCCACGATTACGCCCTGCGCGAGGGGCTCGACGAGGCGACTGCCGGCCACTTGGTCGACCTCTACCGCGAGTTGCTGCTGCCCATCTCGCGCCTCATTCAAGTCTACATCATCCTGGACGCGCGCTGAGCGCGGGAGGAGTTCTTATGTCTATCGCCATCCTTGGGGGCGGCAATATGGGCCTTGCCATTGCCCGCGGCCTCCTGAAAGCCAAGCGTATCGCCCCGGAAGCACTCACCTTCGGCACCCCGCACCCGGAGAAGGTGCCGAGCGCCGAACTCGGCTGCCGCGCCCTCGCTGATAATGCCCGGGCCGTCGCCGGGGCCGAGGTGGTCGTTCTCGCCGTCAAGCCGCGTCTGGTCGCGGAGGTCTTGCGCGAGGTGGCCGGGCATTTGGCGCCTGGGGCGCTGGTCCTCTCGGTGGCGGCGGGGGTGACCCTGGCGGCGTTGCGCGAAGCACTCGGCCCTGCCGCGCCGGGCAACCTGGTGCGCGCAATGCCCAACACCGCCGTGAGCCTGGGCGAGGGCGTGGTGGCCTACGCTGCCGAGACGCCCGAGGCCGCGGCGCGTGCCGGCGAGCTCCTCTCCGCGCTCGGGCTGGCTTTGAGACTGGAGGAGGCGCGCTTTTCGGCCGTCACGGCCCTTTCGGGTTGTGGCATTGCCCACGCGCTGCGTTTTCTGCGCGCTGCGCAGGAGGCCGGGGTGCAGATGGGTCTCAGCGCCCAGGCCGCCGGTGAGATCTTTGCCCAGACGATGGTCGGCGCGGCCCGGCTCGTCCTGGAGAATAAGTCGCACCCCGAGGCGGAGGCCGACCGCGTCTGCACGCCCGGCGGGCTGACCATTCGGGGGCTGAATGCGATGGAAGCGCGCGGCTTTACCGGCGCGGTGGTGGCCGGCATCCTGGCCTCGGATGCCAACTAATCGGAGGAGAACGCTTATGCGTATCGTTGTGAAAGTGGGCTCGAATGTCCTGGCACGGGCCGATGGTCGGCTCTGCATCGCCCGCATGGCGGAGCTGGTTGACCAAGTGGCGGCCCTCTGTGAACAAGGTCACCAGGTGGCCATCGTCACCTCCGGGGCCGTGGCCGCCGGTCGCGCCCAGGTGGCTCTCCCCAAGACTGTCGAGCGCGTGGCGCGCCGGCAGGTCCTCTCGGCCGTCGGCCAAGCCATCCTCATCGACACCTACCGCACCCTCTTCTCGGCCGACGGCCTGGATGTGGGGCAGATCCTCCTGACCAAGTGCGACTTCGCCACCGCCGAGCAGACCGCGAACATCCGCCAGTGCATCGCCGCCTTCTTCGCCTACGGCATTGTCCCGGTCATCAATGAAAACGACACCGTGAGCGTGGAGTCGCTGATGTTTACCGACAATGACGAACTCGCCGGGCAGCTCGCCGGGCTCATTGAGGCCGACTTGCTCATCATCCTCTCCTCCATCGACGGCCTCTACACCGGCGACCCGGCCGACCCCGCCTCCCGCCTCATCGCGCAGGTCGCCCCGGGCGAGGACCTCGCCAGCCACGTGGCCTCCGCCAAGACCTCCCAAGGCCGCGGCGGGATGGGCACCAAGCTCCACGTGGCCAGCGCCACTGCTGCGCGCGGCATCGAGACGGTCATCGCCAACGGCTTCCGCCACAACATCCTTTCCGACGTCGTCTCTCGCGGCGATCAGCCGTGCACACGCTTCCTGCCCGCCCGCTGAGCGGGCTGAAACCGGCATCACCTCGCCCCAACGAAAGGCCCCTCTCCGAGAAAAATATCGGGGAGGGCGTAATGCGTCAATAGAAAAGTGCACCGAAGGAGTGGTAAGTGGTTGGGTGGATG
>JBJFFT010000185.1:0-3750 GCA_051891975.1 Candidatus Spyradenecus sp. | reverse complement strand
TGTCGAGGTGTTGCTTGCAGTCGACCAGCTCCTCGACGCGCACGGCGCTCTGCTTGGCGCGCTCCTGGACCATCTTGCGCAGGCCCTTCATATCCTCGCGCAGCTTACGCGTCTCCTCAATCTTGTTGAGCAGGCGCTCGGCGGCCTCGGGGTGGCGGTGGAGTTCGTTCTCGACCACCTTGCGCACTTCGGCCACCAGTTCGGCGCGGATTTCGGGGTTGCCGAGCTTGTTCTTGGTCTGGCTCTCGAAGACGGGTTCTTGCAGGCGCACGGCGATGGCGGCGACGATGCCGTCGCGGGCAATCTCGCCCTCGTAGCGCTTCTTGGAGAACTCCTGCACGCCCTTGAGGAAGCCCTCCTTGAAGGCGGTCAGGTGGGTGCCGCCGTCGTTGGTGTACTGGCCGTTGACAAAGGAGTAGGTGTCTTCGCCCATGTGGTTGGTGTGGGTAAAGGCCAGCTCGAACTGCACAAAGCTTAGGCCCTCGACCTTGACGCGCGCGTGGATCGGCTCGTAGAGTTGCTCCATCGCCGCCTCGGCGTTGATGAGGTCCAGCAGGCCATTCTCCGAGCAGAAGCTCTCGCCATTGAGGTCGAGCGTCAGCCCGGCATTCAGGTAGGCATACATTCGCAGCCGCCGCTGGACATGTTCCTCGCGGAAGGCGAACTTGGGGAAGATGGTAATGTCCGGCAGGAAGGAGATATAGGTGCCGTTGCGCTCCTTGCTCTCGCCCTCGCGCTGGTCGACCAGCTTGCCGCGCACGAAGGTGGCCTCAAAGAACTTGCCTTCGCGCTGGGAGCGGACGGTGAAGCGCTCGGAGAGGGCGTTGACGGCCTTGGTGCCCACGCCATTCATTCCCACCGAGCATTGGAAGACGGCGTCGTTGTATTTGCCGCCGGTGTTAATCTGGCTGACGCAGTCGATCACCTTGCCGAGCGGAATGCCGCGCCCGTAGTCGCGCACCGAGACTTCCCCGCTGGCGTAGTTCAGCTTGATGACCACCCGCTTGCCAAAGCCCATCATAAACTCGTCGATGGCGTTGTCGATCACTTCCTTGAGCAGGATGTAGATGCCATCTTCGTACTGCGAACCGTCACCCTTGCGCCCAATATACATCCCCGTGCGCAGGCGGATGTGCTCGAGCGCTTCGAGGTGTTGAATCTGTGATTCGTCGTAGGTTGCCAATCCCTTGGCCATGCGGTTCCTCCTTGGTTCAATGCGCGGCAGTATAGCACAATCCCTTCGCCCTCGCTGTGCTCGGGCGTTTAGCAGTTAGCCGTTAGCTGTTAGCGGTTAGCGCGCGTTTCCGCGACGGAGAGGGGGCCGGAAGCGAAAAAAACGCCGACGGCTCAGACGGGCCGTGCGACGCAAGTGCACGATTGGCAGGAGAAGGGATGCCGGTTTCAGAGCCCCATATCAGTCCGTCGCGGTACGCGCGCTAACAGCTAGCGGCTAACCGCTAACGGCTACTTAATCGCGTAGCGCGTGGCCTTGGTGAGGGCCTTCCAGAGGGCCGTGGGCGTTTCGGCAGCGAGGAGGGCCTTGCGGTTGGCTTCGCTGAGGAACGCGCGCATCAGGTTGGCGCTGAGGATGGTGTAGAAGGCGCTGACGGCAGTGGGAATGGTGATGAGGAAGACGATGTTCACCTGCGAGCCCTCGGCATCCCAGGTGAAGGGCTCGCGGCTGACGCCACAGGCGAGGGTCAGGGGCCCGCCCTCCACCCCGCGGATGTGCGGGAAGGCCAGGCCGTGCTCCATCGCCGTGCTGAAGATCGACTCGCGGTTCATCGCTGCCGAGATCAGCTTGTCGGCGCGCGAGACAAAGCCGCCGGTCTCCATCCGTGCCGCCAAGACCTCGATGGCGTCCTCGGCCGACCCGGCCAATAGGTCCGGCACCATCAGCGATTCGGCTGAGAAGCGCGAGATGCCATTCTTGCGCGGCTCGGCGCGCGAAGGCGTGGCCCCCACCCACTGCGGCGCGTCAAGCTCTTCAAAGAGAATGCGCGAGCACCCCGGGCAGGTCTGCAGGCTCTGACACTGCCGCACGGCCTGGATGTGGCTCACCGGCAAGCGCATCCCGCACACCGCGCAGCAACTATTGTGCACCGGCGACATAATCACGTGGTTGCGGTTGAAGAGCCGTTGATAGAACTCCTGGACCGGCCGCGGCAGGGTCTTGGTCATCTCCTCAATCGACTGATTGAGCTCCACCAGGTTCTCGCTGCTCTCGGTGGCGAGGTGCTCATCGCGCGCCAGAATCAAGTCCTGGAGCTGGCACAACTGGTTGACAACGCTCTTCATAAACGCCTCTTTCGTTAGGTCAGGTGGGGGGCAGGGAAAAGAAAAGGGCAGACGGCCGGGGGACCATCTGCCTTTTGGGACTCGTTGCGCTTAGAGCACGCGCTCAAAGGGAAGCGAGTGGAGCGTGTTGCCGGTGGCGGGCGTACCGTTGGGCGAGGCGGCGTGCTTCTGCAAAATCAGACACACGGCCGCCGTCACGATAATCGAGGCCACCGCCGAGATGATACCGATAATCGTGAAGATCTTGGCACCGGTCGACTCGGCCACAGGCGCTGCCGTGGGCATCGCGGGGAGGTCGTCCAAGCTCTCCAAGCTCTCGAGCTGTTCCATCGGCTCGGCCTCCTCGGCCTTGGGCGCACCAACATTCTTCTTGAGCCCGAGGGTGGGCTTAGGCGCGCCGCCAGGGCGAGCCAACTTAATGGTCTTGGCCTCCGCGGCATCCCCAGCGGCACCGCCGGCAACCGAAGCCATCGGCGCGGAGGTCGTCGGCTTGGGGGCGGCCGGGCGGACTTGCCGCTGGAGCTTGATGGTCTTCTGCGTGGTGTTCGAGAGCGGCGCGTTCGACTGGATGTTGCCCAGCACCGAATCGAGCTCGATGCGTGCGGTCTTGGACTTCTTGGCCTGGACCGCCTCGGGCGTTTCGGCCTTCTCGGGGGTCGCCGTCTGGCTGATGGGCTTGAGCTTGATGGTGGCGGCCTCGGCATCAGCGGCCATCGGCTTCTCGGTCAGCTCCGGGGGGAGCTCGATGCGCGAAGTCTGGCGCTTGGCCTGCTGAGAAGCGACTGCCATCCCATCGGGCGTGGCCGCCGGGGCGGGGGCTGCTTCAGCCGCCGCCGGGGTGGGGCGCTTGAGGGTAATCTTGGGTGCAGCCGGGGCCGCAGGAGCCGGCGCGGGAGCCGCAGCCTCAGGCGCAGGGGCCGGGGCGGCGGCTTCGGGAGCCGGCGGCGGCGCGGGGGGCGTGGCCGGAGCGCTTGCTTCGACAGGGGCACTTGCCGGGGCCGCAGGTGCAGGCGCGGGGGCGCTCGCCGGAGCCGGAGCGGCCGCAGGCGCGGGCCGTGCGCCGGCGGGACGCAACTTGATGGTGATCTTCTTGCGGGGTTCTTCTGCCATAGTGAGCGCTCTCCTAGGTGGACGGTGGAAAGGGTAGGGGCCGTTAGACGGCCATCACCTCGGCCTCCTTGGCCTTGGTGTCGGCATCGACCTTGCCGACCTTGGCATCGGTCAGCTTCTGGATGTCGTCGAGGCCCTTCTTGGCCTCGTCTTCGGAAATCTTGCCATCCTTCTGCAGGGCCTTAATGGCGTCATTGGCGTCGCGGCGGACGTTGCGGATGGCCACGCGGCACTCCTCGGCCTGGGTCTTGGCCACCTTGACGATCTCCTTGCGGCGCTCTTCGGTGAGCTCGGGCATCATAATCCGGATGAGGCGGCCATCGTTGCGCGGGGTGACGCCGA
>JBJFFT010000184.1:0-15631 GCA_051891975.1 Candidatus Spyradenecus sp. | reverse complement strand
CCTCACTCCCGGCGATGCCTTCACCTTCCTGGCAGTGCTCAAGAAAGCCAATGCCGTAGATGAGGACGACCGCTACAACGTGGAAGCCAAGGCGACCTTTGCCTTCAACGACGCGTCTGCTTGGCGCGAGGTGATTACCCATGTTCAGCCCTACACGGGGTCTGCCCTGGGGCCCAATCAGCCGTGGTGGGGCAGCAGCTTCGGCTTCGACATCGCTTACGACGAGTCCGTCCTCGGCGAGGCTAAGCTCTCCTCCTTCATCGTCACCTATCCCTCGCCTGCTGGCCTTGCGGCTCTCGGCGACACTTGGCCGGGCCTCGATGCCCCCTGGGCGGGCCTTAAGCCCATCGATGACGGCACCGGAACGGGCACCTTCGTCTCCGACTCCCTCCAAGGGATGGAGTATGCCGATGCTATCACCGCACTTAAGGGGCCCGTCGCCCAATACGGCAAGGCCCGTTATGTGGAGCTCAAGGACCTCTCTACCGGTCGCGCCCTCTCTGCTTCGGCTATCGGTATTTTGAGCGATGCCTATGCCACGGCTGCAGGCTATGACCCGCTCAATGCCGCCACCTGGAGCAAGAAGGAACCCGCCATTCCCTTCTGCGTCTGGGGCGTCTACACCTACGTAGCCCAGGCCGACGGCGGCAACGAGACCGTCTCCTTCCTCCTTCCGCAGGCAGCCACCGACGAGCGCCCAGACCTCTTCACCTATCCTGCGTGGTACCAGCCGCTGGCCGACCGCAACGCCGGTGCCACCCGCCCCGCGCCCTACTTCTACCTCTACAGCACCCCGCCGCAGTCCGCCTGGCTGAGCGAAGTCAACCTCGCCACCGGTCCCTCCGGCGCGGCCTCCTATGCCGAGGTGGCGATGCCCTTCCTGCGCGATGGCATCCTCAATGCCAACCCCAATGTGCCGCAGACCACGTCCAATGGCTGGACGCTCACGCGCCACGCTGCCACCGGCGCTGCCGCTGGCTCGGCGGCTGTCGGAGCCTGCAACGAGGCCACGCGCAGCTACGCCCACACCTTCAGCGACGTGCCGGACTTCGGTACCATCGCCTCGAACGACCTCTCCGCCTACGTCCTCTATCGCCCCTGTGGCGCGGCGGAGGGCGGCGTTTGGACCCAGGTCGACACCAACGGCGGCTCGGCCGTCACCGCTCCGGCAGCGCTGGCGAACAACGCTTGGCTCCTGAACGCCAATGCCTACGTCGTCCCCGGCAAGACAGATGCCACCGATGTGAATGGCTCGGTCCAGCTTGTTGGCCAGACGGTGGGCGTTAACGGGATTATGTGCGTCACCTCGGCAGTGGCCGACCGCACCGAATGGGCCTTCTCCGAAGAGACCCCGAACCGCTCCAATGCCGCCAACGGCCAGACCGTCTCGCCCGATCGCGACCCCGAGTGGAACCGCGTCACGGTTACCTCCTCGGTCCGCAACACGGTTTATGGCGGCGTCCTCTGCGGCTATCAGCAGTTCGGCTTCTTTGAGACCGAGGCGGCTTCGGGCACGGCCAGCAACGCCGGCGAGCTCACGCAGTCGCTCTCGGGCACGGCGTGGGTCTATAACGCGGCCCTCGATCAGCGCTTGGTCCTCTCCTATCGTCCGCGTACGAACTACCGTTTCGAGCGCCTCGTCCTGCCGCCGAGCCTCATTGGCCATGTGATGCTCATCGGGGCGGACCGCGCTCTTCCGCAAGCCACCGTCGATGCCGAGGTCGAGCGCCTGCGCAACCTGCTCGCCACCAACCCCGATGCCCGCTACACCGATTGGATCCAGATGGGCGTGGCCGATGAAAATGGCACCTTCCGTGCCAAGGTGGAATATGCCACCATCACCGCCGAGGATGGCTCGGTCTCCCAGGAGCCCACCGGCGTCATCACCTTCAACACCGACTACATCGTTCCGAGCGTGGGCACCGACGTTACCACCTTCGGCGACCAGGATTCCTTCGTCATCACCCTCGTCTTTGCCGACGAGCCGGCCTCGGCCATTAACGCCGTCCAGATGGAAATCGGCCAGGGCGATGTCCTCTCCGGCGCCTGGCTGGTCACCCAGACCCTCTACGCGCTCGACCCGACCACCGGCACCCCCGATGCCGCCAAGGGTGGCGACACCCTCGCCAAGCCCATTTGGTCCGATGCCGATGGCAATGTGGATGGCGATTACGCCGATCTCCACGGCTGGCTCCATCAGCCGCAGGTGGGCGACAAGCTGGGGATGAGCGCGGTCATCAACCCTGAGCTCGGCCTCCTCGGCGGCAGCCTGGGTACCACGATTGAAGCTGTCCGCGACAACTTGGAAGCCAACGCCAGCCTCCGTCCCTTCCTCGTCTGGACCCTTATCCCCAAGAGCAAGCTTCCGGCCAGCCTCTCGGAGATCGTTCCTGCAGAAGCCACCTTGCGCGATACCTTCTTGAGCAACTGGGATTTGGGCTCGAGCGGCTGGCTCGGCAGCACGCCCTCCATTGGCGAAGGCATCGCCCCTGTCGGCTTGCGCGATCTGCGCAGCCGCCTCCTCCGCGGGGCCAACGGCCGCGCCTTCTACTCCGCCGCCGGCATTATCCCGATGACCTATCGGGGCTACTGCGACGAGAACCGCGCCCTCGCCACCAATACCGATACCAATCCCCGCGCTGCCGACACGCTCCTCGCCTTCTCCACGATGACCGCCGACGAGCTTGCCGAGGCTTTGGGCACCCGCGCCGCCGACACCGGCCTCTCCGATGCCGCCGACCTCCTCCCCTATAGCGCCCTGATCGATATGGACGCCGCCGCCGAGGAGACCTGGCAGGAGGGCGCCGTCCTCCGCTTCGCCATCGTCATCGCCGATGCGAAGCTCGACCGCGTCTACGAGGTTCAGTCCATCTCCAACTTCTCCTCTGAAGCCTCCACCGCCTATTGCCCCTGGTATCTCCCCAACGCCAAGGCCAACATCAACGCCATTACCACCGCCAACAACAAGGGCATCTCTCCCTACGCCTGGGTTTACAACATCGGCCGCGGCGGCGTTTGGATTAACGAGTTCCGCCCCTTCCCCGCCCAAAGCGGCGATAAAACCCTGCCCACCGTCTTCGAGCTCGCCGGCTACGCCTCGCCCGTCACGCAGGATTCCGAAGGCAACTACATCCCGCAATACTCGCTCGATGGCTGGTCCGTGGTTCTCAAGTATGCGCCGATGCCCTTGGTGGGTGACGCGCAGGAGACCCCGCTCAACTGGACCGAGGACCACCGCGTGGCCCTCCACTCCTGGGTCCCCTATCGCCGCATCAATAACACCGGCGACCCCGCCACCGGCTACTACGACCTGGACTACTACCTCGCCGCCGATACGATTGACGACTCCTTTGACTCGGCCACTGCGAACAATCTCCGAGAGCACCCCTACGAGGCGGCGGCCGTCAACACCTTCAAGTGGCTCAAGTTTGCCGATGACACGCCCCTCTTCGCCCTCGACCTCGAGGCGAAGCTGCGCGAGCGCGACCTCTATGCCAATGGCATCGTCTACGCCATCGCCCTCGAGCGCGCCAACGGCGTGGTGGAAGATGAGGTCCTCTTCTACTACAGCTACGAGAACCTGATCTTCAGCGAGATGCCTGACCGGATGAAATTGGCCATCGCCTCCGAGAATGCCAATGCCACGGCCGCCTCGACTGTTCGTGGTCTGCCCTACGCAGCCTTCAAGGAGAATGTTGTTGCCATCAACGCTAATGCCACAGCTCAGTTCTTCGAGCACACCGTCCTGAATGCCCTCTACTGGGATGTTGATCTCTCCGGCGTGGGCTCGCACACCCTCCTTGGCGCGAATGTCTACACTGACCGCGGGCAGGTTATCCAGCCTCGCTCCTCGTATCAGTTGCAGACCTCCACCACCTCCACCCTCTCTGCGCGCGTCCTCGGTGGCGATGCCTCCCTCCTGCTCTATATGGGCGGGGCTGCTTACGCCGACCGCTCCGGGCGTAGCCTCTCGGCCTCCTACGTGACCGGCACCGACTACACCCTTGCCCTCACCGATTGGAACCGCGATTGGTACTCCCGCGCCTCCGTCACCAAGAACGGCGTGCCTGTCGAGGCGCCTGTTGTCCAGGCTACCACCTACACTGCCTCCGGCTCCCTCCTCACCGCGAGCGCCTCCACCGACCTCACGCTAGATGCCGACACGCTCGATGCCGACACCGACTACGTCGTCACCTTCACCTACACGCCGGAGGCCGCTCAGCTCGTCTCTAATGGCGACCTCATCTCCCAGGATGATGACTTCCTTGCCTGGCTCCTGCAGGTGGCCCCCAACGCCATCCTCGAGCAGACCGCCCTCGACGGCGTCACGGCCTCCGAGAAGTATTGGCTCGGCCTCGACTCCGCCGCCGTCTCCGCAGAGCAGGTGGCGCTCGACATCACCTCGCTCGGCACCCACACCGAGCCCGATGGCTCCGCGCTGCCCACGATTTCCATTGCGCTGCGCAATGGCGAGGAGCCCGTGGGCGAGCTTCGCGGCGATGGTGTCCTCGTCCTCCTCGGCAAGGCCGCGCTCGGCGACGAGTGGCAGTTCCTCCGCCGCCTCTATCCCGAGGATGTCTCCGGCGACAGCCACCTCATCCTCCGTACGGACTGCACCTTCTTCAAGGCCATCCTCCTTTCCGCCGAAGAGGCTGCAGAGACTCAGCGCTAAACGCGCGGGAGCTTCCTTCAAAGCCGCAGAGCCCTTTGGGCCCTGCGGCTTTTTGCTGCCCTGCGAGTGCCGTGCGGCGAGTAGGCTATAGGGTAGTGGTAGGCGGGCGGGTGAAATGGGCGGGCGTGAGAGGGATAGGGGCAGGGAGTTCGTTTTGAGTGAGGCCGGGGGTGTTTTGAGGTAGGGCCTAGGTCGGGTCGAGGTAGGGCCTAGGTCGAGGTGAGGTAGGGCCTAGGTCGAGGCGAGGGAGGCGCGGGGGGTGTTTGGGCCGCGGGGACGCGGCCCGTCAGAACGGGCGAGCGAAGCGAGGCGATCGGCCAATGTGGGATGCCGGAGACGCTCGCTTTGGCGGAAGGCTTAGAGGCCGGGGGTGTCGGGAGGCTGCCAGCGCCGTCGAGGCCGACGGCACACAGAAACGAAGCACGCCCGGCTCACGGGGCCACCCTCGGGCCCAAGGCGGCCAGCACTTTTGGCCACGGGGGCCGCCGTGTTCCCGGGCGGGGGCCACCTTCGGGCACGAGGCGGGCTTTTCACGCGCCAGAGGAGCCCCTTGCGCAGCCGCCGGTAGCCTTTGCACGGAGGGCGAAAAAAGTGCTTGCATTCCTTGGCGGGGGGTGTTATCATAGGTGGCGTTCTTTGGGAGTTGTGGCACGACCCTCGCCGTTTCCACCCCATTCCCACCAGCGGCTCGGTCGTCTGAGTACCCCCACGCGAGACCCGCTCCCAAAGAACCTAATTTGCGCCTCTTGCCGAAAGGCAGGAGGCGTTTTTTGTGCCTGGGCCCGGACGGATGTGGTATAGTAAGGGTGTTATGGACATTGCAGAGCAGTTGTTGGAGTTGGTTCGGCGCGCAGCGTGCGAGCTGCCGGCGGATGTTGCCGCGGCGTTGGAGGCGGCGAAGGCACGCGAAGCGACCGAGGGCGCGCAGGGGATCCTGGGGACGCTTTGCCGGAATTGCGCCTTGGCGGCCGAGCAGTCGACCCCGATGTGCCAGGATACCGGCACGTTGACCTTCTTCTGGCGGGTTCCGGCGGGTTCGGCGCAGGGGCCGCTGATGGCGGCGGCGAACGCGGCGGTGCGCCGGGCGACGGCGCAGGGGTGGCTGCGGAAGAATACGATCGAAGCGCTCTCCGGGCGGTCGGTCGATGACAATGTGGCCGAGCACATTCCGGTGCACCACTTCGAGGAGGCGGCTGTGGGGGCGCCCGAGGTGACGCTGCTCTTGAAGGGCGGGGGGAGCGAGAATATGAGCTGCCAGTATTCGCTGCCGGATGCGCGGTTGGGCGCGGGGCGCGATTTGGCGGGGGTGCGCGCGTGCGTGTTGGATGCCGTTGCGCGCATTCAGGGGCAGGGGTGCGCGCCGGGCATCTTGGGCATTTGCATTGGGGGCGACCGCGCGGAGGGCTACGCGATGGCCAAGCGCCAGTTGCTGCGGCCGTTGGGCGAGGCTTCGCCGGTGGCCGAGCTCGCGGCGCTGGAAGCGCAGCTTTTGGAGGAGGCGAACAGCTTGGGGATTGGGCCGATGGGGCTGGGGGGGCGGACGACGCTCCTGGGGGTGAAGGTGTGCGCGCTGACGCGGCTGCCGGCCTCCTTCTTCGTGACAATTGCCTATTGTTGCTGGGCGTGCCGGCGGCAGACGTGCCGTCTGGCGGTGGACCCGGCGTAAGGGAGGCGGCGCATGAGAACGCTGGATTGCGATTACTTGGTGGTGGGCTCGGGGATTGCGGGCGCGATGGCGGCGATGGGGTTGGCCGGCCACGGGCGCGTCTTGCTGGTGACCAAGCGGACGCTGGACGAGGCGAACACCAATTACGCGCAGGGGGGCATCTCCTGCGTGATGGGCAGCGATGACTCCTTCGACCTGCACGTGGCCGACACCCTCGATGCCGGTGCCGGGCTCTGCGACGAGGCGGTGGTGCGGCAGATCGTCGAGGCCGGGCCGCGCTGCCTGCGCAAGCTCATCGAGATGGGCGTGCCCTTCACCAAGTCCGCCGAGACCGCTTGCCCCGAGGGCTTTGATTTGACGCGCGAGGGCGGCCACACCCGGCGGCGCATCCTCCACGCCGGCGACATCACCGGCCGCGAGGTGGAGCGCACCCTCTGCGCCCGGCTGCGCGCCACGCGCAAGCTCCACGTCTGCGAAAACACCCTTTTGATTGACCTGGTGACTACGCGCTTCCTGCACGAGCCCGGGGAGAACCGCGTGGTGGGCGCCTATCTGCTGAGCACCGAGACCGGGGAGATCTGGGCCGTGCGCACGGGGGCGGTCATCCTGGCCACCGGCGGCTGCGGCAAGGTCTACCAATACACCTGCAACCCGGATATTGCCACGGGCGACGGGGTGGCGGCGGCCTGGCGCGCCGGGGCCGAGGTGCGTAATATGGAGATGGTGCAGTTCCACCCCACCTGCCTCTATCACCCCAAGGCCAAACGCTTCCTCATTAGCGAGGCGGTGCGCGGCGAGGGCGCCATCCTCGTCACGCGCGATGGCAAGCCCTTTATGGAGCAGTACGACCGCCGCGGCTCGCTCGCCCCGCGCGACATCGTCGCCCGCGCCATCGACTCGGAGATGAAGAAGCGCGGAGACGCTTACTGCTGCCTGGATATCCGCGCCAAGGGTGCCGACTACCTCAAGCAGCGCTTCCCGGGCATCTACGCCAAGTGCCTCGAGTTCGGCATCGATATGGCCAAGGACCTCATCCCCATCGTCCCGGCTGCGCACTACTGTTGCGGGGGCATCGCTGCCGATGTGGCCGGGCGCACCACCCTGCCCGGGCTCTACGCCATTGGCGAGTGCGCCTGCACCGGGCTGCACGGGGCCAACCGCCTGGCCAGCAATTCGCTCCTGGAGGCCTTGGTCTGCGGCTGCAGCTGCGCCGAGGGGCTCTGCGCCGAGCCGGTCCCCTCGGTCGCCCACGTGACGATCCCCGACTGGGTCTACGGCCACGCCGTGCCGACCGACGAAGCGGTCCTGGTGGCCCACAACTGGCAGGAGCTGCGCACCTGTATGTGGGACTACGTGGGCATCGTCCGCACCAACAAGCGCCTGCAGCGCGCCCTGCGCCGCGTGCGGAACTTGCGCGAAGAGATTAACGAATACTACTTCGATTACCTGGTGACGGCCGACATCCTGGAATTGCGCAATATCGCCGACGTGGCCGAGATGATCATCGCCTCGGCGATGGCTCGCCACGAGAGCCGCGGCCTGCACTACACCCTCGATTGGCCCGAGCGCCAGCGCATTGCGCGCGACACCCATTGCGTGCGCTCCTGCACCCCCGCCCCCATCGCCACCCTGGCCTAAGGCGGCCCCGGAAGAGCCCCGATGAACGTCTGGATCAACAACCCCTTCGACAACCTCCCCGAGGAGGGCCGCCGCGCCCAGCGCTACACCCTCCTCTGCCGCGCGCTCATCAAGGCCGGCCACCGGGTTGTCTTCTGGAGCAGCGATTTCTCCCACGCCCTCAAGCGCCCGCGCCAGCTCCCGCCGGTCTATACCGCCCCCGAGGGCTTTGAGGTGCGCCTCATCCCCACGGTGCCCTATTCCGACAACGTGGGTCTGCGCCGGGCGTGGAGCCACCGCCGCTACGCCGCCACCTGGAAGCGCCTGGCCGAGAGCCTCGTCGAAGCCGGCACCCTGCCCAAGCCCGACCTCGTCCTCACCTCCTGGCCGCCGATCGAGACCGCAGCCGTGGCGCGCGCCTTCCGTAAGCGTTGGGGCTGCCGCACGGTGGTGGACATTATGGACGCCTGGCCGGAGAACTTCTACCGGCTGCTTCCGGGCCCGGCGTGGGTCAAGGAGCTCCTCGGGCCGCTCGTCTTCCGCCGGGCCCACCGGGCGGCGCGCGCGGCCTACCGCCTGGCCGACGCGGTCAGCGGGGTGGGGCTCACCTATCTGGACCTCGCTTCCAGCTACGGCTGCAAGGCCCCGCGCCACCTCTGCTATCACGGCATTATGCGGATGAACAATGGGGCCTCGCGCTACAGCCTAGACGAGTCCGAGCCGCTGCGGCTGATTTACGTGGGCAATATGGGCCGTAGCTACGACCTCTTTACGGTGGTGCGCGGGGTGCGCGAGCTCATCGAGGCGGGCGAACACATCCGGCTCGACCTCGCCGGCACCGGCCCGCGCGAGGAGGCCTTGCGCGAGCTGGCCAAGGAGTGCGAGGCGATCCGCTTCTATGGCTACCTCAGCAACGAGGATATGCAGCAGCTGCTGGCCGATTCGGACGTGGCGGTGGTGCCGATGTTCCCGGATAGCTGGGTGGCCGTGCCCTACAAGCTGGCCGACTACACCGCCGCTGGGCTCCCGATGATCTGCTGCCTCACGGGCGAGACCGAGCACCTCATCACCCGCTACCGCGCCGGCACGATGTACACCGCCGGCAACGTCGAGGACTTCAAGCGCGTCCTTTTGGGCTACCTCCACCGCCGCAGCCGCCTCACCCGCGAGGCCAACGCCAGCGCCCGCATCGCCCGCGAAAACTTTATGATGGATGACATCTACCCCGAGTTCGTCCGCTTCCTCGCCGAGCTCGTCCCCGCCCCCTAGTCCCCCCGGAGCCTCCCTATGACCGCGCAACAGGCCTTCCTCGCCAACCTCCTCCGCAAAACCGGCCTCTTCTCCGAGCCCCAACTCGAACACCTCCTCGCGGCGGACCTCTCCGATGGCCGCGGCCTCCCCGGCGCCGTCGCCCGTTTGGAGCTGGCCAAAGAGGCCGACTTCCTCGAAAAGTTCGCCGAGGTCTTGGGGATGCCCTATGTGGACCTCTCGAAGGTCCGCCCGAGCGACGAGGCCATCCGCGCCCTGCCGGTGCGCGCGGTCACCCAATACAACGCCCTGCCCCTCTCCCTCGATAACGGCACCCTCTCGGTGGTCCTCTCCGACCCGCTCGACACCCTGGCCGCCGATGGCCTGCGCCTGGCCTGCGGTCTGCCCATCCGCGTCTGCCTCGCGCCGGCCGATGAGCTCGACAAAGCCGTCAAGAAGTTCTACGGCGTGGGCGCCGATGTCATCGACCAGGCCGTCAAGGACAACCGCTACGACGTCTCCGACGAAGCGAACATCTCCAAGATCGACGTGAATGCCGACGGCCAGGAGGCCGCCATCGTCAAGTTCGTTAACCAGATCATTGCCGAGGCCGACCGCCAGGGCGCCACCGATATCCACGTCGAGCCCATGGAAGACGAGCTGCGCATCCGCTACCGCATCGACGGGATGCTCCACAAGGTCGACGTGCCCCCTCAGCTCAATCGCCTCAAAGCGGCCATCATCTCCCGCTTGAAGGTGATGGCCAACCTCGATATCGCCGAGAAGCGCCTCCCGATGGACGGGCGCATCGGCATCCGCCTCAACGGCGAGGACATCGACATCCGCGTCTCCACCTGCCCCACCGCCTATGGCGAGAGCGTCTCCCTGCGCTTGCTGCAAAAGTCCGGCAACTTCGTTCAACTCAAGGACCTGGGGATGAGCGAGCGCGACTTTGCCCTCACCCAAAAGCTCATCACCCGCCCCAACGGCATCATCCTGGTCACCGGCCCCACCGGCTCGGGCAAGTCCACCTCCCTCTACGCCTTCCTCCACGAAATCAACAAGGTCAACGTCCGCATTATGACGGCCGAGGACCCCATCGAATACGAGATGAAGGGCATCAACCAAGTCCTCGTGCGCTCGGATATTGGCCTGACCTTCGCCCGCGCCCTACGCGCCTTCCTCCGTCAAGATCCCGACATCATTATGGTCGGCGAAATCCGCGACGGCGAGACCGCCGAGATTGCCATCAACGCCTCTCTCACCGGTCACCTCGTCTTCTCCACCCTCCATACCAACGACGCCGCCGGCGCCTTCGCCCGCCTGGTGGATATGGGCGCTGAGCCCTTCCTCGTGGCCTCCGCCGTCGCCGGCGTGCTCGCCCAGCGCCTTGCCCGCCGCCTCTGCCCCAAGTGCCGCCAGCAAATCCCCCTCAAGCCCGCATGGTGGGATCAGCCCGAGCCCCCGCCGCAGGACTTCGTCTACGCCCCCGGCGGCTGCGACGCCTGCTCCCACACCGGCTACAAGGGCCGCGGTGCCATCTTCGAGCTCCTCAACGTCTCCGAGACCATCGGCTCGCACATCATCGCCCGCCACTCCTCGGCCGACATCCGCAAGGCCGCGATGGCCGAAGGGATGGCCACCCTCCGCCAAGATGGCTGGCGCAAGGTCTTCAACGGCTTCACCTCCGTCGAGGAGCTTATGCGCGTCACCGAAGACGCGAAGTGAGGCTGTTAGCGGCTAGCGGTTAGCTGTTAGCGATTAGTTGCTCGCCCTCACACCCCCTCGCCGATACCCTCAAAAAGGTAGGGCCTACCTCGCCTCGAGGTAGGCCCTAGGTCGCCTCGAGGTAGGCCCTAGGTCACTTTGAGGTAGGCCCTGGCTCTTTTTGGGGTAGGCCCGGCGGCCTGGCGGAGCAGGCCGATGCAAAACTCTTACCGGCACCCACCGCGTGTCTATTGCCGGAGTGCCCGGCGGGCGCTTCGGCCGGGGTGGAGCGTCCCACGCTCCCGGGGGGTGTGGGGGCGAGCAGCCCCCACAAACCATTCCGCCCTCCGCCCCCACCACCGCGCCGCTTGTGCTATAATCGGCCTATGATTTACTTTGTGAGCGGCGTGGATACGGACGCCGGAAAGAGCATTGCGACAGGTTGGTTAGCGCGGCGGTGGCTGGCCGAGGGGCGGCGTGTGGCCACGGTGAAGTTGGTGCAGACGGGGAATGTGGGCGCGTCGGAAGACATTGCGCGCCACCGGGCGATGATGGGGGTCACGCTGCCGGAAGATGCGGCGGGGCTGACCGCGCCGCAGGTCTTCCCTTATCCGTGCTCGCCGCACTTGGCGGCGCGGCTGGCGGGCAAGCAGGTGGAGGTGGAGCGGATCTTGGCGGCGGTGGAGGAGGTCTCCAAGCGCTACGACGTTGTCTTGGTGGAGGGTGCGGGGGGACTGGCCGTGCCGCTCACCGAGGAGCTGCTCACCATCGACCTTGTGCGTGCGCAGGGGTGGCCCATTATCTTCGTGACCGGCGGGGTGCTCGGTTCCATCAGCCACACCCTCCTGGCCTTCGAGGCGATGGCCGCGCGCGGCCTCACCGTCACGCACCTCCTCTACAACCGCTATCCCGGGCGCAAGGATTTGACCATTGACAATGAATCCTGCGCCTACCTCCGCGCCGCCGCCGCGCGCTTCTTCCCGCAAGCCCAGTGGGAGGAGTTGCCCGCTTTGACCGAGCTCAGCGCGGCCCCCTCCCCGCTCCCCTCCGCCCCCCCGCCGGCCCCTGCGCGGCCTGGGGTGGCGGCGACCTTCCCGGCCAATCTGCTCCTCGCGGGCAAGCCGGCGGTGGTGGTCGGCGGCGGACGCGTCGGCCTGCGCAAGACCCGCTCGCTCCTCGAGGCCGGCGCGGCGGTCAAGGTGATTTGCCCGGAGGCGCTGCCGGAGTTCGACGCGCTGGGCGTGATGCGCGTGGCGCGGCGTTTCGACGCGGCCGACGTGGCGGGGGCCAAGGTGGTGGTGGCCTGCACCGATGACAAGCGCGTGAACCGCGCGGTGCTGGCCGCGGCCCGGGCGCGGGGCATCTGGTGCTGCTGCGCCGATGGCCATTGGGCCGAGGGCGACTTCATCGTCCCGGCCTCCTTCAAGACCGATAACGTGCAGGTGGCCATCTCGACCGACGGCCGCAGCTGCCGTACCGCCAAGGAGGTCAAGGAGACCCTGGCGCGGAGTCTGCAGCGCTGCTCGCCGGGGGTGCTCTTCATCCACGGCATCGACCGCGCGGTGGCGTTCCCGAGCGAGGAGGAGCTCTCCGCGCGCCTCGGCTTCCTCAACGGCCTCTACGGGTGGTGCTTCCTGCACACCTGCAACCGCACCGAGCTCATCGCCTGGTGCGCCCCCGAGCTCATCGCAAGCGGCCTCCTGCAGCACGCTCTCCACTTCCCGCGCGAAGCCTACGCCCTCTCCGGCGAGGAGGCCATGCATCACCTGACGATGGTCCTTGCGGGCATGCGCGCCAAGATGATTGGCGAGTTCCACATCGTTGGCCAAGTGCGCGACGCGCTCGACCGCGCCCGTGCCGCCGGCTGGGCCCACGGCCCCTTGCAGCGGGTCTACGCCGAGGCGCTCGACCGCGCCCAGGCCGTGCGCGAAGCCGTTGCCCCGCTTATCCCGCAGGTGGAGGTGGAGCAACTGGCGCTGGAAGGCGCGCGCGGCCGGGTCGTCATCGCCGGCACCGGGGCCCTCGGCCAGGCCGCCATCGCCCAAGCCCACCGGCAGGGTCTGGCCGTGACCGTGCTCTACCACACCCGCCCCCTGCCCGGCGAAGATTGCCGCCCCCTGGCCGAATGGCGCGAAGCCGTGCGCGGGGCCGACCGCTTCCTCGCCGCCCTCACCGTGCGCGAACCGCTCTTTGAGGCCGCCGAGCTCCTCTGCCCGGCCTACGACCTGGGCGCTCCCCGCAACATCCACGGTGACGAGCACGTGCGCGACCTCGATGCCCTGCGCGGCGACTACCTCCGCCGCACCGGCGCCCTGGATGCCATTCTCGCGAAAGCTGAAGCCGCCTATCAGGAGCGCTGCCGTGGCTGAGGCTCTCCTCGTTGGCGCGCGCGATAGTGCCCTGAGCCTCATTCAGGCCGAAGGGGCCCTGGCGCATTTGCGCGAGAGCTCCGGGGCCGATTTCCGGCTCATCCCCTTCTCTTCTCCTGGCGACCGCGATCAGTCCACCGACTTGCGCGAAGCCCCCGGCGACTTCTTTACGCGCGATCTGGATGAAGCGCTCCTTGCCGGCGAACTCGACCTGGCCATTCACTCGGCCAAGGACCTTCCCCCCGAGGGGCTGCGCCCCGGGCTCGATTGGTTCTGGCTCCCCTGGCGGGAGGACCCGCGCGATTGCGTGGTGGCCCGCGCCGGGGTCGACCTTTCGGCCGGGGGTCTGCGCATTGGCGTGAGCTCCGCGCGGCGTGAGGCGTGGGCGCGGCAACGCTTCCCGGGGGCTACGCTCCTGCCCCTGCGCGGGGCCATCCCCGAGCGCCTGGCCAAGCTCGATCGCGGGGAGTACGATGCCATTCTCGTAGCCGCCGCGGCCCTCCATCGGCTGAACCTGGCCGATCGCATCACCGAACTCATCTCGCTCGAGGCCCTTACCCCGCCCGCCGGGCAAGGGGTCCTGGCCGTCACCTTCCGGCGGGAGGAACCGCGCGTGCGTGCCCTGCGCGGGCTCTATCTGAAGGCCGTGCGCTTTGTTGGGGCCGGGGTCGGTGCGGCCGAACTCTGCACCGTGGCCGGGGCGCGCGAGTTGCAGCACGCCGATTGCGTCATCTACGACGCGCTGATGGATGCGAGCCTGGTCGAGGGTTTGCGCGCCGAGCGGCTCTATGTGGGCAAGCGCGCCGGGGCGCACGCCATGAGCCAACCCGAGATTACCCAGCTCATCGGCGAGCGGGTCCGGCGCGGCGAGCGGGTGGTGCGGTTGAAGGGGGGCGACCCCGGGCTCTTCGGGCGCTTGGCCGAGGAGGTGGACGCGCTGGCCGCCGATGGCCTCCCCTTCCGCGTCTGGCCGGGCATCTCCGCATTGATGGCCGCGACCACCGCCACCGGGATGCTCCTCACGCGCCGGGGGCAGAGCAAGGGCTTTCGGGTGGAGACCCCGCGCAGCCAGGGCGAGGCCACGCCAACGGTCTACTTTATGGCCCTGGGGGCCCTGGCGCAGGTGATCGAGCAGCACGGCCCCGAGGCCCCCGCGGCGATTGTCTACGAGGCCGGCGGCCCGGCCCAGGAGATTGTGCGCGGGAGCCTGGGCGAACTCGCTGCGCGGCCGGTCGATCCGCGCCCCGGGCTTGTGATTGTGGGGCCCGCGGCGCAGACCACCTTCCCGCCGTTGGGGCCGCTCTCCGGGCGGCGCATCTGGGTGACCGGGAGCCCGACGGTGGCCGAGAAGGCTCGCGAAGCGGTGCTCGACCTGGGCGGCGAGCCCATTGTCCGGCCGCTGATTTGCTTCGAGGCCGTGGCCACCTACAAGATCCGCCCGAGCAAGGCCTACACGCGCCTCATCGTCACCTCGCCCACGGCCGCGCGCTTCCTGCTCGAGCAGATGCGCTCGCCCATTCAATACCTGCCCAAGCGTCTGGTGGTCACCGGTCCGGCCACGGCTGAGGCCCTCGCCCACCTGTGCATCGATACGCTCCTGCCCGAGCGCGACTTCTCCGCGCGCGGCCTCCTCGCCGCCCTGCCGGCGGACCTCACCGGCGAGCGCATCCTGCGCGTCCGCAGCGAAGAGGCCGGAGACTCCCTCGCCGCGGCCCTCCGTACGCGCGGCGCCAAGGTCAAGGACCTGGTGCTCTACCGCACCGTCCCCGCCGAGGGCGTGGTCCCGCCGCCGTGCGAGGCGGTCTTCCTGGCCAGCGCCTCCGCCGCCAAGGCCTACCTCGCCCTCGCCGCCACTCGTCCCGGCCCGGCGCCAGACCTCATTTGCATGGGTGAACCCACCGCCCGCGTCCTGCGCTCGGCCGGCCTCGCCCCCCGCGCCGTCGCTGCCTGCCAAACCGTTGATGAAGCGCTGCTGACTTATGCCCGAAGCCTCCTCTAATGCCCCGATCGCTGCGGTCGCTACGGCGCCTGGGGTGGGGGGCGTAGCCGTCATCCGCCTGAGTGGGGCGGGGGTCTACGCGATTGTCGATGGGCTCACGCGCCTCTCGCCGCCGCCGAGCGCGCGCGCGCCGGGGACCTTTGCCTACGCCAAGCTCTTGGGCGAGGCCGGGGAGGTGCTCGATGATGCGCTTCTCCTCTTCTTCCGCGCCCCGCACAGCTACACCGGCGAGGACACCGTCGAGCTCTGCTGCCACGGGTCACCGGTCATCACCGCGCGCGTCCTCGAGCGCCTCTGGCAGCTGGGGGCGACTCCGGCCGGTCCGGGCGAGTTTACCCGCCGCGCCTTCCTCA
>JBJFFT010000183.1:0-15826 GCA_051891975.1 Candidatus Spyradenecus sp. | reverse complement strand
ACCTCCCCCCAGCGCTTTCGCCCATTCCCCCTCGCGCGGCAGCGCGGCTAAAAGCCTAAAAAAGTTTCAATTTCCGCTTGACACGGGGGGGGGGTAAACGGTGTATACTTCGCGTTGTGACTGAGGAAAGGTGGCCCTTCCCTCGGGCTCAGTCTATTAGGAAAGGAACTGGAATTATGAGAGGAATAGTAAGCACCTTGGCTGTGAGCGCAGCCGCACTGCTCCTGGCTTTGCCGGGAAGAGCTGTCGACGCGCCGACGCCGGATCTGTCGTTTTCATTCACCAATAGCACCGCGGAGGCGAATGGTGCGCTATCGTGGGTGTGGAATAACGACTCTGCCGTCTATGTTGATTCCCTGCGCACGGAGTCGGACGGCACCCCCTCCAAGGCGGTGACGATTAGCGATGCGTGCCACCCTGGGCGCGCTTACACGTGGCCGGGGGAGTTCTCGGTGATGTCCTACATTAAGGTGACGGACGCGCCGGACAAGGGCACGGTTGCCTCCTTTGGCAATAACTGCTTTCTCTTGAAGCAGAACGCCACGACGATGCGTTTTGGCACGGCCGGTACCTATGTGGATGCGACGGCGGCGGATCTCTCGACCGGGTGGCACTTGGTGGTGGCCAAGCGCACGAGCTCGGGCCTCTCGATTCAGATTGACGGCGGCACGGCGGTGACCGGCTCCACGGCTATTACGGTCGGCAACGGCTTCCAGATTGGTACGCGCTGGGAGGGCCCCAACGCCACGGCCGTGCAGGCCACGAACCTCTACATCGACGAGCTGGCCATCTACAACAGCGTGTTGACGGATGGGCAGGTGGCGGCCCTTGTGGAGGCCTATCCTGCAGCGGTGCCCCCGACCTACACCGCCGACCTTTCTTCCTCCTCGGCAACGGAGATTAACTACAGCGCGCTGCCGTGGGATGTGGGTAGCGCGCCGGGCGCAAACGCCAGGGTCATTATCAAGACCCCGGCGGCCGGGATTACCATTACGATGGACCAGGCTACGAGCGCGCTGAGTCTTGTGACTGTCCAAGGCTCGGGCAAGTTGACCTTTGCGGTCGGCCCCGGGGTCACCGGCACGGCGCTGTCGACGAACGAGCTGGTCGTAGAGACGGATGTGGACGTCTCGGCCATCACGTCTTCCCTGGGCTCGGTCACGGTGGCGGCGGATAAGACCCTGACCACAGGCGCGAATACCACCATGACGGGCGTGCCCACCGGTTCTGCCACCTCAAAGATCAAGGTAGTCGGGAGCGACCTCACGGCGATCCCCAACAATGTCTTGGCGATGACCGGCATCGTGGAGATTGAGCCTACGATTACCCTCTCGGGGGACGATGCCAAGCTCTCCTTTAACACTGCGCAGACCCTCACCTACTCGGCGAATGTGAATGCCCCGCGCCTCGTGGTGGGCGACTCAGGCTCCGCGAACGCCACCATTACGCAGCTGGGCGGCACCATCTCCCTCTCGAGCACGGCGACCGCGTGCGACAGCACGACGGCTTCGGCCATTCTCCTCGGCCACTGGAATACGACCACCACCTACAACTTGCAGGCCGGCACGCTCTCGGCCCCTGGTGGCGCGCTTTGCTTGGGGTGGGACGGCACGACCACGCTGAATGTGGGTGCGGCAACGGGTAATGCCGCGTTGGTGGATGTGTACGCGCTCAAGAGTGGCGATCGGTACAACACCGCCTCTGTTACGATCAATCCCACGGGCACCTTGCAGGTCGGCGAGGGTGGCATCGGGCTCGGTTCGCATAGCGCCAAGTCCGTGACCCTCGCGGGTGGCACGCTGCTCGCCACGGCCACCGCCTCGGCCAACATCGCCCACGCCAATGGCCTCAATGTGACGGCGCCCTCGACGGTCGCCGCCGCCCCGAGCACCACGCTGACGATTAACAAGGTCTCCGGCGCGAGCAACCTCACCCTCGGCACGGCCGGGCAGACCGGCTCGGTGGTCATCTCCGATGTGAGCGCCTACACCGGCACCGCGACCGCCACCACCGGCACGCTCGACCTGCATGGCGCCACCTTCGGCGAGACCCTGCCCACCTTCGCGGTTGCCTCCGGCGCTGCCCTCATCCTCCCGGCTGGCACCGAAGGGGCCATCACGGTGCCCGATGGCGCGACGCTCACGCTCGTGCTCTCTTCGGCGCAGCTGTTCACGGGCTACACCACCACGGTGACCTCGGGCACGGTGACCTTCAAGAAGGTGGCTAGCGATGGCACGCTCGCCGAGATTACCGCCAAAGATGGCACCATCAAGGATGGCACCTTCACCTCCAGCCTCAACACCTGGACCGCGACGACGGCCGAGGACGATGGCTCCTACACCTGGAGCAACGTTGCTAACTGGTCGAAGGGCGCTCTCCCGGCGGCGGGCGACACGGTCAAGATCTCCGTGACGGCGGAGGGGACGACCCTCACCCTCGGCTCGGCGGTGACGGTGGCCAACGTCAGCATTGCCGGCGAAGGCTCCCTGGCGCTCGCGGGCGAGGCGCTGACGGTCTCGGGCACGGCAATGGTCTCCGCCGACACCACGGCCGCCAAGGATAAGCTCCTGGCCGGCACCATTCAGATCGATGACGGCAAGACCCTGACCGTCTCCACGACCGCGACCTTCGCGAATGTCGATACCTTCGGCTCAGACAATGCGCTGGCCCTGCCCGCGCTCACCGGCACCGGCACCCTCGTCAAGGAGGGCACGGGCGACCTCGGCCTCTTCAATCGCTCGGCCGAGCCCACCATTCAGGTCAAGGCGGGCACGCTCCATGTCCGCTCGAATCCGACCACGGCGATGAAGCTCGCCGTTGAGGATGGCGCGACCGTCAACTTCACCGCCTGGTATACCTCCTTTAACAATAGCCTGAACTCCTTCGCGCTGAAGGGCGGCAGCGCCTTCATTCTGAGCAACGGCCTCAACGACAACACGCCGCAGACCATCGCCGGTGCGATGACCATCGCGGATGCGACCGACGAGAAGCCGGTGAAGATCTACGGCTCGGCCTTTGGCCCCGTCACCCTCAATATGCCTATCAGCGGCACCGGCACGGTCGAGTTCGCCGAGGGCGGCTCTTTCCCCGGCGCCAGTGTCTTTGCCTGCGACAAGCCTGTCACCGTCTCGGGGGTCATCTCCGATGGCATTAAGGTCAAGGTCTCCGACAAACCCAACGCGGTCATCTTCTCGGGTGCCAACACCTACACCGGCGGCACCGACATCGCCTCCGGCTCCACGCTGAAGGCCACGAACTCCTCGGCGTTGGGCACCGGCGCGGTCACCGGCGCAGGAACGGTTGCCTATACGGCGAAACCCTCGGACACCGGCGCGACCTTCACGGGAACTGACGAGGGAGCGGCCTGGACGGGTACGGTCTCGCTCTCCGGTTCGTGGAACCAGACGCCCTTCTCGCGTTTGGGTAATGCGCAGTCGACGCTGGAGTTTAACGGTCTGACCGGGTGGTGCAATGCCGGTGAGCACACCTTCAAGACCGTTCGCCTCTCGGGTAATGGCTTGACCATTAACAATGGCCTTTCCGACGCTGTGACAACCTTCACAGCTACACTTGAAGGCGATGGTCCCATCACGATGAGCAAGCCTCAAGGTGCGCCGACCTATACGCTGCGCTTCGCGGGCGATTGCTCCGCGTACGCAGGGGCCGTGACGGTCGCTACGACTTCGGGCAACAAGCATAGCGTCTGCTTTGGTGCGAGTGTCGCACGAAAGGACGGCACCATCCAAGTAGGTAGCGATGCACGTGTCCAGATTGCAAACGGAAAGACCTGGACGGCGATTAGCGGTACGGAGGTCTCCGGTACGATTGGTGGCACCGGCACGGTGAGCGGGACGCTGACCTTCAACTCGGGCGCCGCGCTCGATGCGACGGCTGGTGCGTTGACGGCCGGGACGGTCTCGATTGCCGATGGCGTGACGGTGGCGGTGACGCTGCCGGAGGATGCGGAGGCGGACGATATCGTGCTCACCTGCTCGAGCCCGGCGGATGTGGCGGCTAAGCTCACCGGCGCGCCCGATGGGCTGAAGTTCGCGGCCAACGAAGCGGGCACCGCCGTGGTGCTGGCGACGGCGATTGTCATCCCGCCGGTGGCCGAAGTCGAACTCTCGGAGGCCTCGCAGGCGCTGCTGTTGGCGAAGGCCCAGACGGCTGGGTTGAGCGAAGTGACGGCGGTCACGGGCTCGACCACGGTCGAGGGCCGCCCGACGACGCTCACCGCAGCCCAGATCGACAACGCCCTTGCGGTCTTCGGCGATAGCGTGGTCACGGCCGATGGCACCAACAAGACCCTGAAGGTGGACTACAACTTCGGCATCGTGGCCATTACGCCGAGCTACGACTCGACGGGCGCTGTGACGATGTTCACCGTGACTGTGGCGGTTAAGACGAGCGATGGTAATGCCGCCACATTGGCCGAAGGGGCCACGATTGAGTTGGTGGATAACGACACAAAAGCAACCCTCCGCGCTGCCGCTCCTTTCAATGCAAACGGCTCTGGCGGGTATGATGGCTACTTCTATGCAACGTCTACGGACGATTACGACAGTCCGATTGGCCGGAGCTTCAAGGTCAAGGCCACGAAGTAATTCCCTGCGCGCTGCGCTCATCCGCAGTGCGCCCCCTTTCCTCATTCCTAATATATACCGGACCCTGCGGCAAA
Organism: Candidatus Spyradenecus sp.; assembly: GCA_051891975.1. Classification (GTDB taxonomy): domain Bacteria; phylum Verrucomicrobiota; class Kiritimatiellia; order RFP12; family DVOR01; genus Spyradenecus. Next base: position 11,148 of record JBJFFT010000183.1, on the reverse strand, counting down.
ACGCCGCAGGGTTTTTTGTGGGCGCGTGGGGTAGGGCAGCCATTAAGCGTTTTGCATTGGCCTGCTCCGCCAGGCCACCCCGCTAACAGCTAACGGCTAACAGCTAACCGCACATTCAGGTATTGGCAGCGGCGGCAGAATATGGGATAGTATGGGGCGCAAGGAGGCGAAGAGACGATGAGCGAGGACGATATGGCCAAGGACGTGGCGCAGGTGGGCGGGTTCGCCCGGCTGGACTTGGCGCGTTTGCGGCGGACGGGGATGGCCGAGACGGTCTACTGCGCGGGGAAGACGCCCGAGCAGGCGGCGGCGATCTTTGCGGCCTTTGCGCGCTCGGGTCAGGCGGCGTTGGGGACGCGGTGCTCGGCGGAGGTGGGCGCGGCGGTGGTGGCGGCGGTGCCGGGGGCGCGCTATGAGGCGGTGGGGCGGACGGTCCAACTGGCGGGGGCGAAGCGGCCGGTGAGCGGGCGGGTGGCGGTCTGCACGGGGGGGACGGCGGATGTGCCGGTGGCGGAGGAGGCGGCGCAGACGGCAAGCTTCTTCGGGGCGGAGGTGGAGCGCTTCTACGATGTGGGCGTGGCGGGGCTGCACCGGCTCCTGGGGCAGCTGGAGGCGATCCGGCGCGCGGATGTGGTGATTGCGGTGGCGGGGATGGAGGGGGCGCTGGCGACGGTGCTGGCGGGGTTGGTGGAGGTGCCGGTGATTGCGGTGCCGACCTCGGTGGGCTACGGCGCGGCCTTCGGGGGCTTGGCCCCGCTCTTGGCGATGCTCAATGGCTGCGCGGAGGGCGTGAGCGTGGTGAATATCGATAATGGCTTCGGCGCCGCCGCACAGGCGTGCCGGATGTTGCGGTTGCGCGAAAGGAGCGACAGACAATGAGCAGACTACTTTACATCGAGGGCAGTGGCGGGGCGAGCGGGGATATGCTGGCCGCAGCGCTGCATGCGTTGGGCGGCAGCGAGGAGAAGGTCCGCGCGGCGTTGGCCCCGCTCGAGGCCGAGGGGCTGACCTTCGGCTGGGCGAAGGCGAGTTCGTATGGGATCGCTGGCGAGCGCTTCGCGGTCGAGCTGCCGGAAGCCTTTGGGAAGGATGCGCACCACGCGCCGCACGCGCATCACGGCCACTCGCACGCCCATCGTCATTTGGCCGACGTGCAGGCAATCCTCGCGCGGCTCCCGATGGCGCCCGAGGCGCGCGCGTTGGCCGATGCGGCCTTTGCGCTGGTGGCCGAGGCGGAGGCCGAGGCGCACGGCTGCGCGGTCGAGGAGGTCCACTTCCACGAGGTGGGGGCGCTCGACTCAATTGCCGACATCGTGGCCACGGCGGTGCTCTTTGCAGACCTGGGGGTGGAGGGCTGCGTGGTCGAGTCGCTCGCCGAGGGGTGCGGGACGGTCCACTGCGCCCACGGGGAGCTGCCGGTGCCGGTGCCGGCGGTACTCAATATCGCCCGACGCGCAGCGCTGCCCTTGGAGCGGACGGCGGTGCGCGGTGAGCGGGTCACGCCCACGGGGATTGCCCTGGCCGCCGCGATGCGTACTTCGGCGCGTCTGCCCGAACGCTTCACGGTGCGCCAGGTGGGCATTGGGGTGGGGGAGCGCGACTTCGGCTGCGCGAATATCCTGCGGGCGATGGTGATTGAGGCGGAGGAAGGCCCGGCCGAGGAGGCGGTGGAGATGGAGGCCAACCTCGATGACTGCACGGGCGAGGCGTTGGCCGTGGCCAGCGAGAAGCTCCTGGCCGCCGGCGCGCTCGACGTGGCGCTCGTGCCCTGCACGATGAAGAAGTCGCGCCCCGGCGTGGTCCTGCGCGCCTTGGCCCGCGAGGCCGATGTGCCGGCCTTGGCCGAGATCCTCCTGCGCGAGACGACCACCATCGGCCTGCGCACGCACAAGGTCCGCCGCATCACGATGGCGCGCGAGGCGGTGACGGTCTCCACGCCCTACGGCCCGGTGCAGGCCAAGCGCTGCCGCTATGGCAAGCTCACGCGCGTCTACCCCGAGAGCGAGAGTGTGCGTGCGGTGGCCGATCGCGCCGGAGTCGGCTATCCGGAGGCCTTTGCTGCGGCCGCAGCCGCAGCAGTGAACAGTTGACAGTCGACAGTCGACAGTTGCGTACACAACGGATAAACAGATGAACCCGATAGGTCAAGTTTCCTCGGCTCAGACGGGCCAAACATACCGAGCGCCAGCCCTGTCGACTGTCGACTGTCGACTGTCGACTGATAAACTGCTGACTGTTCTGCGCGGGAGCGTGGGGGGCGGGGTGCTGGTGGCGCTCTCGGGGGGCGTGGATAGCGCGGTGGTGCTGGCGGCGCTGGCGCAGTTGCAGCGTCAGGTGGCCTTCCCGCTCCTGGCCGTGACGGTGACCACGCCCTTTCACCTGGTGCGCGAGGGGCAGGAGGCCGCCGAGGTGGCCCGGCAGCTCGGCGTGGTCCACCGCCTCCTGCACATCGACACCTTGCAGAACGCGGCCGTCGTGGCCAATCCGCCCGACCGTTGCTACCACTGCAAGCGCGCCCTCTTTAGTCAGCTCCTCGCCTTGGCCGAGGCGGAGGGGCTCTCCACGGTAATGGAGGGCACGCACGCTGGCGACAGCACCGCCTGGCGTCCGGGCCGCAAGGCCTTGGCGGAGCTGGGCGTGCGTTCGCCCTTGGCCGAGGCGGGGCTCACCAAGCCCGAGATCCGCGCGCTGGCCGCCGCGTGGGGGCTCAGCGTGGCGCAGAAGCCGAGCGCGCCCTGCCTGGCCACGCGCTTCCCCTACGGCACGGCCATCACCGCCGAGGGCCTCGAGCGCGTCGGCCTCTGCGAGGCGCTCCTCCGCCGCTTTCTCCCCGGCGTGCGCGAGCTGCGTGTGCGCGACCACCTGCCCATTGCCCGGCTGGAGGTGCCGCCCGAGGCCTTCCAGGCCGTCCTTGCCCACCGCGAAGAGCTCCTCAACCTCCTCCAAGCCGCGGGCTACCAGTTCGTGACGCTCGACCTAGCGGGCTTCCGCTCCGGCTCCTTCGATAAGGGTCTCGTATGACCTCTCCCACGCCTTCTCCCCGCCTCATTGTCACCGATATGGATGGCACGCTACTCGATGGGCAGCGGCGTCTGCCCCCGGACTTCCCGGCCCTCGTGCAACGTCTAGCCGCGCGCGGCATCGGCTGGGCCATTGCTAGCGGCCGGCAGTTGGCCAACCTCCAGGCGCAGTTCGCCGAGCTGGGCGTGGCGCTGGACATTATCGCCGAGAATGGCGCCCTCGCTCTCCTCAGCGGCAGCGCCGAGCCTTTCTTTGAGGACCTCACGGGCGCGGACTTCTTCGCCGAAGTCATCGCCACCGCCCGGCGCGTCCCCGGGGCCACCCCGGTCCTCTGCGGCGCCACCTGCGCCTGGGTCGATGACACCTACCCGGCGAACTTCGAGGCCGTGGGCCACTACTTCTCCCGTAGCGAGCACCTGCCGCTCGCCCCCCTCCCGCCCGTGCGCATCTGCAAGGCCGCCATCTACCACCCCGATGCCGGCGGCATCCTCTGGCAGCGCCTCGCCCCCCTTGCCCGCGCCGACCTGCGCGTCATCCACTCCAGCCCCTGCTGGATCGACGTCCAGCCCGCGCGTATCAACAAGGGCCGCGCCCTTGCCGCCCTCCTCCGCCAGCGCGGCCTCGAGCCCGCCCAGGCCGTCGTCTTTGGCGACTACCTCAACGATGCCGAGATGATGACCCTCGGCACCCACGCCGTCGCAATGGCCAACGCCCACCCCGACCTCCTCGCCCTCTGCCCCCACCGCGCTCCCGCCAACACCGACAACGGCGTCGTGCGCTATCTCCACGCCCTCGGCCTGTGCTAACCCTCCCGGGGAGCGACTACGCCAGAGGGTGACTAAAAACACCCCCTGCCCCCACTTTTTATCCCATTTGCGCCGGCTCTGTTTTTGCCCAGCGCCTAGGTCATTTCGAGGTAGGCCCTACCTCACCTCGACCTAGGCCCTACCTCGACCCGAGGTAGGGCCTACCTTTTTTGGGGGTATCGGCGGGCGTTTTTTGCTTTCGCGCGGGGAACGAGGGATCAGCCCCCATTTCGAGGGCGCTTCTTGCGTGTGTTTCGGTGGGGGCTTGTGCTATAATGGGGGCGAAAAAGGAGTTTGGTAGACGGTATGCAGTACGCATCGGAGACGTTCTTTTTGTATGGGCCGCCGGCGACAGGGAAGTCGACCTGCGCGCGTAATTTGGCGGCGGCGCTGGGGAAGCGCGCGGTGGACTTGGATGCGTTGATTGAGGCGCGGGTGGGGATGAGCATTCCGGAGTATGTGGCGCAGGCGGGGCGGGAGGCCTTTCGCGATGCGGAGAGTGCGACCTTGGAGGCGCTCTGTGCCGAGGCGCCGAACGCGGTGGTGGCGTTGGGGGGCGGGGCGCTCTTGCGCGAGCGGAACCGCGCGTTGGTGGAGGCGTGCGGGCCGGTGGTGTGCATCCAGACGCCGCCGGAGGAGTTGGCGCGGCGCGTCGAGCGCAAGGCGGGGAGTCGGCCCTTTTCGGCAGACGCTTCGGCGTTGCTAAGGACGCTGGCCGAGCGCAAGGAGCACTACGCCTCCTTCCGGCTGCAGGTGGCGGTCGATGGCATCGCTCCGCCGCAGGAGGTCTGGCCGCGCGTGCTGGCGGCCTTCGGGGTCTACCTGGTCTCGGGGATGGGCGCGCCCTACACGGTGCGCGTGGCGCCGGGGGCGATTGGGCTGCTGGGCGGGGTGATTGCGCGGTTGGAGCCCCGGCCGCGGCATCTGTTGCTGGTGGGCGATAGCAACACCTTGCCGCTTTACCGCGCGCGGGTGGAGGCGGCCTTGGGCGCGCCGGTGCCCTGCCACGAGATTCCCGCCGGCGAGGAGCACAAGACCCTCGCGATGGTGGAGGGGATTTGGGGGGCGATGTTGCGCGCGGGGCTGGAGCGCGGCGACTTGGTGTTGGCCCTGGGCGGCGGGGTGGTGGGCGACTTGACGGGCTTTGCGGCGGCCACCTGGCTGCGCGGCATCCGCTGGCTGAATCTGCCCACGAGCCTGCTGGCGATGGTCGATGCCGGGGTGGGGGGCAAGACGGGGGCGGACTTGGCGGCCGGGAAGAATCTCATTGGCGCCTTCCATCCGCCCTGCGCGGTCCTCTCCGACACCGAGGCGCTCGCCACGCTGCCCGAGCGCGAACTGCGCTGCGGTCTGGCCGAAACCTATAAGCACGCGATGATTGGCGACCCGGGCCTGGCCGAGTTGCTCGGGCGTTTTGCCCAGGCGCGCGGCTCGGTGGACTATCTGACCGAGCTGGTGGTGCGCTCGGTGGGCGTGAAGGTGCACACCATCTTGGCCGACCCCTTCGAGCGGACCGGCCTGCGCGCGGCGCTCAACCTGGGCCATACCGTCGGCCACGCGGTCGAGGCCGCCAGCGGCTTTACCGTGGCGCACGGCGAGGCGGTGGCGATTGGGACGGTGGCGGCGGCGCGGTTGGCCGAGGGGATGGGCGTGGCGCGTGAGGCAGGGCTCTCGGGGCGCGTCAAGGCCGGGCTCGAGGCGTTGGGGCTGCCTACGGAGATTCCCGCCGGCTACGATGCCGCCACGCTCAAGGATTATCTTTCACACGACAAGAAGAAGGCCGCGGGCGTGGTTCGGTTCGCCCTGCCGGTGGCCTTTGGCGAGGTGCGGACCGGCTGCGCAGTGCGCGAGGAGGTGCTCGATGACATTCTTGCAGGACAACGGCTTTGATGCCCAGGTGGCTAACGCCGAGGCGATTCTCCAGGCCTTTCGCGCCGAGATGGCGCGCGGGCTCCTGGGCGAAGGGCGGCTGCCGATGTTGCCGGCCGGCTTCGCGATGAACCGCGAGATGCCGCGCAACTGCGAGGTGCCGGCCTTCGATGTCGGCGGCACCAACACGCGCTCGGCCCGGGTCCGCTTCGACGCGCAGGGCGTGCCGGAGATTGGCCCGCAGCTCAAGGGCTTTATGCCCGGCTCGCGCGGGCCAGTCAGCCACGAGGAGTTCTACCGCCTGCTCTGCGATGTGCTCGGGCCCAACCTCCGCCCCGGCGAGCAATTCGGCTTCTGCTTCTCCTATCCCGTCACCTCCGAGGGCGTGCTGCTCTATTGGACCAAGCACATTCAGGCCTCGGCCATCGTCGGCACCAACGTGGCCCAGGGGCTCTGCGCCGCCCTCGCCGCCGGCAATATCGGCCAGACCCGCCCCGTGGTGCTCAACGACACCGTTGCCGCTCTCCTCGCCGCCTACGCCCATCACGCCGAAGAGCGGCGCGCGGCCTACGTGGGCTTCATCCTCGGCACCGGCACCAACACCGCCTACGCCGAAGCCGCCGGGCGCATCCTCAAAGCCCCCGGCCTCCCCGCCGGCACCTTCTTCCCCATCAATTGCGAGTCGGGCAACTTCGCCGACTTCCCCCGCTCGCGCTTCGACGAGCGCCACGAAGCCGCCTCCGGCAACGGCAAGGCACTCTGGGAGCGCTGCATCTCCGGCGTCCATCTCGGCGATCTGGGCACCGAAATCCTCCGCTCCGCCGCCGAAGCCAACCTCTTCTCCGCCGGCTTGCGCGATGACATCCTCTCGCGCACCCTCACCAACATCGAGCTCGACGACTTCTGCGCCGGCCGCCGGCCAGACCTCTTCGCCTGTTCGGCCGACGAAGCCGAGGTCATCCGCTCGCTCCTCTGCCCGATGTACGAACGCGCCGCCCGCTTCGCCGCCATCAACATCGCCGCCGCCGCCCTCCAATCCGCCGAGGCCCGCGGCTGCCGCTCCGGCCTCTGCCGCATCAATGCCGATGGCTCCACCTTCTGGAAGACCGCCTGCGTCCCCTTCCGCGAAATCGTCGAGCAGCAGCTCGATGCCCTCCTCCGCCCCCGCGGCTTCTCCTTCGAGATTGTCCGTATCGACGACGCGCCTCTCCTCGGCGCCGCCATCGCCGCCGCCCTCTAGGGCCGGGCTTCCCTCGGGGCGGGAAATGTGCTACTTTACGCGCGATGGACGAACTGATCCAACTCTCTGCAGATGAAGCGCGCTGGCTCTATGCCTTGCAGCGGCCGTGGCCTTTGGTGTCGCGGCCGCTGACTGTTTTGGGGGAGGCGCTCGGCGCGAGCGAGGCGCAGCTGGCGGGCTTTATCGGCCGGTTGCGGGCGGCGGGAATGGTGCGGCGCGTGGGGGCGGTCTTCGACGCGCGGCGCTTGGGTTATCGCAGCTGCCTCTACGCAGTGCGGGCGGAAGGTCCGGCGCTGGCGGCGGCCGCGGCGCGGGTCTGTGCCTTGCCGGGGGTGACGCACGCTTACGAGCGCGCTTGGCCGGCGGACTTCTCGGCCGATGGCCTTTCGGCACAGGACTACGCGCCCTATCCGAACCTCTGGTGGACCCTCTCGGCGCCGGCCGAGCGCTTCGAGGTCGAGGCCGCGCGCTTGGTCGATCTCGCCCCGACCCCCTTCCCGGCCTTGACGCGCTACAAGATCGATGTGGTCTTTGATGCCGGTACGCGCGAGCGCGACGAGCGGACCGAATACCGCGCGCCGGTGGCCGCTCCGGCGCCGGAGGTGGTGCCGGCCCCGCCGCTCTCGCCCGAGGCCGTGGCCATTGTCCGGCGCTATCAGGACGATACAGCGAAGGTGGTCGAGCCGTGGCGGGTGGCGGATTTGCCGCAGTTGCGTGCCTGGCAGGCCGATGGCACGCTGCGGCGCTTTGCGCTCCTGCTGCGTCACCGCGCGGGCGGCTTTACGGCCAACGGGATGTGCTGCTGGCAGGTGGCGCCGGAAGCGTGCGATGCGGCGGGGCGGCGCCTGGCGGCCGAGGCGGAGGTCACGCACTGCTACGCCCGCCCGGCGAGCGCGGTCTTCCCCTTCACCCTCTACGCGATGGTCCACAAGCGCTCGTGGTCGGCGGGCTACGCGGCTTTCTGCCGCCTGGGCGGGCTCATCGGCGCGCCGGCGGGCAAGGTCTTCTTCTCCACGCACGAGTTCAAGAAGAGCAGCATCCGGTTCTTTACTGAGGAGGATTGAGCGCAATGAAACGCTGGCTTTGCGGGATGGCTCTGGCCGTTTGGACGGCCGTGGCGGCGGCCTTGGAAGTGAGCAACCTCACCGATGAGATGCATGTGAGCGGGCCGAAGCTCAAGCCCGCCGACCTAGAGGGCAAGGTGGTGGTGGTCGAGGCCTTTGGCTTGACCTGCCCGCCGTGCCGCGAGGTGTTGCCGCACATCGGCGAGCTGGCCCGGAAGCTCAAGGGTAAGCCGGTGCTCATTATCGGCACGCACGTCTGGGCGCGCAACGATAAGGCGGTGCGCGAGCTGCTCAAACGCTCGAAGTGCGACTATTCGGTCTACCAAGAGATGACCGTGGCCGGCGGTCCACAAATCTGTGGTGTGCCCTACGCGATGATCTTTGACCACAAGGGGCGGCTCTTCTGGGGCGGCCACCCGGCCAACCAAGACTTCGAGGCGAAGGTGATGGAAGCGATTGACGCCGTCCCGCTTCGCTGCACGGCCGGCACCTCTCTGGCCGAGGGGCTGGCGCTCAAGCACTGCAAGGACCTCGAGCGCCGCCTGTTGGTGGGGCAGAACATCGAGCCGGCGCTCAAGGCCCTGCGCCAGCGCATCCAGCGCGGCGGGGCGGCCGGCGAAGAGGCTCAGGCGCTCTTGAAGCGGTGCGAGGCGTGGATCGAGCAGAGCGACGCCGAGATCCGCGAGACCCTCGTCAGCACCCCCTCCAAGGCCCTCCTGCTGGCCAAGACCTTTTCGCGCACCGTGCCTACCCGCGCGGCCGAGTTTCGGGAGGCGATTGGCCTGGCTGCCAAAAATGCCGCCACCACGCGCTTGGCCGCCTCGCGCCAGACCCTCGAGAAGCTGCGCCAGTCGGCAGCCAAGACTCCCGCCACTCGCCGCGCCCTCCTCTCCAAGGTGCAGATGCAGCTCAAGCAGCTGGGCTTGCAGGGCGAGGCCGCGCTCGATACCGATTTCCAGGACGTCAAGGCCCAATGGGAGGCCTTCGCCGCTGAACTCTCGCAAGAGTGATGGCGCACCGATTGCGCTCCTCTTCGCACTTCCCCCACCGCGCCATTCCAGGCACTCGGAAAGGACCCCACCAATGACCAACATCCTGATGAAGACCAACAAGGGCGACATCAAGCTGGCGCTCGATGAGTCGGCCGCCCCCAAGACCGTCGCCAACTTCCTGCGCTACGTCGACGAGGGCTTCTACAACGGCACCATCTTCCACCGCGTCATCCAGGGCTTTATGATCCAGGGCGGCGGCTTCACCCCCGAGCTTGAGCAGAAGTCCACCCACGAGCCCATCCCCAACGAGGCGGCCAATGGCCTCAAGAACCTCAAGTACACCATCGCGATGGCCCGCACCCCGGAGATTCACTCCGCCACCGCGCAGTTCTTCATCAACACCGTCGACAACGACTTCCTGAACTTCCGCGCGCCCAACCCCTCGGCCTACGGCTACGCCGTCTTCGGGCGCGTCACGGCCGGCTTCGACGTGGTCGACACCATCGAGGCCGTCTCCACCGGCACCGCCGGCTGGATGGGCGATGTGCCCAACAATCCCGTCACCATTGAATCCGTCACCCGCCTCTAATCTGCGGCGGAGATTGGGGGGAAGCATGGTTGCACCGTCCCGTTCCGTGTGCGCGCTCGGCGCGCTCTCGCTCCTGACCTTGGCCGGCTGCACCGTCGGCCCGGACTACACCCCGCCGCCGGCCCCCGAGCCTGTCGCCCCCATCTTCTACGGCGAAGATCCCGAGCTCGAGAGCCTCGCGTACTGGTGGCGCACCTTCGAGGATCCGCTCCTAACCGAGCTGGTGGAAGAGGGCCTGCGCTCCGCGCCGAGCCTCGAGGCCGCCCGATTGCGCCTCCTGGCCGCCCGCGCCAGCCGCGAGCAGACCGAGGCCGGCTTCTACCCCCAGTTCTCGGCCGATGGCTCCTACACCTGGAGCCGCGGTTGGAGCGGCAGCGGCCACACCGGCTCCTGGGATAAGCGCCTCGGAGCCTCCGCCGACGCCCGCTGGGAGCTCGATCTCTTCGGCGGCATCCGCCGCTCGGTGGAGAAGGCCGAGGCCGAAGAGGCCGCCCTCGCCTACACCCTCCAAGACCTGCGCGTGGCCCTCGCCGCCGACATCGCCGAAGCCTACGTCCAGGTCCGCCAATATACCGCGCAAATCGCCATCGCCGAAGCGAACCTCTCCCTCCAAGAGCGCAACCTCACCCGCGTCCAAAAGCGCGTCGAGAGCGGCGACCTGCCCAAGTACGACCTCGTGACCGCCGAGTCGCAAGTCTCCAAGACCCGCTCGACCATCCCCACCTACCGCCAGCAACGCGCCGCCGCCCAGTTCCGCCTCGACCAGCTCGTCGGCCGCACCCCGCACGCCACCGAGCCGCGCGTCTCCGAGACCCTCGACGCCCTCCAGCTCCCCGAGGCCCGCCCGAAGGTCCCCGCCAACGAACTCCTCCGCCGCCGCGCCGACATCCGCCAGGCCGAAGAGAAGGTCCGCGCGCAGAACGCCGCCCTCGGTGTGGCCACCGCCGCCATCTACCCCACCTTCGCCCTCAACGGCACCGTCGGCCTCTCCTCGCCCGACCTCTCCCCCTGGAGCGCCTACACCCGCTCGGTCAGCTTCGGCCCCTCCGTCTCCTGGAACATCTTCGGCTTCGGCACCTGGCGCAAGCAGATTGAGTCCGCCCGCGCCACTCTCGACGCTACCATCCAGGACTACCGCGCCACCGTCCTCACCGCCTACCAGGAGGCCGAAACCGCCTGGCTCGCCTACTACAATGAAACCTGCCGCACCGAGGACCTCCAGCGCACCGTCCAAACCTGCGCCCAAGCCCTCGACATCGCCGACCGCCTCTACGAGTTCGGCGAAAAGGACATCGAGGACGTCCTCACCCGCCAGAGCGCCCTCCTCACCGCCCAAGAGGTCCTCATCACCCACCGCGCCACCCTCTTCACCGACCTCATCACCCTCTACAAAGCCCTCGGCGGCGGCTGGAGCGACGAGCCGAGCGCTCAGTAGGTCCGCGAGGTCACGCTCCGCTAGAGCGGTCACCCCATCCCTTCCTTAAATAAACCGCGCGCGCCCGTTACGCGCGCACGCGCACGCGCCTACGCGCGCGATAGGCCCTACCTCGCCTCGACCTAGGGCCTA
>JBJFFT010000182.1:0-3894 GCA_051891975.1 Candidatus Spyradenecus sp. | reverse complement strand
GTGTTTACGATGGCCTGATCATCAATCCGGCGGCCTACACGCACACCTCTGTGGCGCTGCGTGATGCGATTGCCGCGAGTGAGTTGCCGGCCGTCGAGCTCCACATCTCCAACACGCACCGGCGCGAAGCCTTTCGCCAGGTGTCGTATACCGCGCCGGTGTGCGTGGCGCAGTTGATGGGCTTTGGGCTGCAGGGTTATGCGCTGGCCGTGGAGGGGCTGATTGCCCACCTCCAGGCGAAGCAGTAAGCGGAGGAACATTGATGACAGAGACGATTGGTTATGCGTTGGTGGCGCTCGCGGCCTTGCTGCCGGCCTACCTGCTCGGGGCCGTGCCCTTTGGCCTGATTATCGCCAAGAGCCGCGGGGTGGACCTGCGCAACAGCGGGAGCAAGAACATCGGGGCCACGAATGTCTTTCGCTGCGTGGGGGCCAAGTGGGGCATTCTCGCCTTCTTGCTCGATATGCTCAAGGGCTTTGCTGGGGTCTACTGCGCGCTGTTGCCGCTGACATGGGGCGCGGAGATTCCGGTCGACCGCCTCTTGTTGCTGCGCGTCTTGTGCGGCACGGCGGCAATGCTCGGGCACATCTTCCCCATCTACCTGCGCTTCAAGGGCGGCAAGGGGGTGGCCACGGCGTTGGGACTGCTCTTTGGCGTGGCCCCGCTCGCCGGGGGCATCGGCTTTGCCGGGTGGGCGGTCATCTTCCTGCTGAGCCGCTACGTCTCGCTGGCCAGCTGCTTGGCGGCGGTTATCGTGGCCGCCACCATCTGGTCGCCGCTCTATCCCTACGCCGGCTGCTGTGCTTCGCCCATCTGGTTCCGCGCCTTGATTACCATCCTGGCCGCCCTGGCCATCCTCAAGCACCGCCAGAACATCGTTCGTCTGCTGAGCGGCACCGAGAACCGCTTCGCCTTCACCGCCGCCCAACGTGCCGCCCGCGAGGCTGCGCGCAACGCTAAGGAGACGCTATGAACATCGCAGTCATCGGAGATGGCGGCTGGGGTTCCGCCGCAGCCAAGCTCCTCGATTCCTACGGCCACACCGTCACCGTCTGGGGACCCTTCCCGGACTACATCGCCGAAGTGCGCAAGACCTTGACCAACCCGCGCTACCTGCCGGGCATCAAGTTCGCCCCTAGCATCCACTGGACCTCCGCCCTCGCCTCGGCCGTGCCCGATGCCGATGCCGTGGTCCTGGCGGTCCCCTCCAAGTTCTACCGCTCGGTCTGCGAGCAGATCGCCCCGCTCTTGGATGTGAAGCACACGCTCGTCATCAGCCTCACCAAGGGTGTCTGCCCCGAAACCCACCAGCGGATGAGCGAAGTGGCGCGTGAGACGCTCAAGACCGACCGCGTGGTCGTCCTCTCCGGCCCCTCGCACGCCGAGGAGGTCGCCCGCCGCATCCCCACCGCCGTCACTTGCGCCTGTGAAGACCACGCCCTGGCCGTCGAGGCCCAGAAGCTCTTCAATGGCCCGCGCTTCCGCGTCTACACCACCGATGATGTCCTGGGCGTGGAGATTGGCGGCCTGGTCAAGAATGTGCTCGCCATCGCCGTCGGTGCCAGTGACGGCTTTGGCTTTGGCGACAACACCCGCGCGGCTCTCATCACCCGCGGTCTGGCCGAGATGATGCGCCTGGGGCTCAAGATGGGCGCCCGCGCGCAGACCCTCAGTGGTCTGGCCGGGGTGGGGGACCTCATCGTCACCTGCACCTCCCAGCACAGCCGCAACCACTCCGTGGGCGAGCGCCTCGGCCGCGGCATCCCCATCGAGGAGATCCTCTCGGGGATGCAGATGGTGGCTGAAGGCGTGGACAACGCCAAGCTCTTGCACGACCTCGCCGAGCAGTTCCAGGTGGAGATGCCTATCACCGACGTGGTCTACCGCATGTGCTACTGCAACCTCTCGGCCGAAGACGCGGTGATGCTCCTGATGGAACGCACCGCCAAGCCCGAATAATCGCGCCCCGGCCTCAATCGAAAGGAAGAAGACTATGGCTATCATCGGCGTTATCCCCTCGCGCTGGGGCTCCACGCGCTTCCCCGGCAAACCGCTCACCCCCATCCTGGGTCGCCCCCTCGTCCTCTGGGTCGTCGAGGCCGCCAAGCGTGCCAAACGGCTCGACCGCGTCATCGTCGCCACCGACGATGAGCGTATTCGCGAGGCTGTCGGCTCGGCCTGCGAGGTGGCAATGACCGCCTCCGACCTCCCCTCCGGCACCGACCGCGTGGCCGTTGCCGCCAAACCCGAGCCCGGCGACATCGTCATCAACATTCAGGGCGATGAGCCGCTGATGGACCCCGACCTCATCGACGCGCTGGCCGAGCGGATGATTCGCACCGGCGAAGAGATGGCCACGGCCGCCTGCCCCATCCAGTCGCCCGAGCAGCTCAACGCGCGCACCGTCGTCAAGGTGGTTCTGCGCAACGACGATAGCGCCCTTTACTTCTCGCGCATGCCCATCCCCTGCCGCCGCGATGGCGAGCCCGACCTCGCCTCCGGCCTCTACTGGCGCCACCTGGGCATCTACGCCTATCGCGGTGACTTCCTCGCCCGCCTCATCAAGACCCCGCCCTGTCCTCTGGAGAAGACCGAATCCCTCGAGCAGCTCCGCGCCCTGTGGCTCGGCGGGCGCATTGGCGTCATCCGTTGTAACGACGAAGGGGTGGGGGTCGACACCCCGGCCGATGTCGAAACCGTTGAAAAACTGCTCCTTAAGAGGCTCTAAGATGACCGAAGCCCACGCCCTCTTTACCGCTGTCCCCAAGAAGCACAATTGCGCCCAAGCCGTGATGCAAGGCTGCGGTGGCACGCCCGAGCAGGTGGCCGAGATGGCTGCTTGCGGCGGTGGCCACGCGCCCGGCGGCCTCTGTGGCGCTTTGCACGCCGCCCTCCTCCTCTGCCCCGACCAGGCCGAGGCCATCAAAGCAACCTTCGCCCGCGAGGTCGGAGCCCTCACCTGCCACGACATTAAGACTCAGGCCCACACCCCCTGCCCGCTCTGCGTGGAAGCCGCCGCCCGGCTCGTCGAAACAGCCGCGCGCGCCTAACCCCCTCATCGAAAGGAACACTCCCCCATGCAAACCCTCAGCACCCCCAACGCCCCCGCCGCCATCGGCCCTTACAGCCAGGCCAAGATCGTCAACGGCCTCCTCTTCGCCTCCGGCCAGATCCCCGTTGCCCCCGCCACCGGCACCATCCCCGAAGGCATCGCCGCCCAGGCCGAGCAGGCCTGCAAGAACTGCGGCGAACTCCTCAAGGCCGCCGGCCTCGATTTCTCGCGCGTCATCAAGACCACTTGCTTCCTGGCCGACATCGCCGACTTCGCCGCCTTCAACGAAGTCTACGCCAAGTACTTCACCTCCAAGCCCGCCCGCTCCTGTGTGGCCGTGCGCGACATTCCCAAGGGCTGCCTCTGCGAAATCGAAATCCTCGCCCTGGCCTAATCCTCTTTCCCCCTCCATTCCAATTAGGCGCGGCCCCAAGTCGCGCCTTTTTCATCCTCCCACCCCTCCTCCTCGCCCTAGCTTCACTTTAGCCTCGACCCAGGGGCAAAATCAAGCTAGAACGGAGACTAAGCGAACTCACCCTAGGCGCAAGACCAACCTAGGGCGAGGCGTCTTTTAGAGGCGTACTGGCACCACGTTTTACGCGATCGCGTGAAGCTAGCAAGTGCGTTGGTTATGCTTTGTGCTGCTCGCGGTCGAGGTGATGGAGGAGAGCGGTGAGGAAGAGGGCGACGGTGGCGGAGTGGAAGAGGGGATAGTAGGCGTTGCCCAGGAGGTGAGGGATGCCTTGGGTGAGGAGGGCGGCGAGGGCATCGAAGGGGGCGCGGAAGCCTTCCATACAGAGATAGGCGAGGAGGGCGTGGCGGCCGTAGAGCGTCAGGAGCCC
>JBJFFT010000181.1:0-16173 GCA_051891975.1 Candidatus Spyradenecus sp. | reverse complement strand
CACGCTCTGCGGCGTATAGGCAGCACGAATCTTGTTGTAGATGTAGTTGCCGCGGTCCTCAGCATCGCCATTGGCCGAGTGGGTGTTATTGTAGTCGCCCAGGATCGGGTTCAGGCCGTGGAAGACTTCCCAGTAATCATCCATCCCGTCGGCATCGGAGTCGGCCACGAGCGGGCTGGTGGTGGCGTAGGTGTCGGTATAGGCATCGAACTGCACCGCACGCGCGCCGATAAGGCCGCCGGAGGTGAGCGGGAGGCCCAAGAAGCGCTTGACGGCGCTACGCTCGAAGCTCTCCTGGCGCTGCTCGAGCGTCTTGAAGGGATAGTGCACGCCCAGCGGCGCGAGGTAGCTGACCTGGGTGGTGCCATCCTCGGAGAAGGGCCCCCAAAGGTTCTTCTCGCGCACGCCGCCGGTGTAGCCGCGCAAGGCGGAACGATAAGCGGTCTTGAGCAACGGGCAAGTGGCCGAAGCCAGGGCAGCCTCGTAGTCGCCCACATCGGCCGCATCCAGCTCACCGTAGATGGCGTTCGTGTCCGTAAGGGTGAAGCTCGCCGACTGAGCGGCCATCGCAGCATAAACCGGGTCAACCGGCGCAGGCAACGTGCCGCCAACCACGCCCGGCTCGGCGTAGACACTATTCTGCAGAACCTTGAAGATCTGCTTCTTGCGCGCATTCCACAGCGTCTCGGTCTCACCGCCGGACTTCAAGAGCTCACGAAGGACCGGCTGGAGGGAGGTCTCCGCAGTGACCAAGCCCTGCAGTTTAGCCAGGGTAAAGTCAATCCGGTCAATCAAGGCGCGCAGGGTGGCGTCATCGCGGTCAGCATCCGTCTCCTGCGAGAAGAGGAGCGAGCCCTTGTAGCCGGTGGCCATCGCCGGGGCTTCGTCCTTGTTGGCCAGGAGGCGATAGTAGGCGGCATCCAAAGCCTGCAGGTACTCCTGCAAATCGCCGAAAGCGCGCTCGGCCTCCGAGCTGATAAGCAGCCCGGCCAGGTCATCAGGCTCGACGAGGGTGGCATCCAAGCCATACGCGGAGACCTGCTTCGGCGTCGGCACGATGGTAGTGGCCATCATCTTGCGCGAGACGGCGGCCGAGATGGCCGGGCCCGCGACATCGGACTGCAGCAGGAGCGTGGAGGTGGGAACCTTCTCCAGGTGGAGGGCCGTCATCGCCCACGCCTGAACGAGCGGGTCGACGGTGAAGGCCTCGGGCGTGCCGACGATGGCGCCGCCAGCCGTGGCAATCGAGCCGGTGAAGTTGAAGGCCTCCACATAGTCCACCGAGGGGACGGGCTCGGGGTTGGCCAAGTCCTCAAAGATGTTGTAAACATCCGGGAGGGTCTTCCAGTAGTAGCGCCCGTCGACGGTCTCGCCCAGGACGCCAGGCTTATCCTTGTAGATGCGGGCGGTGTCGGGGTTCAAGTCGTAGCGGGTGTGGCGCAGGAGGCCCGTGAGATATTCCTGGTACTGCGTCAGGCCGTCGCGGTCATAGTCGATGGAGTAATCGGTCGGATCGGTCGGGTCGGGGCCGCGCAACACGGTGGCGGAGGAGGTGAGGTCGTTCTCCGCGGCGGTGTTGGCGTTAATGATGCAGTAGCGGTATTCCCAGCCATCGGGCATGCCATCGCCATCGGTATCAATGTTGCAGGGGTCGCAACCGCCACCAATGGTCGAGCCATCGGTGGGATTATAGGTGAGGCTGTAGTTGGCGTAGCGCGAGGTGACCGGGCCCTTTTCAGCGCTATCCCAGAGACCGTCGAAGTCGGTATCGGGGTTCCAGGGGTCAGACGGCAGGACCTTGTTGACCCACTCCGTGTCGTAGACCGTCTCGCTCTGGAGGGAGTCCGGCCAGCCGACCGTCGTGCCGTAGATATGGGTGGCGCGGCTCTGGAACTCGGCGCGGGCGTTCATCCCGTCGACATCCTGGTCCTGGTCGCCATCGGGAATCGTGTTGGGAATCACATAGGGCTTGAGGCCCACATACGCTTCCCAGCCGTCGGCCACGCCGTCTTCGTTGGTATCGGCACTCTTGGGGCTGGTGGACTGGCTCATCACATCGCCGCGACGGGCACCGGAGGCGAACTCTTCGCGGTTGGTGAAGGGCAGGGTGTTAACGGTCTTGAAGTTCTCCAACTTCGAGCCGAGGGCCGTATGGCCGAGGACGCGGACGCCCCAAGCGGTTCCGGGATGGAAGCCGAATGCCTGGTAGACGGCGTTGTCGCGGATAATCTTGACCTCACCCTCAAACTCGAGGAAGCGGGCGGGCTCGTTGACCCAGCCGGTCACGAAGTCCTTCCCCTCATCCCAAGAGAGCGTCCAGGTGCCGATGTTGCGCTCGGTCAAGCGCGTGGGATCATCGGCCACGGACTCGCGGATGGCGCGGAAGAGCTTGCTCTCGTAATCATAGTAGTAGTCCACGCCGCCACCGACAATCGGGAAGGGCGAGGCATTGTTGCCGCCACCGATCGAGGTGGTCACCTGCACCTTGAAGAGGTGGTGGTAGGTGGGATAGGTGCGGACGATGGCGCGAGCGAAGTAGTCGCTATCCGGGTTGCCCTCAGCATCGCTGGAGATGCGATCGCCCACGATGAGGTTGAGGGGATTGAGGCCATACTTGACTTCCCAGCCGTCGGTCATCCAGTCGTCATCGGTGTCGCAATCGAGCGGATTAGTGCCGGCGGCGAACTCTTCGACGTTGAGGAGGCCATCGTTATCGGTGTCGGTGTCGCGCTTGGCGGCCACGTAGGGGTCGAAGGCCGCGAGGACATCGGCCACGGGGATGGTCTCCCAATAGTTACCCTTGCCGAAGGAGGCGTTCTCGTGAACGAGCACATCGCCAGTCTCCTGGTCGACGGTGTAGTAGGCCTTGTCGGCGGCATCGGGGTCGTAGCTGCTACGATAGCGGCGGCCGAGGGTGAACTGCTCAGTGGTGCCGAAGGCGGCATCGGAGTTGACCTCGGAGCGGTTGCGCAGGTCCACCGCCGGCCAGAGGGCGGTATTCAGCTGCACGCCGTCATCGTTCTTGTAGACCGAGCCCCAAGCGATGCGCGAGGCGTAGTACCAGAAGAAGTACTCGGCGGCGTCGGAGATACCGTCGCTGTCCTGATCCTTGGAGTTGATGTTGCTGAAGCGCGAGAGCCAGGAGGTCTTGCGCGGGTCGAGGGCGCCGTTGGTGCGGTGGTCGTTATCGGTGTAGAAGGGCTCGTCGATGAGCATCCCGGCGGGGACGCGCGCATCGATGAAGTAGTAGGTGCCGCGGAAGCCGCGCCCGGAGAACTCATCCACCTTGCCCGAGGCCATCGCGGCATCGGAGTCGGCCTTGGTGGTGAAGGGGAAGAGGGCATCATCTTCCTCGCCCTTGACCGTTTCGTTCACGGCCCAGCGGGTGTAGGTGTAGCGGAAGCACTCATAGTTGACATCGCCCGGGCGGGTCTGCACCTGGATATTGGTGGCCGCGTAGCCGGTGGAACCGGCCTTAATCGGGCACCCGGCCTCATCGATCACCGGGGCCCAGCCCTCGGCATCAACTTCGCCGGCGCTGTAGGGGATGCGGTTGGCGGGGGTGAAGGCCACCGTCACACCGACCTCTTCGGTGGTGCCGGAGGTGTTCAAGCGAACCTGCTTCCACTCGATGGAGAAGACACCGGTATCGCCATCAATCGTACCGGGGGCCGCGACGACTCTGCCGTCAATCGTCTTTTCCGGGTGCATCAGCACCACCCAGGCGGGGTTGGAGAGCCAGTTCCCCTCGCCGTCGGCGGCGTTGAGGGCCTCGTCACGGCCACGGATACGCAGCTTGTAGCCGAAGGGCGTGCAGCCGGCAGCCTGCATCGTCGGGCCGCCATCCAGGCCGTAGCCCAGGCGACCATCGGAAGCGCCGAAGCGGTAGGCATCGTCACCGCCGGCAAAGCCGGTGTAAGGGATGTAGTCCTCCGTGGGCATCGTGTTGGCCTGGGAGGTGGTGCTTTCGACGATGGCGCGCCCGGCATCGTCAGCGCCGACATTGCGCAGAATCCAGCCATCGGGCACACCATCGGAGTTGAAGTCACCGAAGGAGTAGAGGTAGGGCGTGGGCGGCTCGCCGGTGAAGGCGGTACGCGCGTCGCCGGGGAGATATTCGGCCACGAAAACGGCCTCGAGGATGATGTCCTGCCACTTGGTGGGGTCATCGGCCTGACCACCACCGGAGACGAAGGCGCGGTTGATGGCCAGGGTGCTGTCATAGAGGTCCTCGGCGTTGGTGGGCAACAGGGCCTCGTAGTCGGTGTGGCGGGCGCCCCAGCGATAGAAGAAGGAGTCGCGCGTGGTGCTGATGGCGGTGTAGCCCGCGGGGGAGGTGGCACCGGCGGCGAAGGGCACGGCCTCGACCATCACCGTGGTGTTCGAGCCGCTCTTGGCCTTGCCGGCCCAGGTGTAGCTGTTCTGGAAGGTCCAGCCGAAGCCGAGATCGTCGGGCGTGGAGGTCTGGCCAGACCAGCGGATATAACCGGTGCCGGGGCGGGTGGCGGTCTTGACGGTATAGAAGGTGAAGATCTGCGAGGAGGTGAGGGAGATGTCACCGCGGCGATAATCCATCGCGGAGTTCGGGTCGTAGACCGTGAAGATCCAGGAGGGGTTGGCCGTCTCGCTGTAGACCTTGGTGAAGGCGACGTTCTCCTGGCCCTTGGCGTTGCGCGTCTTGCGATTCGTGCCGCCATTGGCGAAGGAGCCGGCGGTGGCGCCGTAGTCACGTTCGAGCTGGCCGACCAAGGCGGTCCACGCGGCCTGCCCCATCAGGGCAACCATCCGCGCTTCATCGGCGTAGAGGTAGAGCTCGGGGTCGCCCTCGCCGTAGTCCATCTTCATCACCAAGTAATCGGAGGGGGCATCGGTGACGGTGAAGGAGAAGCGCAGGCTGGTGCCGGTGGAGCCGCCGGTGGGGGCATTGTCGTTGGAGATGACCGGCGTGCGGTTGAGCACATCGGGCTGGGCCATCACTTCGCAGACATCCATCGTGTTGACGTTGGTGCCGTTGCTGCCGCAGCTGGCCGCGCTGAAGAGCACGCCACCGGCGGGGAGGGTCTTGGTGACGGTGGTGGCACCCTCGGTCCACTCGATGGTTGCGCCGGAGAGGTAATCCTGCGGGAAGTCGTTCATGCAAGCGATGTAGAAGTCCACGCTTGCGGCATTGCTCGGGAGGGTGACCACCAGCCAAGAGACGCCAGTGGTGGTGGGGTTGCCGCCGGCGGTCTTCAACAGGCAGGCATACTCCTTGATGGCGTCGAGCACATTGCGCCCTTCGCCGCCGGCGAAGACGGCGGTTTCGGGGATGAAGGTGCCGTCGCTGGTCACCGGCGCAATCCTGAAGTAGCGGGCGGACTGCTCGGTCTTCTCCACCGAGAGGGTGTACTTGAGGATGGTCTCGGCGGAGTCGGCACCCAGGGCGTATTCCTGGCCGAGCGAGCCGGCATCCCCGGCGGTGAGGCTGATCTTGGCGCGCTTGCGCGAAGAGGTCACCTTCAGATAGAAGGGCTCGTCGGCAGTCGTGGTGTCGGCGGCTTCGAGCTGCGGCACGCAGATGCGGAAGTAGGTTTCGCCACCGGTGGCGTTCTCGGCCACGGAGAGGTTAAGGGTGTAGTCGGTGGTGCTCTGCGAATCGAGGGGGATGTAGTAGCGGTTGGGGGTGCAACGGGCGCCATCGACCTTGGAGATCATCTCAATGCTGGCGTAGACCGTGCCGTAGCCATTGAGGCGGCTCTTGGAGATGGTGATCGAGACGGCGGGGTCGCCGGCGGCCAACTTGATTTCACCGCCGGGGACAGCGCCGAGGTTGGTGTAAGCATCGAGGATCGAGCCATCGTTGGGGATGGTGATGTTACCGTCGGCCGAGGTTTCCAGCTCATAGCTCTCGACGGTGTAGCCCTTGGCGTTGGCCTCGATGACGGGCGAAGCCTGCAACTCGACTTCCTGCGAGGCAAAGAGGGTGGCCGTCTCCGTGGCGTCGCGGCGGACACCGTAGCAGAGGCGCATCTTGGTGCCGGCGGGAATGTCGGCGGGGATATTCACGAAGAAGGTCTGCGTGGCGAAGGCGGTGGCCGAGGCGCTGGTCGGGCCATTGAACTTGGCGGCGTAGGCCGTGGAGAAGGTGTCCGAGAGGGGCGTGCCGAAGGCGCCGGACTTGATTTCGTCGCCATCGGTGCGCAACACGGTGACGCCGGCGGGGGCGTACTTCCAGCTATTGGTGCCGGCGTCCCAGGCTTCGACCCAGAAGTAGCACTTAGTGGAGAGGGTGGTTGTGGAGAAGGTGGCGGCGGCAGCACCGTCGCGCGTAGAGACCATCACCGGCACAAGGCCCTGATAGAGCGAGCCGAAGCTCAGGTCCTGGTCATTCGCCACCAGGCCCCCGTCCTGATAGGAGGCGCCGATGGTGAAGACGTAGCCACTCACCGTCCAGGGGCGCGTGGCGTTCTCGTCCGCGAGGGTGGCATCCGCCGCCGGGGCGAGGGTCTGAGCCGTGAGGCCGGTCGTCTGCGTCCCAGGGGTGGGGTTGAGCGTACCCGAAACGCGAATGGCCGCGAGGGTGCCGCCGAAGATCGGCTCACCGGTATCGGTGGTGGCCCAGGTCAGCAGATTGGTCATATCGCCGGGGCGAACCTCGTAGGCGAAGCGCAAGGTTGCCGCGTCGCTGCCCTGTCCGATGTAGTAAGCCACGGCCGAAGCGGTCTCGACACTCTTCGCTTCCCCGGCCACCAACTCCGAATCGGCAATCCCGTTCTTCGTGCTCTGGCCGCGCAGCGGAATGTTCAGCTCCAGGTAAGGGCGATCCTGCGCACTGGGCGTCGCAGTGTCATACTTATTGCCCACGAAGGTAAATGAGGCTCCCGTATCCTTCAACTTCACGTCGAAGTAAACCGTATCCCCGGGACCCAACGCGCGTTGCCCCGCCGCCGCTGCGGCATTTTTGCTGACGCGCTTGGTAATCTCGCCAATCCGGACGCTCGTTTGCACATAGGAATCGAACGTCGTATCGGCATACGCATGACCCACGCAGAAGACGCTCAGGACTGCGCCCACTGCCAGAAGGAATGTCTGTTTCAGTTTCATAGTGTCTGACCTCACGTAAAGGGGGAGGGGAAAAAGCGGTTAGGTGTTAGTTGGCTGAAGGTACGACGGGCAGGCCCGTCTCTTTGGAAAGGGTTTCGACCGTCAAGGGTTTCGACTCCTTGGCGGGAGCCTCGGCCGACGCCGAAGCAAGGGCGGGTTGGACCGCAACGGGTTGGACTGCGGCCGCCGGCTTCACGGCCGGCTGAGCGGATTGTGCGGCTTGAGCGGCCCGGGGCGCACCACGCACCGGGAGCCCGGCCGCCACGGCCTTGGCATCGGCCTCGGCCTTCATCGCCTTATAGGCCTCGGCATCGGCCCACATCCGCTGGCGAATCAATTCCTGGTTGGCCTGGCGCTTGGCCTCAACCGCCGCCTCGGCCGCCTTCTGCGCGGCGAGCAACTCCTGATAGTAGGCCTTCTTGGAGAGCTGTTCGGCAACCATCGCCTCCGAGGGCTCCTTGCCCAGCTTCGCCGTCATTGCCTTGACCACCTGCGTGCGGAAGTTCTCGACCGCGCGCTTCGACGAGACCACCGAGCGCTGCAACTCAGCCAGTTCCTTCGCCGCAGACTCGATTTTTGCAAGATATTCCGTGTCCTGCGCGCGCTCCTGCGCAGAGGCTGCGAGGGGTTGCCCCTTCGGGAAGCGCGCATCAAGCTGGGCATAGGGGCTCTCCTTCGCCGGCGCTTCGTCCTTCCCACATCCGGCAAAAAGCACGCAACCACAAAGCGTTATGACGCAGAGGGAAAGGCTCGTTCCCCTCTGCAGAAGCCTAAACTTCCACATAAACTTCCTCTTTGCTAACTCAAGCATACGTCGATAAACTACCACATCTGCACCCCACGCGCAAGCGCTTTTTGCCCGAGCACTCGCCGCGCTTCGCCCACCCTTCCGGCGGCCAACGCGCCCAGCGGCCAGCCCCCTCCCCGCCTAATATATAATCGCGCGCGCCCGCTACGCGCCCACGCGCACGCGCTTACGCGCGCGATAGGCCCTAGCTCGAGGCGAGGTAGGCCCTAGGTCGAGGCGAGGTAGGCCCTAGGTCACCTCGAGGTAGGGCCTACCTCTGGGCGAGGGAGGGGCGGGTGCTCGAGCGGGGGGGGCTTGGGGGAACTCCCCCAACGGCCTGGGCGGCGAGGCGCGACAGCGCATCGCCGCGCGAGGTGATAGAGGCTCGCTGCGCTCGCGATGACAGAGGGTAGATGACAGATGACAGAGAGCCGAAGTGCCCGGAGGGCGCTTCGGCCGGGGTGGAGCGCACCGCGCTCCCGAGGTGCAGGGCGAGCAGCCCTGCCGAGGGGTGCGGGGGCGAGGAGCCCCCGCGTGCGGGCAGCTAGCCGCTAACAGCTAACCGCTAACCGCTGGCTCGCGCAGCGAGCCGCGCACATGTGCTATACTGGGCGGCGATGAAACGAGGGCAGACGATGGTCGAGTATCTGCTGGTGATGGTGCTGCTGATGTCGGCGGCGCTATTGGCCGGGTGGCTGGTTCGCGCGGTGAATACGCAGCACGCGCGCACGCAGTTGTTGCTTGGCTCGGACTACCCGTAAGCTCAGACAGGAGGTTTAGCGATGAAGTTTCCGCAACGCAAGCAGGGTCAGACGATGGTGGAATACATCATCATCGTGGTGTTGATTGCTATCACGCTGATTACGCTGATTGGCTTCTTCGGGAAGGCGATCGGCAAGAAGTTCTCGGGGGCCACCTCGGCGATTGACGAGGATGTGGGCACCGAGGCGCAGAGCGCCTATCAGGATATGGGCGATGACGGCACGGCCAAGCTCAAGCGCCTGGACGAGGCGGGAAATCTGTAAGCGCGCGGTGCGCGCTCGATAGACGATAAACGGGAATGCTGGCGCCAGAGGTGGAGAGCCCGGCCCAAAGACAGGTGCTTGCCCGTCGCGGCACGCGCACTGTCGACTGTCGACTGTCAACTGTCGACTCTCCCCCGGTGTCCCGCCGGGGGCAGGCCATCCTGGAGAGTCTGCTGGTGCTGTTGGTGCTGGTGGCGGGGTTTTGCTTCTTCTTCGACTTTGCCTACGGGGCGGTGGCGCGGCTGCTCTTGGCGAACGGGACGGCGCGTTCGGCGCGAGCAGCGGCGGTGGGGTTCAACAGCTTTCATCGCCTGAAGGCGTTGCGGGTGGGGATTATCCCGGTGGCGGGGAAGCAGTTGGTGCCCGAAGATAAGCGCGTGCGGGGGATGGATGAGCTGGCGTATGTGCGGGCCTACTTGCAGTGCAAGACGGAGCCCGACGCGCGGGGAATGCTCGATTACGAGCGTTGGCACGCGCTCTCCGCGCGCGTTAAGCGCTCGGAGAAGATGGTGACGGTTGAGACTGCGCTGGTGTTGCCGCAGTCGATGCCCTGGCGTTTGGGGCAGTTGCTGGGGGTGATGCCGACGGCCTCGGAGGCGACCGTGCGCAGCGTTTGGTCGATTGAGAACCACGCAGAGCTGTATTTGGAGCAATAGATGACAGAGGACAGAGGACAGAGGACAGAGCGCGTGCCGCGACGGGCAAGCGCCTGTCTTTGGGCCGGGCTCTCCACCTCCTGCGCCAGCTTTCCCGTCTATCGCCTATCGCCTATCGGCGCGGCGCGCGCAGCGCGCAGCGCCTCACGCGGCCAAGCGATTGCGTTCATCTTGGCGCTGCTGGTGGTCTTTGCGGCGTTGGCGCTGTGGGTGGCGGATATTGGGCTGACGGTGATGGGGCGGCTGCGGACGCAGGATGGGGGCGATGCGGCAGCGTTGGCGGCGGCGCGGTGGCAGGCGGCGGGGTTGAACCTCTGCGGGGAGCTGAACTTCATCCAGGCCTATATGCTGGCCGACGACAAGGTGAACGCCCCGGCGGCTCAGGCGCTCCACGAGTTGCGCCAGCGCGTGGGGTTGGTCTCGCCGATGCTGGCGTTGCTCTCGGCGAGCGAGGTGGCCGAGCGAAACGGGCTTGAGGCGATGCCCGAGACGCAGAGCTATCTGCGGCTGCTCGCCCAGACGGTGATGCCCCAGGGGCTCTATGAGGGGGCCGAAGAGGACTTGGAGGCTATGCTCGCGAGCCTCGCAGCTCAAACGCTCTACGCCTTTCCCCTCTCGGCGGTCATCAACACCTCCAAAGACCCCACCCTGCTGACCAATCAGGACTTCTACGAGGCCATCCTTGCGCGCAACTGGTGTTGGTTCTGGTTCAACGCCTACGACTTCCTGCAGCGCTATCGCGATCACCACGACTTTGGCGAGGTGCCCGAACTCTTCACCGAGCCCTTCTGGGGGCTACGGCTGGGCGAGTGGGCCTGCTCGTTCGAGGACCTGCACACCCTCGCGCCCGGCGTAATGGATGCGCTGGATGACGAGGCGCGCGCGCTCGGGCACCCCACCCTCCCCCCCAAGCCGCCGCCGCCCAAGGAGGACGAGGAGCCCAACCCCGCCCGCGAAGAGCGCGAGTTGGAGACCCTCCCGTCCAAGGCCTATCCAGACCGAGACCCCGAAGAACTGCTTATCCGCTGGACCACCTTCGACGAGGCGCAGTGGGGGAAGTGGTCGGCCATCCGCTATCTGCCCCTGGTGAACACGGTTAAGGAGCGCTACGACTACGCCGGCTGCAACATCGCCCTCTCGGTCCGCCAAGGCGAAACCACTTGGCTGACCGTGGCCAAGGCCTTCGGCTGCCTGGGCGAGGAAAAGCCCACCGCCTACCGGCTGGTGCTCGGCGGCTTCGAGGCCGTGCGCCTTATTCCCGTGGATGCCGGAGACCCGGACCTGCGCGGGCTGGATATCGAGTGGCTACTGCACCTGCGCGGCCACGTGCCCGTCTATGCCGAGCGCGGCTTCCGGGCCGATAATTGCCGCTACTGCCGCGCCCTCAAGCTGTGGGACAACCCGGACTTCCGCGCCGATGCCATCGACTGGCTGCGGCTCAAGGGCCACACCTGCCGCCGCTCCTCCAGCTCCACCAGCGGCGGCAACGGAGGCAACGGAGGCACGAAGTATGCGCACTGATAAGCCGACAGCCGACAGCCGACAGCTGACAGCTCGCAAAGCGACGGATAAGCCCGGGGTACAAGCCGTTGCTGCCCACGGCTCAGACGGGCCTTCCACCACGAGCGCCAGCACTGTCCGCTGTCCGCTGTCCGCTGTCGGCTATCTCACTTGCGCCCTCTTCGACATCGATGGCACGCTCTTCGACACCGAGCGGCTGTGGGCCGAGGCGCTCTCGCTGGTCTTTGAGGATTTGGGCTGCCGGCAGAGTCCGCAGCGGCTGACCGAGCTCACCTACGGTCTGGCCTGGCCCGATGCCGATGCCGCGCTGCGCCAGGCCTTCCCCGAGGTCTTGGCCGGGCTCTCGCCGAACGCGCTCGGTCACCGCCTCTGCGTGCGCTTCGATGAGCTCTTCGCCCTGGCCCCGCCGGTCATCGCGCCGGCCGTGGAGCTGTTGCGCGCGCTGCGCCAGGCGGGAGTCCGCTGCGCCTACGTCTCGGGCTCGCCGCGCCGGACCATTGCCCGCAACCTGCGCCTCTGTGGGCTGGAGGGACTGCTCGACGAGGCCTGTTCGGTCCCCTCCGACGACGCGCCCCGAGGCAAGCCCTTCCCCGACGGCTACCAGCTCGCCCTCGCGCGTTGCGGGGTTAAGCCCGAGCAGGCGGTGGCTTTCGAGGATTCGCGCGTGGGCTCCACCGCCGCCCTCGCCGCCGGCCTGCACTGCTATGTCTGCCCGCCCCCCTCCGCCCCGCCGCAGGACTACCCCGCCCAGGCGATTCGCCTGAACACCTGGACCGCCTTCTTGGAGATGCTATGACCGTGACCTTTCAGCGATTGACCGAGCACGCGCAGATGCCGCGCTACGCCCACCCCGGCGATGCTGGGCTCGATTTGGCCGCCAGCGAGGTGTGCACCCTGGAGCCGGGCGCGTGGGCGGCCGTGCCCACCGGGCTCAAGCTCTGTCTGCCGCCGCAGACCGAGGCGCAGGTCCGGCCGCGGAGCGGTCTGGCCGCGCGTTATGGGGTGACGGTGCTCAATGCGCCCGGCACGATTGACGAGGGCTACCGCGGCGAGCTGAAGGTGCTGCTTATCAACCACGGGCGCGAACCCTTCCACATCGAACCGGGAATGCGCATTGCCCAGTTGGTCGTGGCGCCGATCCTGCGCGTCGAGCCCGTGGAGGGGCCGGTAGACGAGGCGACCGCGCGCGGCACCGGCGGCTTTGGGTCGAGCGGTGAACGGTGAACAGAGGAGAGAAGCAATGGAACACGAGACACTCTTTGAGCGCGCGCGGCGCGTCATTCCCGGTGGGGTGAACTCCCCGGTGCGGGCCTTCAATAGCGTGGGCGGCACGCCCATCTACGTCAAGGGCGGTAAGGGATCGCACCTCTTCCTGGCCGATGGACGCGAGGTGATTGATTGCTGCTGCTCGTGGGGGGCGATGATTTTGGGGCACGGCGATGAAGAGGTGACCGAGGCCGTCGCCCGCGCCGCCGCCGCCGGCACCACCTTTGGCATCAACACGCCCCAGGAGGTCGAGCTGGCCGAGTGGCTGGTCGGGCACATTCCCTTTATTGACAAGGTGCGGCTGGTCAATTCCGGCACCGAGGCGGTGATGTCCGCTATTCGTCTGGCGCGTGGCGTGACTGGGCGCGACCTGATTATCAAGTGCGAGGGCTGCTACCACGGCCATAGCGATGGGCTGCTGGTGAGCGCGGGCAGTGGCGTGCTCACCGCCGGGGACGGCGCGGAGGTGGCTAGCGCCGGCATTCCCGCCACCCTCGCCCGCGACACCCTCGTCATCCCCTACAACGACCCCGAGGCCGCCGAGCGCGCCTTCGCCGCCCACCCCGGGCGCGTGGCCGCCCTCATCGTTGAGCCCGTGGCCGGGAATATGGGCTGCGTGCCGCCCAAGCCCGGCTATCTCAAGGCCCTGGCAGAGGCCGCCCACCGCGCCGGAGCCCTGCTGATCTGCGACGAGGTCATCAACGCCTTCCGCTTCCGCCTCGGTCTTTGGAGCGAAGCCGAGGGAATCGAGCCGGACATCGTGACGATGGGCAAGGTGATTGGCGGCGGCTTCCCCTTGGCCGCCTTCGCCGCAAAGGCCGAGGTGATGGACGCGCTCGCCCCCGAGGGCCGCGTCTACCAGGCCGGGACGCTCTCGGGCAACCCCGTGGCCGTGGCCGCCGCCCTCACCGTCCTGCGCCGGCTGGAGCGCGAAAACCCCTATCCGCGCCTGGCTGCAATGGCCGAGCGCGTGACCGAGGGCATCGACGCCGCCGCCATCAAGGCCGGAGTGGCCCTGCGCGTCCGCCGCCACGAGACGCTCTTCACCCCCTTCGCCTCGGCCACGCTGCCTTGGAACCTGGCCGAGGCCAAGCAGTGCGACAGCCGCCTCTACGCTGCCTTCTTCCACGGCATGCTCGCGCGCGGGGTCTACCTGGAGCCCTCCCAGTTCGAGGTCAACTTCCTCTCCGCCGCCCACACCGAGGCCGATTGCGCCGCCATCGTCTCGGCCGCCGCCGAGACACTCGCCGCGCTGAGCCGTTAACGGCTAACCGCTGGCACATTGTCGGCGCGCACGCGGCGCAGGAATGTGCTACACTAGGGCCATCCTTTCTTCACTAACCCCGTCAAGGAGAGAGACATGGGCGGCTTTTTCGGCGTCGTCGCGGAACAGGGATGCGTTTCGGACGTCTACTTTGGCACGGACTACCACTCCCACATGGGAACGGTGCGCGGCGGTATGGCCTTCTACGCCGGTAACACCTTCCACCGCTCCATCCACAACATTCAGAATGCGCAGTTCCGCACGCGCTTCGAGGGGGCGGCCAAGCGTTTCGCCGGGCTCTCACCGCGCTTCGGTATCGGGGTGATTAGCGACCACGACGACCAGCCGATCCTCGTGCGCTCGCACCTGGGGATGTACGCGCTGGTGATGGTGGGGCTGGTCACGAACCTCGCGGAGATTGTCGAGGAGCTGGTGAAGGACCGCTCGACGCACTTCTGCGAGTTGGGCAAAGAAGGGGAAATCAACGCCCTGGAAGTCCTCGCGATGCTCATCAACTCGCGCGATACCATCGAGGAGGGGCTGAAGTACGCCCAGAGCCGGGTGGAGGGCTCGGCCTCGCTGCTGCTGCTCTCCGAGCGCGGGGTGCTCTATGCCGCGCGTGACCGCTTTGGCCGCACGCCGATCGTCATTGGCCAGAAGGAAGAGGGCTGGGCCGTCACCGAAGAGACCGCCGCCTTCCCGAACTTGGGCTACAGCCGCGTGCGCGATCTGCGCGCCGGAGAGATTGTCGCCATCACGCCCGAGGGGGTGGAGACGAAGTTCGAGGGCTATGAGGAGTCGGCCATCTGCTCGTTCCTCTACGTCTACTACGGCTATCCGGCCAGCACCTACGAGGGGGTGGGCGTGGAGCGCACGCGCTATCGCTCGGGGGCCTACCTGGCGCGGCGCAACCCCGTGGCGGGCGACCACGTGGCCGGCATTCCCGATTCGGGCGTGGCGCACGCGCTGGGCTACGCCTTCGAGAGCGGCATCCGCTACGCGCGCCCCTTCGTCAAGTACACGCCCACCTGGCCGCGCAGCTTTATGCCGCCGGATCAGAGCCTGCGCCAGAAGATTGCCAATATGAAGCTGCTGCCGGTGCCCGAGCTCATCGAGGGCAAGAAGCTGATCTTCTGCGACGACTCCATCGTCCGCGGCACGCAGTTGCGCAACCAGGTCTCGCGTCTCTACAAGGCCGGGGCCGAGGAGGTGCACGTGCGCATCGCCTGCCCGCCGCTGCTCTACAAGTGCAAGTTCCTGACCTTCTCACGCACCGAGAGCGTGATGGACCTCATCACCCGGCGCATCATCGCCGAGCTTGACGGACCCGACGCGGATATCGAGCGCTACCGCGACCCCGATGGCGAGCCCTACAAGCGCCTGGTCGAAGAGATACGCAAGCGTCTGGGGATGACCTCGCTCGCCTTCCAGCGCGTGGAGGACGTGGAGAAGGCCATCGGCATCGGCAAGAAGATCTGCACCTACTGCTGGACCGGCGAGGACATCTCCCTGCGCGGTCACGGCGGTTGCAAGGGCCATTGCGCCTGCTGCGGCGATGTGTGCGCGATGAAGGCCAAGCTGTAAGCGGAGGCCGCGGCCGTGTCCAAGAACCGCGTCCGCCTGGTCGAACGGCTGGAGAGCTACGTCATTCCCCTCATTCAGCTCGAGGGGGCCGACAAGCAGGTGACGGAGTTCTGGCCCAAGGTGCTGCTCGGCTTCCTGAAGGGCGTCTCGAAGATCTATGGCGCGGTGGTGTGGCTGCGGATGTACTTCTTCCGCGTGGGCGTGCTGCGCCGCTGGCCGTTGGGCGTGCAGGTCATCAGCGTGGGTAACGTCACCGCCGGTGGCACCGGCAAGACCCCCGTGGTCGAAATCTTCGCCCGCGAGCTCACCAAGGCCGGACGCAAGGTCGCCATTCTCTCGCGCGGCTACCGGCGCAAAGAGAAGCCCTTCCTCCAGCGCATCTTCTCCGACAAGATTGAGCCCCCGCTCGTGGTCAGCGATGGCCGCCGCGTCTTGCTCGATTCCGAGACCGGCGGCGACGAGCCCTATATGCTCGCCACCAACCTCCCCGGCGTGGTGGTGCTGGTCGACCGCAACCGCGTCAAGTCCGGCCGCTACGCCATCCGTCGCTTCAACTGCGACACGCTCATCCTCGACGACGGCTTCCAGTATCAGCGCCTCAAGCACTCGCACGACATCGTCCTCGTTGACAAGATGAACCCCTTCGGCAACGGCAATATGCTCCCGCGCGGCGTCCTGCGCGAGAACGCCAAGAACATCCGCCGCGCAGACTTCATCTTCATCACCAAGTCCGACGGCAACTCCGCCGCCCTGCGCGAGCGCATCCGCCGCTTCAACCGCCACGCCGAAATCATCGAGTGCCGCCACGCCCCCAAGCGCCTCAAGAACGTCTACGGCAAGACTAACCGCGACCTCACCTGGCTCAACGGCAAGAAGATCCTCGCCCTCTCGGGTATCGCCGTCCCCCAGAGCTTTGAGAACTTCCTGCGCGGCTACGGCGCAGAGCTCGTCGAGTGCGTCCGCTATGCCGACCACCACCGCTACGCC
>JBJFFT010000180.1:0-3938 GCA_051891975.1 Candidatus Spyradenecus sp. | reverse complement strand
ATATATTTATGGCTGAATGAAACAAAAACAGTCAAAACCGCTTGTCCTGTGTGGGCCTGTCGGCTCGCCTTATCCGATTAAGCCCCAGCCTAAAAGTCTGCCGACTTTTGTCTAGTGCTTAATCCGCTAAGGCTGCGGTCGGTTCCCGCCCGCCCACACAGGACAAGCAAAAAACAGAAAAAAGTAAAGCATTTCTTCTTTACTATTTACAGTTAAAAGCAATCGTCCACTTTTTCCTGTTTTTTGCTTGCGTCGTTTGAAGCGGGCGGGAACCGACCGCAGCCGCAGGGATTAAGGGCGAGCGTGAGCGGTTACGCTCACAGGCTCGGCGTTAAGCCCGGCGGCGTGCCCTTGGGGCTTCAAACGATGCAAGCGGTTTTTATTGTTTTTGTCAAAAAGTCGTTTTATTAATTGCTTAATAATCAATCTGCACCTCGGCGATTTTCTGCTGGAGCTTGCGCATTTGCTCTTCGGCGAGGACGCGCTTATACTCGATCGGCATCACGCAGATAAAGTCGTCGACATAGCGGTTCCAGTCATCGAGCAGCGTGCGGGCAAGCTGCGAGCCGGTGTAGAGGTAATGCTGGCGGACAAGTTCGTGCAGTTCCTTGCGCGAGGCAGAGTCTTCGAGCAGCGAAAGTTCCACCATCTCCATGTTACAGAAGTAGTCGAAATTGCGGTCGCGGTCGAGCACGTAAGCCACGCCGCCGCTCATGCCCGCAGCGAAGTTGCGCCCCGTAGGACCGAGCACCACCACGCGGCCGCCCGTCATGTATTCGCAGCAATGGTCGCCCACGCCTTCAACTACCGCCACCGCGCCCGAGTTGCGCACGGCGAAGCGTTCGCCCACGCGGCCGCTGATGTACACCTCGCCCTCCGTTGCGCCGTAGAGCAGCGTGTTGCCCGCAATCGTGTTGTCGGCGGCGGCGTAGCGGGCACGTTTGGGCGGCATCACGGCGATGCGTCCGCCGCTCAGACCTTTGCCGAGATAGTCGTTCGCCTCACCCTCGAGCCTGAAATACAGACCCTTTGTGAGGAACGCGCCGAAACTCTGACCTGCCGCGCCCTTAAAGTTCACGGTCACCGTGCCATCGGGCAGTCCGTCGGCACCGTGGCGCAAGGCCACCGCACCGGCGAGGCGCGTGCCTACGGCGCGGTCGGTGTTGCAAATAGGATATTCGAGCGATATTTCGCGCAGCGTCTCCACCGCCGGCGCGGCGGCTTCGAAGAGCGCGGCATCCATGCCCGTCTCCTCTGCTGCGGCTGCGCTGCCCGGCACGAAGTGGAGCGGCGCATTGCCACCCACGCGGTGGAGCAGGCGGCTAAAGTCGAGCAGCGCCGTCTTGCTGCCCTCGGCAGAGGGTTTGATGCTCACGAGGTCGGTGCGGCCTATGATGTCGTCGAGGCGGCGGAAGCCCATTTCGGAGAGATATTCGCGCACCTCGCGGGCGAGGAAGCGGAAATAGTTTACCACATATTCGTAGTGCCCCCGGAAGTGCTCGCGCAACTCGGGATTTTGCGTTGCCACGCCCACGGGACAGGTGTTGGCGTGGCACTTGCGCATCATCACGCAACCCAGCACGATGAGCACCGCCGTGCCGAAGCCGAACTCCTCCGCGCCGAGCAATGCCATCGACACAATGTCGCGTCCCGTCTTGATTTGTCCGTCGGTCTGCAAGCGCACCTTGCCGCGCAAGCCGTTGAGCACGAGCGTCTGCTGCGTCTCTGCCAGTCCAATCTCGGGCGGAATGCCCGCGTAGCGCATCGACGATGCGGGCGACGCGCCCGTGCCGCCTTCCGCGCCGGAGATGACGATGAGGTCGGCCTTCGCCTTTGCCACGCCGGCGGCAATGGTGCCCACACCGCTCTCCGCCACCAGTTTCACGCTCACCGCCGCGCGGGGGTTGAGGTGCTTGAGGTCGAAGATGAGTTGCGCGAGGTCTTCGATAGAATATATGTCGTGGTGGGGCGGCGGCGATATGAGCGAGATGCCGGGAATGGAGTGGCGGGTGCGGGCGATGATGTCGTTCACCTTATAGCCCGGCAACTGTCCGCCCTCGCCGGGCTTCGCGCCTTGCGCCACCTTAATCTGTATCTCCTCGGCGTTCACGAGATATTCCGCCGTAACGCCGAAGCGGCCGGAGGCAATCTGCTTCGTCTTGCTGCACAGCGAGATGCCGTCGAAGGTTTCGTGGAAGCGGTCGCTGTCCTCGCCGCCCTCGCCCGTGTTGCTGCGCGTGCCGAGTTTGTTCATCGCCAGTGCCAAGGCCTCGTGCGCCTCTTTGCTAATCGCGCCGAACGACATTGCGCCCGTCACGAAACGGCGCACCAATTCGTCCTCGCTCTCCACCTCCTCGAGGGGCACGGGCGCGGCCGCCTTGCGGAACTCAAAGAAGTCGCGCAGGAATATCGGCGCGGGCTTCTCGTCGGCGAGGCGGGAAAATTCCTTAAACTTCTTGTAACTGCCCAGGCGAGTGGCGAGCTGCAAGGCGGCAATGGTTTCGGGATTCCACGCGTGGGCGATGCCGTCCTTGCGGTAGGAGAACTGCCCGACGTGGGGCAAAAGTTCGCCGAGCGCGGCGGCGTTGAGACTGGGCTGCGCGGAGAACGCGGCGCGGTGGAAGCGCAGGGCATCGGCCGCCACCTCTTTCAGGCCTATGCCGCCGATGCTCGACTGCTTCGTGCCGAAATACGTTTTGAGCAAATCCTTGCCAAGCCCCACCGCCTCGAAGATCTTCGCGCCGCGATAGGAGCGAATGGTGGAAATGCCCATTTTCGACATTATCTTATACAAGCCCTTGCGCAGGGCCTTGATGTAGTTGGCCTCGGCAGTCTCGTAGTTCATCTGCACCTCGCCGCGCCGCACGAGGTCGTCGAGCACGGCGAAGGCCATGTAGGGGTTAATCGCGCTTGCGCCGTAGCCCAAGAGCAGGGCGGCGTGCATCACCTCGCGGATTTCGCCGCTCTCCACGATGAGTGCGGTCTCCACGCGCTTCTGCACGGCAATAAGGTGATGGTGCACCGCGCTCACGGCAAGCAGGGAGGGGATGGCGGCGTGGCTGGCATCGATACCGCGGTCGGTGAGGATGATATAGTTCACGCCGTCGTGCACCGACTGCGCCGCCTTTTGGCAAAGGTCGTCGAGCGCAAGGCGCATGGCTTCCTCGGGGTTGTCGGCGTGGGCATCGAAGAGCATGGGCAACTTAATGGTCTTGAAACCCTTGTAGCGAATGTTGCAGAGCAGGTCGAGCTGGCGGTTGTTGAGCACGGGGTGCGGCAGGCGCACCATTTTGCAATGCGCCTCGTTGGGCAGGAGAATGTTCATGCCCACCGCGCCGATGTATTCCGTGAGCGACATGACGAGTTCCTCGCGTATGGGGTCGATGGCGGGGTTGGTCACCTGCGCGAACTGCTGTCGGAAGTAGTTGAACAGGAGTTGCGGCTCGCCGCTGAGCACGGCGGGCGGCGTGTCGTTGCCCATCGATGCCACAGGCTCTGCGCCGCCGGTGCACATCGGCACGAGCGTGCGCTCTACGTCTTCTCGCGTAAATCCGAAAGCCGAGAGGCGCAACCGCAGGTCGCTCACGGCATTTTCCACCTTACGCCCGCTTTTCAGGGCGTCCAGTTCGATGCGGTTCGACGAGAGCCAGTTGCGATAGGGCTTGGCATCCGCAAGGCTTTTCTTGATTTCCTCGTCGCGCAGGATTTTGCCCTCGAGCGTATCGACGAGCAGAATTTTGCCCGGCTGCAGCCGCCCCTTTTCCTTTATATCCGCCGCCTCGTAGGGTAGCACGCCCGCCTCGGAGGCAACCACGAGTTGCCCGCCCTCGGTGATGAGGTAGCGGGCAGGGCGCAGGCCGTTGCGGTCGAGCATACCGCCGGCATAGCGGCCGTCGCTAAACAGCAGGGCAGCAGGGCCGTCCCACGGTTCCATAAGG
>JBJFFT010000179.1:0-3951 GCA_051891975.1 Candidatus Spyradenecus sp. | reverse complement strand
AAGAGGGCTTTGGGGTCTTGGCGATATTGGGTGAGGGCGGCGGTGAGGTTGGTAAGGGCGGCGGGGGGTGTGGGCTCGGGCATAGCGGCCTGCAGGGGGGGGAGGTCGCAGCGGTGGAGGGTGAAGGGGCGCGAGGTGTCGGCCAGGGCGTAGCGATAGAGGAGGCGCTGGGGCACATTGTTGGTGGGGGTGCCTTGGGCTTCGAGCCACTGCTGGGCGCGTTCGATGGCTTCGTCGACCTCCTGGGCGATGGAGAGGGGCAAGGTGGCCTCGGTCTGAATGCGCAGGGCGAGGTCCTGAGCGGCGAGGGGAATGGCGAAGAGGGCGAAGAGGAGGGGCAATATACGGCGCATTAGCGAAGCTCCCGGGGCGCACGGCGATAGGCCTCGTAGAGCTCGGGGCCCATATAGCGCGCGATGTTCTTGGGGGGTGCGGCCAGGAGGTTGACGACGATGAGGCCGTCGACAACGGTACCGAAGTCGGGGTCGACATTGAAAGCGACAATCTTGCCGCCGATCTTGAGGTATTGTCGGATGAGGACAGGCATTTCGCGATGACCGCCCTCCAGCTCGGCCAGAGCGTTGTTGACCTCGCTCTCGTTGGAGAGGAAGTCGGCATAGTCGGAGTGTCTCCACTCCACAAAGCGCATCTTCTTGGGGGGCAGACGGGGGAGGACCCAATGGGCGAGGGCAGCGTCGAAGGCCGTGGCGCGCAGGTAGGTGAGGAGGAGGTCGCGCGCGGCGGGGGAGAAGTCGTGCGAAATGCTCACCGGGCCAAAGAGGACGGTGTAGCGCGGGTGCTTAGCCAGGAAGGTCAAGACACCACGCCAGAGGAGGAGGAGGGGGGCGAAGGAGCGTTGGTCCTGCGCGCGAATGAAGGAGCGGCCAAGCTCGACGGCCGGACCGGGGAGGCGGCCGAGGAAGTTCTCGTCGAAGCGGAAGAGGGTGCGGGTGTAGAGGGCGTTGGGGCCGCTATCCTCGGTGAGCATATCGGAGAGCGCGAGGCGGTAGCAGCCGATAATCTCCCGCCGCTCTTTGTGCCAGAGGACAATCTGGTAGTAGGCATCATCGAAGGCATCGGTATCAATATCCTTGCCGGTGCCCTCGCCGACGGCACGGAAGGTCTCCTCGCGTAGGCGGCCAATCTCGCGCAGGGCAGTGGGGATGAAGCGCCCCTGGGCGGCATAGAGGACGTAGACATTGTCGGAGAAGAGGTGGCAGTCGCTGGGCAGAGCGGCCCACTCGGCCTCCAGCTCCTCGGGGGTGATGGGGTTGATGATGGGCTGGGTGGGGCGGTCGTCGGTATCGAGGGTCAGGCGGCGCATCCGCTCCTCGAAGCGGGTGGAGCGGACACGCCCGGCGAGGAGGAAGGTGCGGAAGCGCAGGTAGCGCACCACCTCGGCATCGGAGCCAAAGCGCTTGAAGAGCGCGGTCGAGGAGAAGGGGGTGCCCAGACGCAGCTCAATCGTTTGGTGCTGCATTCGCAACATCTCGCGCGGCAGCAGGAGGGTGCGTAGGCGCGGATGGATTTTGCCGGCCAGGTGGAAGCAGGTGGAGGCCGCGCCGGGGATGAAGGCTGGCAGCAGCGTGACATCCACATTTGCCCGGCGGACTAGGGTGAGGGTGGAGATGTGCCAGGCCGGGTCGCGGATCTGGAAGTTCTGAGTGGTGAAGCTGGCCACTTCGCCGGCCGGGAAGATGATGAGCGCGCCGCCGCGCCGGAGCCACTGGAGCGCCTGACGCATTGCCTGGACATTGCGCGCGGCGGAGTCGGGCCGACCGAAGGGGTCGACGAAGAGGAGGTCATCGCGCAATTCGGGAATGCGTTGGAGGACGTAGTTGGCGAGGACCTTGACATCCTTGCGCCGGCTGCGGATGAGTTCGAGGAGCGCCAACCCCTCCACCGCGCCGAAGGGATGGTTGGCCACCACCACCAAGGGCTGACCAACGGGGATGCGGTCGCAATCGGGCTCGTCGCAGAGCACCCGCAGGTCCAGGGCGTTGAGGATACGCTGCGGGAAGGAGGCGTTTCCCTCAATCTGCAACGCCTGGCGGTAGAGCTGGTTGAGGCGCGTAAGGCCCATCAGGCGCTCGGCCAGACGGTGCGTCAGGTGCAGGAGCAATCGCAGGACGGGGTTGCGCAGGTGCCACCACGGCAAGGTGTAGAAGGTGGCGTGGCGCGGAGGTTGCGCGCGCGGCGGGGTGGGGGATCGCTCGCCGGTGGACACGAGGCGCTAACTCCGGCTTTCGGACTGGAAGGGCACCTGGGCGTAGACCGCCGCCCGCCCAGCCAACTGCGTCCGGGAGAGGAGGTGGACGATGTAGCGCTTGGCCTCGCGAATGGCCGAGGGCAAGTCGTGCCCCAGCGCGAGGTTGGCCGCGATGGCCGAGGAGAGCGCGCAGCCGGTACCGTGGGTGGTGAGGGGCGCGGCAACGGCGGCCTCGGTCAATTCAATGGGCGCGCACCCGGGCTGGACCAGCAGGTCGAGCGCCGGGGCCTCGGCGAAGTGCCCGCCCTTGAGGAGCACGGGCACGCCCAGGCGAGCGACCAGGCGCTCGGCGAGAGTGCGCATCGCCGCAACATTAGCGGGGGCCTCAGCCTCGCCCAAGAGGGCCATCGCCTCGGGGATGTTTGGCGTGATGAGGGTGGCAAAGGGCAGGAGGTCGGCCTCCATTCGCGCAATCGCCTCGGGCTCCAGGAGCCGAGCGCCGGAGGTGGCAATCATCACCGGGTCGACCACCCACGGCACTTCGGGCAAGGCACGGCGGAAGTCAGCGACCACAGTAATCAGGCGCTCGTTCAGGAGCATTCCAGTCTTCACCGCACCCAGGGCGAAGTCCTCGGCCACGGCCTCCAACTGCGCGCGGAGGATCTCCGGCTCGGTGGCCTGAATCGCGCGCACACCGTGGGGATTTTGGGCGGTCAGGGCGGTGATGGCCGAGCAGCCGTGAATGCCGAAGTCGCGGAAGGAACGCAAGTCGGCCTGAATACCGGCCCCGCCGCCGCTGTCGCTGCCGGCGATGGTGAGGGCAACGGGGTGGAGGGCCGGGGCCATCTTAGGCATCGACGAAGAGTTCGGCGGTGGCGAAGAGCGGGTCGTTGGTGGCACGGATGCCCAAACGGCGGAGGCCGGCCTCGTCGCCGGGGGTGAGCATGTGGGAGAGATGCATCTCGCAGTCGCGCAGATCGGCCAACTTCTCGAGGGCCAACTTGGCATTGGGGTCGGTGGCCGCGCAGATGGCCAGGGCCACAAGGGTCTCGTCGAGGTTCAGCGAACCGTATTTGCCCTTGAGGATGCCCTGCTTCATGTGCTTGACGCTAGCGATGGTCTCGGGGGCCAGCAGGTGGCGCTCGTCGGGGATGGCGGCCAGGTGCTTGGCAGCGTTAAGGACCGTTGCGGCGGCGGCATGGAGGTTGGCCGAGTTCTTACCCTGAATGAGCGTGCCATCGGGCAACTCGATGGCCGCGCCACAGGCCACGCCTTCGAGGGTGTGCGAGAGGGAGGCCGCGTGCGCAGCCTGGCGGGCAGGCACCACGGTCGGCCGGTCCTCGGGGTTCAGCCCCAGTTGGCGCATCAGGCGCTCGACGAGCTCGACGGGGCGCTTGTCGCTGGCGCCCTTGGCCACGGCATCGGAGAGGTGGCGGAAGTAGCGGCGGATAATCTCCTGGCGTGCGGCCTCGGTGCAGACTTCGTCATCGATAATGCCCGCAGAGATGCAGTTGACGCCCATATCGGTGGGGCTGCGGTAGGGGCACTCGCCGCCCTTGTCCAGACGGGTCCAAATCTCGCGCAAGAGCGGGAAGGCCTCGACATCGCGGTTGTAGTTGACGGTGGCCTTGCCGTAGGCTTCCAGGTGGAAGGGGTCGATCATATTGATGTCGCCCAGGTCGGCGGTCGCGGCCTCGTAGGCCAGGTTGACCGGGTGGCGCAGGGGCAGGTTCCAGATGGGG